>CAITZZ010000439.1 GCA_903897005.1 uncultured beta proteobacterium | reverse complement strand
CTTGATCTGGTGGGAGCCAACCGGGCCGCCAGCCGCGCGGCGCAGGCGCAGGTCGAGGGGGCCCAGGCGCAGTGGCATGACGCCCGGGTTTCGGTGGCGGCGGAAGTGGCCAATCTGTATTTCGGTTTGCACACTTGCCAGGCGGTGCTGGGGCTGGCACAGCAGGACGCCGCTTCACGCGCCGAGACCGCCCGACTGTCTGACGCCATGGCCCAAGCCGGCTTGCTGCCGTCCTCTATGGCGGCTCTGGCACATGCTGGCGCCGCTGAGAGTCGCAGCCGGTCAACGCAACAGACAGCGCAGTGCGATCTGGCGGTGAAGGCGCTGGTGGCCCTGACGGCACTGCCGGAGCCGGAACTGCGGCAGAAGATGGCGCGCTCGCGCGCTGCGCCGGCGCAGCCCAAGCCGCTGGCGGTCACGGCCGTTCCGGCGCAGACCATCACACAACGCCCCGACGTTTTTGCCGCCGAGCGCGCGCTGGTGGTCTCCAGCGTCGAAGTGGGCGTGGCCAAGGCGCAGCGCTATCCGAGATTGAACCTGAGTGGCTCCATCGGCCGCTTGCGCTACGACAGCGAGGGCAGCACCACCAACCTGAACACCTGGTCTTTCGGGCCGCTGGTCTTGAGTCTGCCCGTGTTTGACGGCGGCCAGCGCGCCGCCAACGTGACGGCAGCGCAGGCGCGCTACTTTGAGGCGGTGACGCTTTACCGTGCCGTCGTGCGCCAGGCCGTGCGCGAGGTCGAGGAAGCGCTGGTGAATCTGCAGGCGACCGAAGCACGGCATGATGATGCCGCTGTGTCGCAGCGCGGCTACAAGCAGCTGCTGGCAGCGACGCAGGCACGCCATGCGCAGGGGCTGGCCAGCCTGATGGAGCTCGAAGATGCGCGCCGCCTGGCGCTGGCGTCGGAATCGACCCAACTGGCGCTCCAACTGGACCGCAATCGCGCCTGGGTGGCGCTGTACCGCGCGCTCGGTGGTGGCTTTGACCCCCACGCCACTGCTGTCTCTGTGAATCAACCCTTTGTTGCACCATGAACCGATTTCAAACCCAACCCCATACCCTGGGACTGTTGCTGGCGGCGCTCGCGCTGGCCGGCCTGGCTCTGTTGGCCGCACGCTCCAACGCTGCCGGCAACGAAGCCGCCCCCGCCGGCGTCAAGCCCGCTCTGACCGTGACGCTGACGCAGGCCAAAACCAGCGTGCTGCCGCTCAAACTCAGCGCCAACGGCAACGTGGTGGCCTGGCAGGAGGCCATCATCGGCGCCGAGGTCAATGGCCTGCGCGTGCAGGAACTCAGCGCCGGCATTGGCGACCAGGTGCAGAAGGGCCAGTTGCTGGCCACCTTTGCTGCCGAAGGCGTGCAGGCCGATGTGGCACTGGCGCGCGCCGCGTTGATGGAAGCCACGGCCGCTGCGGCTGATGCCGCCGCCAACGCCACCCGCGCCCGCGCCGTGCAAAGCTCGGGCGCCCTGAGTGCGCAACAGATTGATCAGTTGCTCACGGCCGAGCTGATGGCCAAGGCCCGCGTGGCATCCGCCCAGGCGCAGCTCGATGCCCAGCAGCTTCGCCTGAGCCACACCCGGCTGCTGGCACCCGACAGCGGCATCGTTTCTGCCCGCAGCGCATCGGTAGGCGCGGTGCTGGGTGCGGGTATGGAGATGTTCCGCCTGATCCGCCAGGGCCGACTCGAGTGGCGCGCCGAAGTCACGGCCACCGAACTGGGCCGCATCAAGGCCGGCACGCCCGTGCTCATGACCGCGCCCGACGGCACACAGGTGAGAGGCCGCGTGCGCATGGTCGCGCCCACCGTGGACGCGCAAACCCGCAATGGTTTGATCTATGTAGACATTGTTCCCGGGCAATTTCCCGCCGGGCCGCCCCAAGGGAAATTAGCCCCCTCGGGGGGCAGCGCAGTACGCGAAGCGACAAGCGTGGGGGCCTTAAAACCCGGCATGTTTGCGCGCGGCGAGTTTGAGCTTGGTAGTAACAGTGCGATGAGCGTAGTGCAGACCGCACTGGTGGTGCGTGACGGCTTCAACTACGTGTTCCGCGTCGGCGCTGACAAGCGCGTGGCGCAGGTCAAGGTACAGACCGGCCGGCTGCTCGGGGACCAGGTCGAGATCATTAGCGGCATCAAGCCCGAGGACAAGCTGGTTGCCACCGGTGGCGGCTTTCTGAGCGACGGCGATCTGGTGCGCGTGGTTGAAGCGGCCGCGCCGCCTGCCAAGCCGGCCAGCAAATAGGGAGCCCGCTGACCATGAATGTTTCCTCCTGGTCGATCAAAAACCCGATTCCGGCAGTGATGCTGTTCGTGTTGCTGAGCTTTGCCGGCCTGTTGTCGTTCCAGGCGATGAAGGTGCAGAACATGCCCGACGTCGACCTGCCCATGGTGATCGTCACCGCAGTGCTGCCCGGTGCGGCGCCGGCGCAGCTTGAGAACGATGTGGCGCGCAAGCTCGAAGACAGCATTGCCAGCCTGCAAAGCCTGAAGCACATTTACACCAAGGTGCAGGATGGCGTGGTCACCATCACCGCCGAGTTCCGTCTGGAAAAACCCACCCAGGAAGCGGTGGACGATGTGCGCTCGGCAGTGTCCCGTGTGCGCGGCGAGTTGCCGGCCGACCTGCGTGACCCCATCGTGCAGAAGATCGATCTCTCGGGCCAACCGATCCTGGCCTACACCGTGCGCAGCAAGCCCAAGACCGCTGGCCAGGCGCCGCAGATGGACGACGAAGCGCTGAGTTGGTTTGTGGACCACGAGATCGCACGCAAGCTGATCTCGGTGCGCGGCGTCGGTGCCGTGAACCGCGTCGGCGGCGTGAACCGTGAAGTGCTGGTAGCCATTGATCCGCTCAAGCTGCAGGCACTCGGTGCCACCGTGGCCGAGGTGTCCCGCCAGTTGCGCATGGTGCAGACCGAGGCCGCTGGCGGTCGCACCGATCTGGGCGTGTCGGAGCAGCCGGTGCGAACCCTGGGCACGGTGCGCAGCGCGGCTGAGGTGGCGTTGATCGAACTCTCGCTGGCCGACGGCCGGCGCATCCGCCTGAGCGACGTCGCTCGCGTCAGCGACACGGTGGCCGAGCCGCGCTCCGCCGCCCTGCTCGACGGCGTGCCGGTGATCGGTTTTGAAGTGGTGCGCAGCCGCGGCGAGAGCGAAGTGGCGGTAGGCGCAGCCGTACAAAAAGCCCTGGAAGAGCTCAAGCTGCAACACCCGGACATGGAACTGACGCTGGCCTTTGACTTTGTGACGCCGGCGCAGGAGGAGTACATCGGCTCCCTGCATCTGCTGTACGAGGGCGCGGCGCTGGCGGTGCTGGTGGTGTGGCTGTTCCTGCGCGAGTGGCGCGCCACGCTGGTGTCGGCGGTGGCGCTGCCGATGTCAGCCATTCCCGCCTTCATCGGCATGCACCAGATGGGTTTCACCATCAACGTGGTGACGCTGCTGGCGCTCTCCCTGGTGGTGGGGATTCTGGTGGACGATGCGATTGTGGAAGTGGAAAACATCGTGCGCCATCTGCGCATGGGCAAGACGCCTTACCAGGCGGCCATGGAAGCGGCCGACGAGATCGGTCTGGCCGTGATTGCCACGACCTTCACGCTGATTGCCGTGTTCCTGCCGACCGCCTTCATGAGCGGCATTGCCGGCAAGTTTTTCAAGCAGTTTGGCTGGACGGCAGCGCTGGCGGTGTTTGCCTCGCTGGTGGTGGCGCGCGTGCTGACGCCCATGATGGCGGCCTACCTCCTGCGCCCCATCGTCACGGCCTACCACGAACCACGCTGGCTCACCCTGTACCACCGCGCCGCCACCTGGTGTCTGCGGCACCGGGCGCTGACCCTGCTGGCGGCCATTGTCTTTTTTGCCGGATCGGTGGCGCTGGTGCCGCTGCTGCCCAAGGGCTTCATACCCCCCGATGACAACTCGCAGACCCAGGTTTACCTGGAGCTGCCACCGGGCGCAACATTGACGCAGACGATGGAACTGGCGGAGCAGGCGCGCCAACTCGCGCTCAAGGTTCCCCAGGTCAAGAGCGTTTACACCACGGTTGGTGGTGGCAGTGCCGGCGGCGACCCCTTTGCCTCGGCCGGTGCCAGCGAAACGCGCATGGCCACGCTGACGATCCAGCTCAGCGCGCGCGGTGAACGCCCGGTGAAACAGGCCATCGAAAAGCAGATTCGCAGCGCCATGGAGCCGCTGCCCGGTGTGCGCATCAAGGTGGGCCTGGGAGCCTCGGGCGAGAAGTACGTTCTGGTGCTGACCGGGGAAGACCCGGAACTGTTGCAAACGGCGGCGCTGGCGGTTGAAAAAGACCTGCGCACCATCGTCGGCCTGGGCAGTGTGGCTTCCAGCGCCAGTCTGATCCGCCCCGAAATCACAGTGCGACCCGACTTTGCCCGCGCCGCCGATCTGGGCATTACCAGCGCGGCCATTGCCGACACGCTGCGCATTGCCACGCTCGGCGACTTTGACGTGGCGCTGTCCAAGCTGAACCTGCCGCAGCGCCAGGTGCCGATTGTGGTGCGGCTTGACAGCGCGGCGCGCAAGGACCTGAGCGTGCTGGAACGCCTGCACGTGCCCAGCGCCAAACCCGGCGTCGGCGCCGTCATGCTGGGTCAGGTCGCCAAGCTGGAAGTTACCGGCGGACCGGCCGTGATTGGCCGCTATGACCGGGCCCGCAACATCAACTTCGAGATGGAGCTCTCGGGCCTGCAGCTCGGTGATGTGGCCGAAATCGCGCTGGCCCTGCCCAGCGTGAAGAACCTGCCGCCCGGCGTCAAGGTGATTGAAGTCGGTGACGCCGAGGTCATGGGTGAGCTCTTTGCCAGCTTTGGCCTGGCGATGCTGACCGGCGTGCTGTGCATTTACATTGTGCTGGTGCTGCTGTTCAAGGATTTTCTGCACCCGGTCACCATCCTGTCTGCCCTGCCCCTGTCGCTAGGCGGAGCCTTTGTCGGCCTGCTGCTGGCGCACAAGAGTTTTTCCATGCCCTCGCTGATCGGCCTGATCATGCTGATGGGCGTGGCCACCAAGAACTCGATTTTGCTGGTGGAATACGCCATCGTGGCACGGCGCGGGCACGATGGCAGCGACGGCCAGCCGGTGGTGCCCGGCAAGGGCCGGCTCGATGCCTTGCTCGACGCCTGTCACAAGCGCGCACGCCCGATCGTCATGACCACCATCGCCATGGGCGCCGGCATGCTGCCCATTGCGCTGGGCTGGGGCGCTTCGGACGCAAGCTTTCGCTCACCGATGGCGATTGCCGTGATCGGCGGCCTGATCACTTCCACCGTGCTGAGTCTTCTGGTGATTCCTGCGGTGTTTACCTACGTGGACGATGCGGGCGTCTGGGTCAAGCGCATGTTTGATCGGCTGCGGCGCGTCAAACCCCAAGCGGCAGACCATCAACAGCAGGGTCGGTGAGGCGTCGAATCGTCAGGGCGCAACGTTGTTCAATCAACACAACAATTCGCTCAACCACTGCATTGCCGGCAAAACTGTGACCAGCAGCAGACTGGAGCGCGCGGGCGGCAGGCGCCAGTGATTTTGCCAACTCCAGGATGCGCCTCTTGGCCTGCGCCCTGGCCAGGCCTGCACCCG
>CAITZZ010000438.1 GCA_903897005.1 uncultured beta proteobacterium | reverse complement strand
GAATTACCCTGCAACACCGCGCCTTTGGCGCTGGCGCCGGCCATCGCCTTGTTCGCGCTGTTATAGGCGCTTACCAATGAACTCAGCGCCGCGCTCAGCTGGCTGCTGCTGCGCTGCACCGCCACCGTTACGGCGCTGGTGGTCTCGTTGGTCAAATTCAGCGTCACACCCTGAATCGCACCGGCCACGCTGTTGCTGGCGCTGCTGACGCTGACGCCGTCAACCGTGAGCTGCGCATTGCGCGCGGTCTGGGTTTCACTCAGGCTCTGACTGGCCTCGGTGGGATCGAAGCCGACCAAAGACTTGACCGCCGCCTCGCCGCTCACCGTCAGCTGCATGCTGCTGACCGCACCGCTGCTGTTGGACGTCAGCGCCAGCCGATACGGGGCACTGCTGCCGTCGTTGATGATGCTGGCCGTAACGCCGGCATTGGCGGCGTTGATGGCATCGCGGATGCCAGCCAGCGTGTTGTTGCTGCTGTCGATGCTCAAAGTTACCGGCGTCCTGGCCGGGTCGGCCACGAAACCGGCAGACGCGTACTGCCCATCCACCGGGGTGCCGCTGGTGGTACCCAGCGTGATCGTGATGCTGGTGGCGCTACCGAGCCCGACGGTGCTGCTGGTGTCAGCCAGTCCGGGCGCCGGAGACACCAGCTTTTGCACCTGGGCCAGCTTGCTCACCTGCAGCGCGTAATTGCCGCTGGCGGCCGTGCTGTCAGCCGCTGCCGACAGTACCGTGGAATCGCTGACGCTGCTTGAATAGGCAGCGGTACCCGCTGTCTTGAGCGATTGCGCGGCCGTTTGCAATGCCGACAAGGAGCCCTGCACCGAGCCCAGGCTGGAGAGCTTGGCCTGGTATGACGCTTCTTTCTGGGCTAGCAGGGTCATGGGACGCTGCTCCACAGTCATCAACTGGCTGACCATACCCTTCACGTCGAGACCGGATCCGACACCCGCAGCGGCCAGCGTGCCGGTGTTGGCGCTGAGGCTGGGCAAGGTGGTTGCCATGGAAATCACCCCTTGTTGTTGAACTATGTCATCCTACTATCGGCCAGTAGCGCGTAAACCTTTAAGCAGCGCTGTAAAAGCGCTGCTATCAGGCTTTTTGCGCCAGCAGCAAGCCGGTCATGCGGTCCAGCGCGTGCGAGATGGCAACCATTTCTTCTGTCGGAACCTGGCGTATCAGCTGTTTGGTTTCGGTGTCCACCACCCGCACGATCACACGCTCCGACTGCTTGTCGACCTGGAACTCGATACCGGCTGACGACGATTTCAGAAAATCGTTGATTTCCTGCGCGGCCTGCGCCGCCTTCTGTGGGTCAGGCCGCGCTGGTTTCTGTGCGAGCCCAGGGTTGACCGCCGGTGTTGCCGCACTAGCGGCGACGGCAGCGGGCATGGGCGGCGCTGCGGCGGGCGCGGCGCTGCTGACTGCCGTATTGAAAGGGGAAGTCCCGTCGATCTTCATTTCGGTGCTCCTTCAAAGGTGCGAAAACCCCGGACCGGTTGACTCCGGCCGGGGCCCGGTGGGCGCGTGTTAACTGCTTATTTGAGCAGGGAGAGCACGCTGTTGGGCAGCGAGTTGGCCTGCGCCAGGATCGCCGTGCCGGCCTGCTGCAGGATCTGGCCACGGGTCATCGCCGCTGTTTCCGCCGCGAAGTCCGCATCCTGGATCCGGCTGCGCGAGGCAGACAGATTTTCCGAGGTCGTTGCGAGGTTGGCAACCGCCGACATGAAGCGGTTCTGGTAGGCGCCGAGGTCGCCACGCGAAACGTTGACCTGGCTCAGTGCCGCGTCGATCGTTGCAATGGCGAGCTGTGCAGTTGCAGCGCTGGACAAGCTGATGCTCGACAGCGATGAAAACGCGCTGCTCACGGCGCCGGCGCTGAAGAGCGTTGCGTTGGCGGCGCCCGTGGTGATCGTCCCCTTGCTGCTGGTCAGCGAGATGGTACCGGTCTTGATCGAGGAGTCGGTGGCCGCGCCGCCGGTCAGGGTTACGCCGGAGAAAACAGCGGTCTTGGTCGCGCCGGTGTTCCCGAAGTCCAGGACGCTGATGTCGCGACCGTCGGTGGTCGACAGGGTCAGGCCGGCTTTGGACGAGCTGCTGGTGAAGGCTGCGGTCACGCCGGTGGTGCCCTGCGCGCCGTTGATCGCGCCCATCAATGTCGTCAGATCGGTCGGATCGGCGACTGCAACCGAGAGTGCGACGCCGTTGAGCGTCATTGTGACGGTACCGGCGCTCGCAATGCCGCTCAGGCTGGCGGTGTTCGCGGCGGTCGCGGTGACACCGACGCCGCTGGCGCCAGCGTTGATGGCGGCAGCGACAACTTTGGCATCGGAGCCGGCGGCATAGCCGATAACGGCCGTGGTGCCGCCGCCAGACGTGGCAAACGTCAGATCGGCTTCTATGGCCACGCCGTTGCCCGCGCTGATGTCCGCGGCAGCAGCCAGAGTCTTGCCTACGCCAGCGTTACCGATGACCGAGCCGTCCGCCACCAGGATGTTGCTGCCCAAACCGGTTGCGCGCGCATCGGCAATCGAGCTGACTGTGATCGTCTGGTTGGCATTGGCGCCGACCTGGAAGGCCTTGTCGCTGAACGAACCGTCGAGCAGGTTGACGCCGTTGAACTGGGTGGTGCTGGCGACGCGAGTAATTTCAGCCGTCAACTGCGCCGCTTCCGCATCCAGCGAGGCGCGGTCCGACGCGCTGTTGCTCGCGTTGGCCGACTGTACCGACAGTTCACGCAGGCGCTGCAAGTTATCGGAAATCGCGTTGAGCGAACCTTCAGCCGTTTGCGCCAGCGATATACCGTCGTTGGCATTGCGCGCCGCCTGGTTCAGACCATTGATCTGCGCCGTCATGCGGCTGGAAATGGCCATGCCGGCTGAGTCGTCCTTGGCGCTGTTGATGCGCAAGCCGCTGGAGAGGCGCTGCAGCGAAGTGGTGAGGGCCGATGCCGAAGTGGTGAGGTTGCGCTGAGCATTCAAGGATGCTATGTTTGTGTTGATAACTGATGCCATGATGAAACTCCTTACTAGGTTTAAGAAATTCCGGCGGTGCCGCCGGTCACTTCGGTTTGCCTCATCTGCGAAGCATTGAAACCTCCGTTGGTCAAGCTATCGGATATTTTTTGAGAAAGGTTTAGCCCTATTTTTTGCGCTGCACAGAGGGCGGCGCGCTATCGGCAATGTTTTGGATTACTGTAATTTGCAGGGCTGCTGCGCTGGGGATTGGCTGCTAAGCGGCTTGTCGTGGGGCTGCAAAATCGACGCAAAAATAAATGTGGGCGAGAACCAAATGCGGGCGGAAAGGGGTGGGGTTTGTCGTCATGGCGCCCCTCGTCGTCATTGCGAACGAAGTGAAGCAATCCATGCAGTCCGAAGGCATGGATCGCCACGCTTCGCTCGCGATGACTGTCCCGACTGCTCAGCCCCGCGCGGCCAACAGCTGTGTCAAATCGGATTTCAGAGCATCGAGGTCTTGAGTAACTGTCAGGTAAACGATTTCATCGTCCACTGCATCGTAGCCATGAATGATGCGGTTGCGCAGGTCAATAGCCAGCTTCAGGTTCTGCACCTTTTCCGTCAAGGCTGGCTCTATCCTGGCAAGGCGTGAACAGGCTTCACCAAGAATTTCGAGTTGACGCTCCACCGCGGAGCGGCGCATTTTGTCGCTCGCATATTGCTCAAAGGAGCAAGCAGCCATGAACTCGTGCGCCGACTCAATGGCCGCGATGGCGTCAAACAACAGCTTGGGTGCTTTGTCTGTCATAGACAACAGTGCGGCTCTGGTTCACAGACCGTAAGAAGTACGGGTTGCGAATGTAGTGGGGGTTTACCAAATCGACCGGGCGGCCAAGCAATTCTTCCAATGATTCGGCCAGTTCAATCCAGCGACGGGCACGAGATCCCGGGGCCTGTCTGTCAAGCTCAACCAGAAAATCAAAGTCACTCGTTCCGGGGGTGAAATCAGGCCCTGTCGCCGATCCAAACAGCTCAAGATGCGCCACACCATAGCGCTCGCACAATGCGACTATGGAGGGCAGCTGGCTGGCGAGCGAGGTTTGCATTGCGCGATTATCCTGCTTTAGAGTAGCGGCCTGTGCAAGCCAACCCAGAAACTACTTAAGCGCGGCAATCCATGCAGTCCGAAGTCATGGATCGTCACGCCTCGCTCCCGATGACGCGGGGGGAGCCGCGCGATTAAAGGGGGCCCTCGCGATACAAGAGGGCCTCGCGATGAAAATGGCAATCGCAGTGACAATCAGGTGATTTGACAGAATCACAAAAGTGTTTAAAAATGCACCGAATAAAGCACATTTTAAACATGGCCGCCACCCAAACGATTTACGCCAGAACCACGGTCAGCATGACGGACCTGCGACGCAATCCCAGTGGCATTCTGGACGATGCGGGCGACTCGCCCGTTGCCGTCTTGAACCACAACAAACCTGTCGCTTATCTTTTGTCCGCCAACGCCTATGAAGCCCTACTTGACCGGCTGGAAGATGCCGAATTGACCAAAGTTGTCAAAGAACGTCGAGGGGGGAAAACGGTCAAGGTGAAACTTGAAGACCTATGAACTCGAATTTGATGTGGGCGCTCTCAAGGAGTGGCACAAACTCGATGGTTCAATCCGGGCGCAATTCAAGAAGCAACTAGCCAAACGGTTGCTGGCCCCGCACGTAGCGTCTGGTCGTTGTGGTTGTCGCAGTTGGGCGGCGTGACCACGATGAAGTGTATTTGGTGGCATCCAAGAGACGGGGCACTTGACTAATGCCCCGACTGGCAGAGGCCGCCACAGCAGTTGCTCTACACGTCTTCAGTAACTTGCTAATGTGTTTGTCAGAACCAGTCCCAGCGCTGATGCTCGAGCGGTTGCGCGGCCGAGGCGCATAGGGCAAATCCGGGCCTTGCCGACGTACGGTGGATCAATGCCAATACTGTTCATTCTGTCATGCCCGCTCAATACGCAGGCGGCGCTGAGCCAGCACCGCACTGCTTGGCTTGCAGCGTGTGCGGTGCTCATGTTTCAGCATGGCTTGCCGATAAGTTGGATGACGCGAAGAGTATGCGGCGCCATGATGACAAGGACTTATGTGATGCATGCAAGCAGTGTGTTTGGCCTCGGCATGGTGGTGCTGCGCAGGCTTTCTTTTTCACAAAAGATTGCGTTCATCGGGTTCTTGACGGCCATGCCGATCCTGGTGGTGAACTGGGCTTTTTTTGTTGGCACCGGGCCGCCCGAGGTCTTTCGACTCGTGGTGGCACTTTGCGCTTTGGACGCAGCAGCGCTGGCGGTTTTGCTGCTGTCTTTTTACGTCAGCGTGACCCGCGATATTGCACAGCTGGTGTTGACGGTGGGCCGCATGACCTCAGGCGATTTGCGCCAGACCGAGGTGGCCCACAGCCGCGATGAGCTGGGCGACATGGTGACGGCGCTGGGCAAACTTGGCCTGGCGGTTTCGGGCATGGTGGCCAATGTGCGCGGCAATGCGGCCTTTGTGACGCATGCCGGCCAGACGCTGCTGCGCGACAGCCAGGATTTGTCTGACCGCACGGTGCAGCAGGCAGCCAGCCTGGAGCAGACGGCGTCGCGCGTTGAAGAGTTGCTGTCGGCCGTGCAGGTCAGCGCGGGCTCGGCGCAAAGCGCCAATGCGCGGGCCATTGAAGTGCGTGACGTGGCAGGCAGTGGCGCCACGGTCATGGCCGAGGCGGTGGTGTCGGTTGAAGCCATTCAGGCCAGCGCCAGGCGGATGGATGAAATCATCGGCGTCATCGACGGCCTGGCCTTTCAGACCAACATCCTGGCGCTCAATGCGGCGGTCGAAGCCGCTCGGGCCGGCGAGTCGGGGCGCGGCTTTGCCGTGGTGGCCACCGAAGTGCGCTCGCTGGCGCAGCGCTCGGCCGCGTCGTCCAAGGAAATCCGCCAACTCATCGGCACCTCTTCGGACCAGGTGGCAAGCAGCGTGCAGAAAATCCATGCGGCCGGTGTCACGATCAACCAGATTGTGGCGGGCATTCGCGACGTGGCCACCAGCATGGCGCAGATTTCGGCGTCGAGCGCACAGCAAAGTACCGGCTTGAGCGAGATCACCGCCGCGGTGCATCATCTGGATGAAATCACCCAAAGCAACGCCACCATGGTGGAACACGCCGTGGACCAGGCACAAACCCTGCAGACGCGCGCCGTGACGCTGCTTGAGTCAGTGGAGATGTTCAAGCTGCTGCAGGGCTCGCCGGAAGAGGCTGTGGCCCTGGTGAACCGCGCCGTGGCGCAGCGCGCGCGCGGCACCCGGAGCAGCTTTCTGCGCGACCTGACCAATCCGGCCAATGATTTTCATGACCGCGACATGTATGTCTTTGCCCTCGATGCGCAGGGCACTTACCGTGCTTTCGGCGGCAACCCGGCCAAGGTGGGCACAAGGGTGCAGGACGTTGCTGGCGTCGACGGCAGCGGTCTGCTGCAAACCATCGTCCAGCAGGCCAGTCAGGCGCCCGGTTGGGTTGAGTACAACATCAGCAACCCGATCACCGGGCGGGTGCAAACCAAGATGTCCTACGTGCTGGCGGTGGATGATCTCTATGTAGGCTGTGGCGTCTACAAGACGCTGCTCCAAGCCGGCTGATCGAGCTTTTCAGAATTAATTGGAGTCTGACCCCAATTAAATGAAAGGCAGAATAGAGGCCAAATGGGGGGCTTGTTTGGGCTTTAGCGCCATCGCGGCCCGGTTATCCTGCCAGCAGTCGAGTTGCTGGAGCCCCCATGAACCACCAGATTAGTTCACCGTCCACGCCTGCCGTGTTCGGGCCCGCAGGGGTTTTGCCCGCGCTGCAGGTGACGCTGCAGTTGGCGGTGCATCACCACAACTTTGGCCAGCTGCAGGAGGCCGCCCGGCTTTACTGCGAGGTGCTGCACAGCCAGCCGGGCCACGCAGCAGCCAGCCACAACCTGGGGCTCTTGATGCTGCAGCTCGGCGTGCCCGAGGCGGCACTGGCGCACCTGGAAGCAGCGCTGACGCAAAAGCCCGAGTCGCAACGTTACTGGCTGAGTTATATCCATGCGCTGAACCAGCTCGGCCATACCGCGCTGGCGCGGCAGATGCTGACCCTGGGCCAGGGGCACGGCCTGGACGGCGACGAGATGGAGGCGCTGGCCGACGCGCTGGCGCCACGCTGCAGCGCAGGCGGCTCGCGCAGCAACTGCTCGGTGCAGCGCCGGCGTCTGGCAAGCAGACGCAAAACCTGCCGCTAGCCGCTCAGGCGGCGGTGACCACGCAGTTCTTGCCCTTGCGCTTGGCTTCGTACATGGCCTTGTCGGCGCGACCGATGAGGGCCGGCGCGATTTCTGCGGGGCGCAGGGTGGCCACGCCAACGCTGAAGGTCACACACAGTTCCAGATTCTCCCAAACGATGGGTTTCTGAGCCATCTGGGTTTGCAGGCGCTGCATGACTTCGCAAGCGGCTTCGAGTGGCGAGCCAGGCAGCAGCACCAGGAATTCTTCGCCACCGTAGCGCCCGATCAGGTCATTGGTGCGCAGGGTGTCCTGGATGATTTCCACCAGGTGCACCAGCACCTTGTCGCCAGCCTGGTGACCGTGCGTGTCGTTGAGGTGCTTGAAGTTGTCGATGTCGATCATCGCAACACACAGAGGCGTGTCGCTGCGGGTGGCGCGGGCGACTTCGCGCTTGAGGGCGTCCTCCAGACCGCGCCGGTTGAGCGCGCGGGTGAGCTGGTCTTCACGCACCAGGCGGGTGACCAGTTCGAGTTCACTCTTGAGGCGCTCGATGCGCTGCTCGGCCAGAGCCACCTGCTGGCGCGCCGCGGCCATCTCGTTGGTCGTGTGCAGAGCGCGGGTTTCGCGCAGGGCTTCTTCCAGCGTTTCGATGATGTTATCGATGTCCTTGGTTTGCCGGATTTTGTGCGCATAGAGCTCGATGCGCTGAAAGTATTCAGCCGCCGTCGACGGGCTCTGGGCTGGCGCCTTGCCGCCCGCCTTGCGCCGGGCAGGCGCCGGGGGAATTGCCAGATGCACTACGTTGTTGTCATTTCTTGCTTGAGCTGCCACTGCCGGTTCCTCCTTGCCTGTCAGTGTAGGGTATTCCATCGACTTCAGGCCAACAAATGGTAACGCCGAGTAGCTCCGGCCTGGGCTCAAACAGAGGGCGAAAACCGCCCCTTTTCCGAATTGCCGCGCAGGCTCAATCCGGCTTGGCAGGCTGCCACTGCTTTAGCAGTTCGGAGATCAATTCGGTCCAGACCGGGGCCAGCGGCTCGCCGGTCGTCGTTCCCTGGGTCGCTGGCGCCGATGGGGCAAGCGTTTGGCCACTGATCTCGGCATAGCATTGCTGGTAGTTTTCAGGCGTTGGGGCCAGGCCGCGCGACGCCAGCAGGCGCAGGGCATTGCTGACGATCTCAGACGGGGCGGCGCTGGCTTTCAGCCGCACGGATGAGGTCTCGGGCTGTGAGTCGATGAGCTTGTTTTTCAGCACGTAATGGGTCAGCTCGGCATTGTTCTTGAGCTGCATTTTTTCGAGCAGGCGGGAACGGTAGACGCTGACGGTCTTCACGCTCAGGTGCATCTCGGCGGCGATCAGGGTCAGCGTGCGCCCGGAAGCGATCAAGCGCATGGTTTCGTATTCGCGGTCCGACAGGGTGGTATGGGCGGGCTGGTCGGCAGTGGCAGCGGCATCGGCCAGGGCTTCGGCCGTGGCCGGGCTGATGTAACGCCGCCCGGTGGCGACCTGGCGTATCGCCGTGACCAGCATGGTCGGCGCGCTTTGCTTGTTCAGGTAGCCCGATGCGCCGGCCTTGATGGCGCGCAGCGCGTAAATCGATTCCGGGTGCAGGGTGAGCATCAGCACCGGTAGTTTCGGTTTTTCAACTTTGAGCAGTTTCAAGGTGTCGATGCCGTTGCGGTCAGGCATGTCGATGTCGAGCAGCACCACATCGAGACCGTGATCACGCACGAACTTGAGGGTCTGGGAGCTGCTTTCTGCCTCGCCAACCACTTCCATATCGCCCGCTTCCGAGATGATCTCGGCCAGACCCCGGCGCAGGATGGCATGGTCGTCGGCAATCAGCACCCGAATCATGCTGACGCTTGGTTCGGAGACACTGGGGAACTGATCCGTGGAATCCGCAGCATGACGGTCGTGCCGTTGGGCGTGCGCTCAACGTTGGCCTGGCCACCCAGGCTGCGCGCGCGCTCTTGCATGCCCAGGATGCCGAAGGCCTGCGGTTTGTCGAGGTCGCCGCTGCCAATGCCGCAACCGTTGTCGTGGACTTGCAGTGTGACGTAGTCCTCCTGCGCATCAAGCTCGACCTCCACCCGCGTGGCATGGGCATGCTTGGCAACATTGGTCAGCGCCTCCTGAAAGGTGCGAAACACCACGCTGCTGCGTTTGCGGTCGAGTTCAATCTCTTCAGTTCCGCACGTCACCTGACACTTGATGTCCATGCGTTTCTCGAACTCGGCTGCGTGCCACTCGACGGCGGCCAGAATGCCCAGATCAAGCATGGCCGGCCGCAGCGAAGTAGCAATGCGGCGCGTCGTGTCGATGGTGGAGTCGACCAGGCCGCCGGTCGTCTGAACGAGCTGCAAGGCCTTGGTGCCGGTCAGCTCGGCGTTCAGGCGGTTCAGCATGATTTTGATAGCTGTCAAGGTGCCACCCAGCTCATCATGGATCTCGCGTGCGATATGGCTGCGCTGCTGCTGTTCAACGGTGTCAACGTGCTTGGTCAGGCGCGCCAGTTCCTCGTGTGCGCGGCGGGCTTTGATGTCGGCGACCCGGCTGCGCGTGATGTTCAGGATGATGCCGTCCCAGCAAGTCGATGTATCGGCACGCCGGCGCACTTTGGAGCGCAGGTCGATCCATTTGATCTCGTTCATTTCGGCTATGTGGATGCGCCCGGTCCAGTTCCAGTCTACCTGCATCAGGAAGGCCGCATTGCGGCTTTGCAGGAATAAAGTCATGTCTTCCGGCACCACTCTGCTGCCGATGGCATCAGGGTCTTGCATCAGCAGTTCGGGTGTTGTATGGAACAGGTCGCGCGCGCCCTCGCTGACGGCCACGAGGGTCGAACTGCCGTCGGCTGCGAACTCCATTTCGAACACCATGCCCGGCATATTGGATACCGCCGCCTTGAAGCTGGCCAGCGCTTCGTCCAGGGCGAGCCGGTCCTGGCGCGCATTGCTTTGCGTCGTCGACGTCGGCTCCTGCTCGCCCGCTGGCGCGGACAGCACCATGTCGCAATGCAGTTCCTGCAGGGCCTGCGTCAATCCGGCAGCGCTATCCACGCGCCACAAGGCCGGCGCAAGGCCGTTGCGCTGCAATTCCTGAT
>CAITZZ010000437.1 GCA_903897005.1 uncultured beta proteobacterium | reverse complement strand
TGAAGAAACAGCGCCACAGGACTGGGCGTCTTTTCTGGCCTCGGTTGACGCGCAGTACACCACGGCCGACCAGGACCTGGCTCAGGTCGAGCGCTCGCTTGACCTGATGTCACAGGAACTCAATGAGCGCAATAGCAAGCTGCAAGCCGAGATCGCGCAACGCCGGATCATCGAGGAACAACTCAAGACCACCATCAGCCGACTCAAGCGCAAGAACCAGCAGATCACGGAACTCAATGCCATGGGCGAGCAGCTGCAATCGTGCCGCAATCTGGACAACGCTTATCACATCATTGCCAACGCCATGCAGAAATTGTTCTTCACCCAATCGGGCGTGATCTCGATCCATGACGAACAGTCCGACACGCTGCTGTCGGTCGCCACCTGGGGCGACACGGCCACGCCTGCGCCAGCGCCAGCGCAAACCAGGATTTCTGCCGCAGGCATTTCGCTCCCGGACGGCGAACTGACGGCAACAACCCTGCTCGGCACCACCGAGCATCTGTGCCTGCACCTTTCCACCCACGGCCAGCTGCTGGGCATGGTGCATGTCTTGCTGAAGGCCGATTCACCGGAGCAGGTGAGCGAGGCGTCGGACGACGAGCGCAAACAGCTGGTGCAGACCACGAGCGACCACATCAGCCTGGCCCTGGCCAATCTGAAGCTGCAGGAAAGCCTGCGCCAGCAAACCATTCGGGATGCACTGACCGGGCTTTACAACCGGCGCCACATGGAGACCTCGCTGGAGCGCGAGGCCTGCCGCTCCAGACGCTCGGGCAAGCCGCTGGGTCTCGTCATGCTTGACATCGACCACTTCAAACGGTTCAACGACAGCTTTGGGCATCAGGCAGGAGACGCGGTGCTGACCGCACTGGGCGCCTTCCTCAACCGGCAGGTGCGTGGCGAAGACATTGCCTGTCGCTACGGCGGAGAAGAGTTCATCTTGATCCTGCCAGGTGCGGGCCTGAGCTGCACCCGCCGCCGGGCCGAGCAGATCTGCCGCGATGTCCCCCAAACCCTCCACATCGAGTTTGAAGGCCAGGCACTGGGGCAGATCACGATTTCATTAGGAGTGGCCGTATTTCCCGACCATGGCTTGCTGCCGCATGACGTCATCAAGGCCGCCGACGGCGCGCTCTACGAAGCCAAACACGGCGGCAGGAACCAGGTTGTTATCGCACAAACGATGGACGAAGGCAGCCTGGATTTATAGATTAAATCAGCCTGTAGTGCTTGTCGCCATTGAATTCAACGCTACGTATTTGATACCTACCCGTTATTATTGTTGTTATTGTTATTGTTATTGTTGTTATTACTGCTGCGCTGCTCCTTGCGCGCGTCCTGGGCAGCAACGACACCGGGCATCCCCAGCAGCAAGCCGGTCGTGCCCAGCATCAGCAGCTGGCCGTTGCGGCTGAATTCAGTGCCGTTGATGGCCGACAGTTTGGCGCTGTTGCACCAGAGCGTTTGCACCTGGCGGGCCTGCGGCACGGCAAAACTCCGGACCGGGCGGGCATTACGGTAGCAACTAAGCGTGCCTTGCTGGTAAATCAGGTGGTCCGTCTTGTGCCGGGCCGGGTCAACCAGCCAGCGCACCAGATCTTCTTCGAGCCCGGTGCGCGCGGGGCTGTCTTCCAGCCGCAAGGCGTTCAAAAAACATTCAACGGTGTAGGCGGTGCGTTGCAGGTCTTGGGGTGTCACGGCAGGGTTCTCCAGCTTCAGGGCAGGTAGTGGAACTCGAAATTCTGGAACGGCAGGTTCGCCGTTTGCACATGGTAGAAGGCATTGTTCTTCTGCTTTTGGTAATGGTACTCACGCAAAAAGAGCGTAGTCACAAACAGATTATTCAGCACGCCGCGCTGGTAGTGCGCGCGGTGCAAGGCCAGCAGCTCGCCCAAGTCCAGCTGCACATAGTCGGCGCCGAAACGCGCACTGGGCTGCAGGCAATGGGCGTACAGCTGGTAGGTAAAGATGTGCTCCTGCTTGGTGCGTTGCTCATCGCCATAGACCACCGGGGTGTCGCGCAGAAGCTGCAGGTACAGGGTGTTGCGAATCGGCTCCGGGCAGTGGGCCAGCAACACGGCGCGCTGCAGGTGCAGCACGGTGCGGTCGCCGCGCACCAGCGTGTGCTGCGTGCGCTGCGGCTTGAACAGCTGTGACGTCAGCGCCAGCGTCTCATCGGCCAGCTCCAAAATAAAGGCCGTGTCGCTGAACAGGGTTTGCAGCGTGGCATCGGCGGCGATCAGCGCCGACAAGGTGTTCTTGTCCTCGCCCAGCTCCTGCGGCAGCATGAGCTGCTTGATCAGCGGCGGACGCGGCCGGGCCAAGGCCAGACTGGGATGCATCTCACGGATGTAATGGTCGGCGTAATCACGCTGATCCACCGGCGGGTCAGCGGGAAACGAGCGCGGGTTGTCGGCGTAAATCATTTTCTGCAGGCCGCAGGTGTAAGAGCGCCCGCTCTGGTTCTGGTGTTTCACCACCGGGCAGCCGGTGTGGCAGGCGCTCAGGTGACTGCAGCTCTGGCAGGCACCGTCCAGGCCCTGCTGCTGGTGCACCTGGCGGATCTTGCGCGCGCCGTTGTCCAGAATGTCCAGGATCGGGGCCTCGAACACATTACCGTAGCGAAATGCTTCGAGTCCCTGACCGCGCACGCACGAGTACACCGAGCCATCACTTTGCAGCAGGTAAAAGCGTTCGCCGCAGTTGAAGGCGTTGGTGCAGTACGAGGGCTTGAATTCGTCAAACCAGTGGCGGCGCAGGCCCTCTTCCAGCTCCGTGCCCATGAAGGCCGCGGTCAGGGCTTGGTACAAAGCCTGTTGCTGCGCCGGGGTGGCCGGCGTCAGCGTGGCGTCGCCCTTGGCGGCGCGGTTGAGTTCGGAGCCAAAGGCGAACATCAGGTTGAACTGGTTCATGTCAAAGCCCAGTTCGCGGTGGATGAACCAGATGTCGGCCACCAGCGCCGGCACGTCCTGCAGGTGTTCGCTGCTCAAGGTGGCCGAGATTTTTTTGGCGTGCGGATAGCGCGCCAGCAGGCGCAGGTTGTCCAGCGTGCGTGGCAGCCCGTCAGTGCCACCGCGCGTGGTGCGGTGGCGCGCGTGCAGCGCCAGCGGCAGGTCGATGCTGGCGCTGATCGACACCTTGTGCCGGTCAAACAGCGCGTAGAAGGGCGCGAACTTGTACAGATTGGTCTTGATGTGCGGCGCCGACTTCTTGTGCCCGAGCGCGTTGAGCTCGTCAAAATGGCGCAGGTAGTGAGCCCGGATCAGCCCGAACAGCGCGTCCAGCACCGGCTCTGGCAAGGTGGTGACCTCGCCGCCGTGCAGCGACACGTTGAAGGCCAGCACGCCAGCGGCTTGTAACGCATCCAGCGTGTGGCGCAGCGTCTGCACCGCGCGTTGCGCATCCACCCTAAGCGCCGCCTCGGTGGTCTGGCGGCCCAGGTAGCAATAGCTGCAACTGAGGTTGCAGCACAGCGTGGGGACATACAGCAGGTGGATGGCGCGGTCCATGACGGGCGGCGCGGGCGGCAACAGGGCGTCCATGGCCTAGTAGTTCGTTCCATTAAAACAAATACATATTAAGTCACACCGAGGTCAAACTTGTTCCAACGAAACACTACAGGCGATGCGTTGATCTCTGCGATGCCTTTGAGGATGCGTTGTTTTAGATCGTCCTTGGATGTAACTCGAATGTGGCGCAGGAATGTGCGCGCCATTTTGGAGAAGGCGCATTCGATCAAGTTGAGCCACGAACCATGCTTTGGCGTATGAACATACTCGAAGCGCCCGGGACGACTACTGAGGTAGGCCATGGTCTCCTTGGAGATATGGGCCGAGTGGTTGTCCAGCACCACACGGATGATGGCATCCTCGGGATAGTGCGCGTCAAGTTTTTTGAGCAACCCGATGAACTCAACGCTGCGGTGGCGGTCCTCAATGTTGGCAAAGATGTGCCCAGAGTGCAGATCAATACCAGCCAAGATGGACACTGTGCCGTGCCGAACATACTCGTAGTCACGCCCGATATTGGGTGCCTTGCCCGGCACCGGCGGCAAATCGGGTGCGGTGAGTCCGATGGCCTGAACACCGGGCTTCTCATCGACGCTGACGGTGTAGATGGGGTTGGGCCGCGCATCATGAATAGCGCCTTCTGTGTAGAGCGACACGTCCCGATAGACCATCAGGACTTCCTGCATCTTGCGGTCAAAGTCGGGATCCCGTTTTTCCAGGTAGTAGCGAATCTTGTGCGGTTTGATGTCGTTATCGTCGAGGATGCGCCAGACGGTACTCTTGCCCGGATTGGCCAGGCGGGGGAAGCCCGCAGACAGAGCCTGCGCACCAACAAATCGCGCCAGCGCCGAGATCGTCCACAACTCGGCCGCCAGTCCATGATCCTTGGGTTTGGTGCATGCGATGCTGACCACCCACGCCTTGGCTTCGTCGCTGATCTCGGGTTCGTGGGGCCGGTGGTACTTGTCCTTGAGACCCATCTGGATACCTGCGGCCAGCGCCTTGTCCACGCACCGGTAGATCATGGGTCGACTGAACCCAAGTCGGCGCTGAAGTTCAGTGATCGAGACGCCATCGGCGTAGCCCAGCATAACCTTGGCCCGTTCCACCTCGCGCGTCGATGCTACTCGCGAAGCAGAAAGTTCTTGGAGCGTGGAGCG
>CAITZZ010000436.1 GCA_903897005.1 uncultured beta proteobacterium | reverse complement strand
GCTTGTTGACAGCTATTTTGGCGTCGAAGTCACTTTCTGAAGCGGCCAGTTCGGCGCGCTCTGCTGCGAAATCCATGGCATTCATCCAGCGTTGCAGCGAGTCAAAGCGCCGCACCAGAGCGGTTTTGGCGATGACGGGAGCGAAGGCCACCTTGGCATCGTCGGTCTGGCCACGCGTCAGCAGCAGTTTGACGTAGTCAAAGCGTGCGTCTTCGTCGTCCGGATTTTTCAGCACGGCCTGCTGCAGTGCTTCGTGAATCGCCTGCGGGTCATTGGCGTCGGGCGCATCCCCGACTTCAACATGGGTGACCTCGGCTTCCAGCACGTCGCCTTCAGGTAAATGCTTGTCCAGAAATTCCTTGATCTGACCTTCCGGCAAGGCGCCCATGAAGCCGTCCACCGGCTTGCCCTGAAACATCAGGATGCAGGTCGGAATGCTGCGAATGCCGAAGGCCTGACTCAGTTCCTGCTCCTGGTCCGAGTCAATCTTGACCAGCTTGAAGCGCCCGCCATAGCTTGTTTCGAGCTTTTCCAGCAGCGGACCAATCACCTTGCACGGGCCACACCAAGGCGCCCAGAAATCGATCAGGATCGGGGTCTGCATCGAGGCGGCAATCACCTCGACATCAAAGTTTTCACCAGTTACGTTCATCATTTAGGCTATCTCGGGGCAAAAAAGTAAAATTCAATTCTGATCACTTGCGGGACAGACCGCAGCCAGCAAGCGTAGCGCACTGGCAAGCTCTGTCCCCAACACTATGTATACCATTCAAATCGGCGTTGTCATGGGTTCCAGTTCGGACTGGGATTGCATGCAGCACGCAGTCCACATTCTCCAACAGTTTGGGGTGGTGCACGAAGCGCGGGTGCTTTCGGCGCATCGCATGCCGGATGACATGTTTGCCTACGCCGAGTCGGCGCGGGCGCGCGGCCTGAAAGCGATCATCGCCGGTGCCGGCGGTGCTGCCCACCTGCCCGGCATGCTGGCGGCGAAGACCACGGTACCGGTGTTAGGCGTGCCGGTCCCGAGCAAATACCTGTCGGGCGTGGATTCACTGCACAGCATCGTGCAAATGCCCAAGGGCGTGCCGGTGGCGACTTTTGCCATTGGCGCTGCAGGTGCTGCCAATGCGGCCCTGTTTGCCGTGGCCATGCTGGCCAACGAAGATGCCGCCTTGCGTGCCAGGCTCGATGCCTTTCGCACCGAGCAGACCGAACATGCCCGTGGCATGACACTGCCGCCGGTGCTATGAGGGGCTCAACACTCCTGCCCGGTGGTGCGGTCAATGGCCAGCAGGCGACACTCGGCGTGATGGGCGGCGGTCAACTCGGACGCATGTTCGTGCAAGCGGCGCAGCGCCTGGGCTACTTCACGGTGGTGCTGGACCCGGATGTGATCAGCCCGGCCGGACTGGTCAGTCACTATCACATCCGCACCGACTACCTGGATCAAGCAGGACTCGCGCAACTGATGCAGCGCTGCGCCGCCATCACGACCGAATTTGAAAATGTGCCGGCTGCGGCCCTCATGACACTGGGCGCGGCGCGCCCGGTGGCGCCTGCTGCCGAGGCGGTGGCCATTGCGCAGGACCGCGCGCGCGAGAAGGCCCATTTTGTGCGCTGTGGCGTCGCTTGCGCGCCCTACGCCGTCATCGAGACAGCGGCACAACTGGAAGAGGTGGCAGACGGCTTGCTGCCCGGCATCCTGAAAACCGCCAAACTGGGCTATGACGGCAAGGGCCAGATTCGGGTGCGGGACCGCGCCGAATTGGCCGCTGCCTGGGAGCAGTTGGCAGGGGTGCCCTGTGTGCTGGAAAAGATGCTGGCGCTCAAGGCCGAGTGCTCGGTGATCGTGGCACGTGGCTGGGATGGCGTGATGGTGAACCTGCCGCTGCAGCTCAATCTGCACCGCGAAGGGATTCTGGCGATCACCGAGGTCCATGAAGGCAATGTGTCGCCGGCGCTTGCGCAGAAAGCGGTGGCCGCTGCGAAGGCGATTGCACAGGAACTGCAGTACGTGGGTGTCCTGTGTGTCGAGTTCTTTGTGCTGCAGGACGACAGCCTGATCGTCAACGAGATCGCGCCGCGTCCGCACAACAGCGGTCACTACTCGATGGATGCCTGCGACCTGTCGCAGTTTGACTTGCAGGTGCGCACGCTGGCCGGCTTGCCGCTGGCGCAGCCGCGCCAGCACAGCCCGGCCATCATGCTCAATCTGCTGGGTGACTTGTGGCGCGATGGCGCTACGCCGGCGTGGGACAGGGTGCTGGCGCTGCCGGGAGTGCATCTGCATCTGTACGGCAAGCTCAAGGCCGGCAAGGGGCGCAAGATGGGGCATCTGACCATCACCGGCGCCACCGTGCCGGAAGTTCGCGCGACCGCGCTGGACGCCGCAGCGCTGCTTGGCATAGCGCCGTTTTGACCGCCTGGCTCGTCATGATTCTGGATGGCCAGGCGGAGCAGTCGATCGCAGCGGGCGTGCGATGCATCCGAGCGGGTGAATTGCTCGGCCTGCCCACGGAGACAGTCTACGGTCTGGGCGCTGATGCTGACAACGCCGCTGCGATCAGCCGCATCTTTGCCGCCAAAGGGCGTCCGGCGGACCACCCCCTGATCGTGCACGTTCCGGATGCAGCCAGCGTTAGCCACTTTGCGGCGACGGTGCCGGAATTTGCGGATCGGCTCATCAGCGCTTTCTGGCCGGGGCCGCTGACCCTGATTCTGCCTCGTCGTGCCGGCGTGGCAGCCGCCGCAGCGGGTGGTCAGGATTCGATTGGTCTGCGCTGCCCGTCACACCCGGTGGCGCAAGCGCTGCTCAAGGCGTGCCGACAGAGCGATGGCAGTGCGGCGCAGTCGGTGGTCTGGGGTATTGCAGCACCGAGCGCCAACAAGTTCGGTCGCGTCAGCCCGACCACAGCGCAACATGTCCAGAGCGAGTTTGGCAGCGAACTGCTGATTCTC
>CAITZZ010000435.1 GCA_903897005.1 uncultured beta proteobacterium | reverse complement strand
TGATCGTGGCGGTGATCGATGTCTGGAAAGTGCGCATGGCTGTGTTGCAACTCGCCATGCCAGTGCGGGTGCTCATGGCGCTCGGTCAGATGCAGGTACAGTCCGGCGGCCATCAGGATGCCGGCAGCCCAGAACCCGGTGGAAGCGGCTTCATGGAACAGGCCCAGCGCGATGGCAGCGCCGATGAAAGGTGCGGCGCTGAAGTAGGCTCCGGTGCGCGCCGAGCCGAGATGCCGCAGTGCCACCACGAACAGCGCGAGGCTCAGGCCGTAGCCGAGAAAGCCGATCAGCAGCACCGAACCGGTGACGCCCCAAGCCGGCATGGATTGAGCGCTGGCCAACGCCAGACCGATGTTAATGACGGCGGCGCTCAGGCCTTTCAGGCCGGCAATGAACAGGGCATCGGCGCTGGAGACCTGGCGCGTCAGGTTGTTGTCGATGGCCCAGCACAGGCAGGCCAAGACCACCAGCGCGGCGCCAACCGTGCCAACGGCCAGTTCGGTGCCGCCAGGCCAGGCCAGCAGCGCGGCGCCCAGTGCGATCAGCAGCATGCCGAGCACAACGCGCCGGTCGGTCGCTTCCTTGAAAACGATCCAGGCCAGCAGCGCGGTCAGCACGCCCTCCAGATTGAGCAGCAGCGAGGCCGACGCCGCGCTCATGCGGGCCAGACCCAACATCAGCAGGGTCGGTGCCAGCACGCCGCCACAGGCGACGGCAGCCAGCAGCCAGGGCCACTGCGCCGCTGTCAGAGCGGGGCTGCGCCAGCCGCGGTCGCGCAGCAAGCGCAGCAGAGCCAAGCCCACGCCACTGCCCAGATAAAGCAGACCCGCCAGCAGCAGGGCCGACAGGTCGCCGACAAATTGTTTGGCCAGCGGTGTGCTGGCGCCAAACAGGGCAGCAGCGGCCAGTGCGGCGATCACGGCGTTGGCGGGGCGGTCGATTCTCACGGTTGTATTGTCCAATGAAACGGAGCCGGCACTGCCGTAACATAGGGCTATGACCAGCACCCCACTTGACGCACAGCCGATCGTGCCACTGAAGCAGGACGCCAGCATCATCGCGCTGGTGGGGCTGGCACACGCCAGTTCGCACTTTGCGCACTTGCTGCTACCCCTGATGTTTCCGGTCTTCATGAAGGAATTCGGCCTGAGCTACTCGGAGGTGGGCCTCTTGATGACCACCTTTTTTGTGATCTCCGGCTTCGGTCAGGCCGGGGCCGGCTTTGTGGTGGACCGGTTTGGCGCGCGCCCGCTGCTGCTGATTGCACTGTCGATATTTGCTGTAGCGAGTGTGGCAGCCTCGATGGTCACGGCTTATACCGGTCTCGTGCTGGTGGCCGCGCTGGCCGGACTGGGCAATGCGACTTTTCACCCGGTGGACTTCACCATACTGAACCAGCGGGTCTCGGCGCCGCGGCTTGGCTATGCCTTCAGCGCCCATGGTCTGACCGGCAATCTTGGCTGGGCGACCGCTCCGCTGTTTTTTGCCGGCATCAGCAGCGCTTTGGGCTGGCGCACGGCCTATCTGGCGGCGGCCGTAATGTATGTTGGCATTTTGCTGTTGATGGTTCTGCATCGCGACAAGCTCAAGACGCAGATCGCCGTCGTGCATCCTGACCAGCCGGTTGAGCACAGCATGGCGTTCATGAAGCTGCCGGTGGTCTGGTGGTGTTTTGGCTTCTTTCTGCTCTCCACCATGACGATGGCGGTGGTCCAGAGCTTCTCGGTCTCTATCCTGCGCGCGATGCATGGCGTCAGCGTCGAGGCCGCGACCCTGACGCTGTCAGCCTACATGCTGTGCGGTGCGCTGGGCATGCTGGTCGGCGGTTTTGTTGCCACCCGGGCTGCCAGCAGCGACCGCGTGGTGGCGCTGGCGATGGGCTCGGCGGCGCTGCTGCTGGTGTTGTGTGGCACCGGCCTGCTTGGCGGCACGCTCACCATGGTGGTGCTTGCCAGCACCGGTTTTGCGGTAGGTATTGGCGGCCCTTCGCGTGACATGATGATCAAGAAGGCGACACCCAAGGCGGCAACGGGACGCGTCTATGGCATGGTCTATTCCGGCCTTGATACCGGGCTGGCGGTGGCACCCGTGCTGTTTGGCACCCTGATGGACCGCGGCTGGTATGGCGCCACGTTGATGGCTGCGGCGTTGGCGATGTCGCTCAGCGTGCTGGCAGCATTGGGAGTGGGGCGGCGCAGCAGGCTATAAAGGAGAGCCGGGCGCGTCGTCGAACTCGGCGCCGATGCGGCGCTTCATGATGCTGGCGAAGCGCTGCGGCGCCAGCCGGCTCAGCCACCAGGCCAGGCGCGAAGTGCGGTCTGGCAGCAGCAGACGGCGACTCTCCGCGACACCGACAAAGATGCGTTCGGCAATAGCCTCGGCGCTGGATTCACCGCCCGTGGTCAGGCGCGCACTGCTGGCTTGTGCGCCATCACCACCGAGCCCGGCGGCGCCGATGCCGGTGCGGATGAAGGAGGGGCAAACCAAGGTCACGCTCACGCCCAGATCCTCCACTTCGCTGCGCAGCGTGTCAAAAAATCCGTGCAAGGCGTGTTTGCTGGCCGCATAGCCGGTGCGGCCGATCAGCGGTGAAAAGCCGGCCACGCTGGAGATGGCGGCGATGAAGCCGCGCTGGGCGGTGATGTGGGGCAGGGCAGCCTGCGTGAGCTGGACGGCGCCAAAGAAGTTGACGTCCATGACCTGACGGATGACTTCGATGCGGGTGGCTCGCAACAGGCTGCGATGACTGATGCCGGCATTGTTGATGAGGCCGTCGATGCTGCCGAAGTGACTGAGCGTCGCGGCTAGCGCCGCCTGGCAACTGGCGGGGTCGGCGATGTTGCCGGGCAGCGCCAGTGCCTGCACACCGCGCTGCTTCAAGTCCGTGACCAGGGTGTCGAGGCGGCCCGCATCGAGATCCATGGCGGCGATACGACTGCCCGCACGGGCATAGCGCTGGCACAGTGCAGCGCCCAATCCGCCAGCGGCGCCGCTGATCAGCACCACCTTGCCGCCCATGTCCCGTCGGTTCACGCTGCCTTCTTCTGCTGCGCGCTGCGCCACAAGTCAAAAACTTCCGACGAACTGAGTTTGGGGATGTAGCCAAACACAGTCTTGAGAAGCGTGTTGTCCAATACCGGGCGGTAACGCAAAAAGTCAAGCTGCTCCGGTCCGTACTGGGTCAGACCGAGTTTCTTCAGCAGCCAAAGCGCGCTCTTGAGCAGCCAGGCCGGCAGCACAAGGCAGCGCTTGTGCAGGCGAGTGGCGATCTCGAAGATGCTGAGCTTGCCGTCGCCTGCCACGTTGAAGATGCCGGTGCTGGACGAATCAATGCCGTGCAGAATGGCGCCCACCACGTCCTGGTCGTGGATGAAGACGAAAGGGCTGTCGGAACCTCGAATGGCGATCAGGCGTGGCTTCTTGAACAGGTCGGTGATCTGGTTGTTCACCGTGGCACCCAGAATCGTGCCAATGCGCAGGATGATCTGCTCGAGTTGCGGCTGCTGCTCTCGATACTCTGCCAGCATCTCCTCCACCAGGCGTTTGTGCCAGGAGTAGGCAAAGCTCTGGTTGCCGCGCACGGCGTCGCTCTCTTGCAGCCACGCCGGGTTGTCGGCGTGGTAGCCGTAGGCCGCACCACTCGACGAAACGATGATTCTGCGGACCTGGTGGCGAACGCAGGCTTGCAGCAGATTGCGGCTGCCGCCGACATCGACGCTGTATTCAAACTCGCGGCTGCTGTTCTTGCCGGGTGTCACGATGGAGGCCAGATGTACCACGACATCGGGCTGGTAGCGCGCCACGATGGAGTCGACCTCGCTCGAGCGGATATCGGCCACTTCGTATCGCACACCCGCCAATCGATGCGCCGGAGCGCGCAGGTCCAGGCCGATGGCCGCGATGTCCGGGCGGTGGGCCAGGCGGGCCAGCACCTGCGAGCCAAGATAGCCCGAGCTGCCAGTGACAAGGACACTACGCAAGCTCACGCCAGCCCCTCGGAACGCGGCGCGCGTCGGCTCCAGAAGGTGGCGATGGATAGCCCGGCCACGATATGCCAGATGCCCCACCAGGCGGTGATGACGGCCATGCCACCCAGACCATCAAAGAAACTGAAGATCAGAATCAGGCCGAGCCCTGAATTCTGTATGCCGCACTCTATTGCCACGGCGCGCCGATCGCGTTCCGGCAACTTGGCGCCCCAGGCCAGGCCGTAGCCAGTGAGCAGGGCGCAGGCGTTGTGCACGAACACGACGCCAACCACCATGCCGACATAGAGCTTGAAGTACTGCCAGTTGGCGCCCAGCGCTGCCAGCACAAAGAGCAGGAAGAACAGCAGAGAGAAAATCTTCATCGGCTTTTGCACACGCGCGGTCAAGACGGGCCAGCGGCGCGACACAAACAGACCCAGCGCCAGCGGCAGGCCCAGCAGCAGGAACACATGCAGGAACATCTCCATTGGATTGACCGCGACCTGACGCAAGAGCGGTTGGGCCGGCGCATAAAGGCCGCCCCAGAACGCGATGTTGAGCGGTGTCATGACGATGGCGGTCAGCGTGGAGAGCGTGCTGATGGAAACTGACAGGGCGGTGTTGCCGCGTGCAAAGTGCGTCAGAAAATTCGAGATGTTGCCGGCCGGGCAGGACGATACCAGGATCATGCCCAGCGCGATGCTGGGGCGGGGTTCGAGCAACAGCACCAGCAGATAGGTGCAGGCAGGAAACACCAGGTGGTGCCCCAGCAGACCGATCACCAGCGCGCGTGGTGTGCGCAAGGCTTCCTTGAAATCATCGGCCTTGAGTTCCAGCGACACGCCAAACATGACGAAGCCCAGCACCACATTGAGCAGCAGCAGCGACTGCGGGCTGAAGTTCAGGCGAACCAGATCGATGTCGATCATCAGATCATTCCCCGGGAGATGGTTGTCATTGCGTCCCCGGATCTGGTCCGGGGTTTCAGCACCCGCAATCCAGTCGTTGCGTGGCACTGGATCCCGGATCGAGTCCGGGATGACAACTTTGCCGTCCGGGATGACAACCTTGCCGTCCGGGATGACAACTTCGCGGTCGGGGATGACAGCGACCGATGACGGCGAAATGCTGTTTGTTTTGCGCGTGTCATGAGTTATGAAAGCATCAATAGGATCAAGCTTTAGGCTCTTCGTGCATCTTCTTGAAGTGGATCAGACCCGGCGCCCACATGTGCTTGACCGGATCCACGTCAACGTGAATCACGGCGCAGCGACCCGTGGCCAGGGCGCGCTCGAGCGCCGGCTTGAGCTGCTGGGGATCGGAGACACGTTCGCCGTAGGCACCCATGGCCTGCCCGAGCTTGTCGAACTCGATCTCGCCCAGATCGGCCTTGATGGTTTCATCGGGATCGAGGTGCTTGAAGATCATGGTCTTGAAGGGGCGCAGCATGAACTGCTGGTTCATCTTCACCATGCCCCACTGCTTGTCGCACAGCACGATGTAAATCACCTGCGCCCGGTTGCGCACGGCGGTCTCCACTTCCTGCGAATGAAAGCCCATGGCGCCGTCGCCGATGATGCAGCAGACCGGCTTGCCCGGCCGTGCAATGGCCGCGCCCACGGCCTGCGCCATACCTGCGCCCAGCATGCCGAACTTGAAGGTGGACAGCACGGTGTTGGGCACCGTTACCTGGTGGTAGAACATGGCCCAGATGGTGGCGTTGCCGCCGTCGGCCACCAGCACCGAGTCGGCTGGAAACAGCTCGCTGCAGACGGCGCCAATGTGCGCCGGGTGCATCGGAATGGCCATGTCTCCCAGTGCCTTGTCCCAGCCAGCGCGCTCCTCCTTCATGACCTTGGCGTAGCTGGCGATGCGCGTGCGGTTCGCCTCTAACCGGATTTCGGCCTTGCGGCGCTCGAGCTCGTCGCCCAGCAATTCCAGAAAGCGTTTCAGGTCGGCCACCACCGCCAGATCGACCGGCTTGTTCAGGCCGATCATGTCGGCGTCCAGATCGACCTGTATCGTCGTCTGCTCCGACGGCTTGCGCCAGTAGGGCGGTTTGCCCCACCAGTCGGTCTCGCCCAGGCGCGAGCCCAGGATCAGCACCGTGTCGGCCTCGTTGCGCACACGGTGATTGAGTTTGACGTGCGGCATGGTAATGGCCAGCGGCGAGGACTCTGTCAACACACCGCGGGCTGCCCAGCTGGTGGTGACCGGAGCGTGCAGCAGGTCGGCGACCCGGCGCAGCGAGTCAAAGGCCAGCGCGTGGATGACGCCGCTGCCGGCGTGAATCATGGGAGCGCTGGCACTGATGAGCAGCTGAGCCGCTCGGGTGACCTGCTCGGCAGAAGGGGTCAGTGCGTCGGTCGTGCGGTACTGGCTTGGTGACCAGAAGCCCACATCGGCCTTCACCTTGGTGTTCATGATGTTCTCAGGCACATCCAGGTGCACCACGCCGGG
>CAITZZ010000434.1 GCA_903897005.1 uncultured beta proteobacterium | reverse complement strand
CCCGGCATCATGCTGGCCTCGCTGTATGTTGGCTATGTGATCATCCTGGCCAAGCTCAAGCCGAGTCTGGCACCACCCTTGTCGGAGGCGGAACGGCACGTGCCCCTGCCAGCCTTTGCCGAAGTGGTTTCCAGCACCATCAGCGACAAGGTCTTGCCAGGCCTGATTGGCGCGATCAAGGGCAAGCGCAATGCCCAGGTTCCGATGAAAGCGCTGCTGAACCATCTGTTCATCGCCTTGCTTCCGGCATTGACGGTGGCGGCTATCATGGGCGCCGTCTATACAAGTGTCACGGCACCCATCGAGCGCGCCCCCGAAGGTGTGGTGGAAATGGGCAGTGGTGCGATCACGGTGGCCGAAGATGAACAGCCGCAAGCAGGTGGTTTGCAGGAGCCGCAGGCGGAAGGCGGATTGCAGGAGCCTGCAGTCGAAGGAACTGCAGCAGATGCAGCCAAGCCGGTCGAGGCCACCTCGGCGGCCGTTGCAGCCAAAGCGGTGGTCAAGCCAGCAGCTGCGGCGGAGGTCAAACCCTTGCCGGCGCAGGAACGCCGACCGGTACCGCTGGCTTTCTGGATTGCGCTGGGCAGTTGTATCGTGGGACTGGCCATTGCCTATGGCTATTTCAACTTTGCCCGGATGGAAATCTTCAAGATGCTGCTGGGTTCCTTTTTTCCGCTGGCGATGCTGATCATGGCGGTACTGGGCACCATCGTGTTCGGTCTGGCCACGCCCACCGAGGCAGCAGCCATGGGCTCGGCCGGTGGTCTGGTGCTGGCGGCTGCCTACCGACGCCTCAATATCGGCATGATCCGCGAGTCGGTCTATCTGACGGCCAAGACCAGCGCCATGGTGTGCTGGCTGTTTGTTGGTTCCAGCATTTTCTCGGCGGCTTTTGCCCTGCTCGGTGGCCAGGAGATCATCAACCAGTGGGTGCTGTCGCTCAACATGACGCCGATACAGTTCATGGTGCTGTCGCAAGTCGTCATCTTTTTGCTGGGCTGGCCGCTGGAGTGGACCGAGATCATCGTCATCTTCATGCCGATCTTCATTCCGCTGCTGCCGCATTTTGGCGTGGATCCGCTGTTCTTTGGCTTGCTCGTGGCCCTGAATCTGCAAACCGCGTTCCTGAGTCCGCCGGTGGCGATGGCGGCGTTTTACCTGAAGGGCGTGAGCCCGCCGCACGTCACGCTGAACCAGATCTTTGCCGGCATGCTGCCCTTTATGGCGATCCAGGTGCTGGCCATTGTTCTGCTTTATACGTTCCCGGCGATCGGTTTGTGGCTGCCGCATACGCTGTACAAATAGGACAGGAGGCGCCGCGGCGCCTTCTACCCTGAAAACCCGCCATCGACGGTTTTAATCAGCCACTGCAAACAACATCAAGCCAATGGCGCCCGCAATGCCGATCGGGATACCAAAGCGCTCCGCCTTGGAGACGGCATCACCCGCGATCACTTCAACCGGCACCGTGGTCAGTTCCACCACCCGGTTGGTGACCGAAGCCTCGAGCATGCGCGTGAGGGAATTTTTTCGCGCCGTAGCCATCACGATGTGATCACAGCCCAGACGGTGCGCTGTTTCAGTAATCACTTCAGCCTTTCGTCCTACTTCGACGTGCACAGTATGGCCAACATTGGCCGCATCGAGCATCCGGCGAATCGGCTTGAGCGCCTTGGCCGCTTCGTCACGGTGGTAACCCTCCCGAGTCTTGCGACTGACGAACTGCGCAACGTGCTTTGAGAAAGGGGTCTGAACATTCAACAAGTGAACCTCCATCAGCCCATTCTTGCGAAACTCATTGATGACATGCCGCACTGCATGCTGGGCGTTGCGTGAGCCATCTACCGGAACAAGTACCTTTTCCATGACGCTTTCTCCTTCAAAATTATTCGACGTTTCCAATACCGCTACCCTTTGCCTCTTCAAATCCGCCAGCCTGACACTGATTCGTGATTCCAGGCGATGGTGGTTTTCTACAAACCCTTGCCACAAGACACCAAAAACGGTGACAAAGTAAACCATCGGCACCGTCAGGGCGTAAGTACCGAGGGCATCCTTGAGGGCGGGCTCCGAGGTCATCATCTTGGCTGCCGTGAGGGCCAGCACACCAGCGCCCAGATACACGAGTGCGGGGTAGCGCTCAACGTACTTCAAAAGGATGCTGCTGCCCCAAATCAGGATCGGGATGCTGATCAGCAGACCCAGAATCACCAGCAGGAAACTGCCGTGGGCTGCGCCGGCGACGCCCAGGACGTTGTCCATTCCCATCACCATGTCCGCCACCACAATCGTTCGGATGGCGGCCCAGAACGTGGGGGCACCCTTGATATGTGCTGCTTGCCCATTTTCGTGCTCGGGTATGAGCAGCTTGTAGGCGATCCAGATCAGCATCGCACCGCCCGCGAAGAGCAACCCCGGAAACTGCAGCAGCCACACAACGACCAGGGTCAGCAGACTGCGGACAATGACCGCACCGGCAGCCCCGACAATCATGGCCCGGCGCTGGAGGTGACGCGGCACGTTGCGCGCCGCCAGTGCAATCACAATGGCATTGTCACCGGCCAGGACCAGATCAATGGCAATGATTGCTGCCAGTGCGGTGGCAAATTCAATGGTAAAGATGTCCATATTTCATATCTCTCAGGCCGGCTGCACCTGTTGAATTCCGCAGAGAACCCAGCCACCCCTGCCTTCACGGCCCTTGACCAGGTGCCATGTCTCGTCGAATGACTCAGGCACAGAGCCTTTGCTCTCGCGGATGGTTCCGGTAAAGCGCACGCTGACCACGTAGCGATCGCCCTCGTCAAGCACATCAATCACCTTGGCCTGGACGTTCACAACCTCGGTTTCCTGCGCAGCACCACCGCGCGCCGCCAGGTCCAGTTTCAAATCGGCGAGCATCTCGGGCGTAGTGAACTCGCCGATGTCGTCCAGATTCCCGCTGTCATTGGCAGCCTGCAAGCGAATGAACTGAACCGTGGCATTGCGCTCGAAGCCTGCCACATCAAAATCCGGTGGAATGCTGCTGACAGTACTCAGTCTGGAACCAATGCCCGAGCCTGGCATCGAGACGTCATAGCTTTTGGCTGCCATCTCGGCGCGATCATGGCCAGCACCAGCGTATTGCATGCCGCCGATACGCGCTGCCAGTGGTTGCTGGGCGGCAGCGCGCTTGCGCATGATCAAACCGACCACCGCGAGGACGGCCATGATTGCCAGCCCCATCATCATCATGGACGCCAGTTCCTCACCGAATCCGAAGTGGGAAGCCAAGGCAGCCAGGCCAAGACCGGCGGCCAGGCCAGCCAGCGGTCCCATCCAGGAGCGTTTCGGTTGTGCTGCAGCCGCCGCAGGTGCGGTGGGCGCTTGCGCTGGCTTGACCTCTGGCGTCTTGTTCGCAGGGGCCGACTGACGCTGCATCCCCGATGACTTGCCACCACCCAACCGCTTTGCCGCTTCGGCATCTCCGACGCCAAGGAACAGCCCCAGCGTCAGTACGACCGCCAAAATTGAAAGAAGAAGTTTCATTGAAGTCTCCGTTGATGAAAGGTTTCAGGGCTCGAGAGTAGTTGCTTGAACGACATCTAAAAAGCAGATAATTACGTATCAATAATCCCAAAAAAGCGAAATATGCGCGCCGACTTCAATTACAAGCATCTCTACTATTTCTGGGTCGTGGCCAAAGAGGGAGGCATTTCTCGTGCCGCAAACAAACTCGATATGGCGGTGCAGACTATCAGTGCGCAAGTGAGGGAACTGGAGCGCTCGCTGGGCTACACTTTGCTCAAGCCAGCAGGCAGGGGCTTGGTGCTGACCGACGCCGGTGTAGCAGCCATGCAGCAGGCTGATCTGATATTTCAACTCGGTGAGAATTTGCCTACTGTCGTGCGAGATGCCATGAGCACTCCTGCCGTCAGGCTGGCTGTCGGTATATCGGATGCTGTGCCCAAGTTGGTGGTGCATGGCTTGCTGCAACCCATCCTGATGGAGCCCCATTTGCGCCTGTTGTGCAACGAGGGCGAGTTCGATGAGCTATTGGGAGATTTGGCCCTGCACCGCCTGGACATCGTTTTGGCCGATCGTCCTGCCCCCGCCAATCCGAACATCAAACTCTACTCGCACTCCATGGGTTCTTCGCCCATTGCCTGGTTCGCAAGTGCCGAGCTTTACGAATCAGCAAGCAAGGACTTTCCGCATTCCCTCGCGGAGCTGCCTGTCCTGCTGCCCACCAGCCACAACGACGTTCGTGCCCGGATCGACCACTGGTTTGAACAGCGCGGCATCCGGCCACGCGTTGTTGGCGAGTTCGAGGACAGCGCACTGCTCAAGACCTTTGGCGCCGGCGGCATGGGTGTGTTTCCGGCAGTGGAATGGGTTCGTGAAGACCTGCTGACGCGCGATGGGGTAAGGAAGCTCGGGACTTGCGATGAGGTAGAAGAGAACTTCTTCGCGATTGGTACCGAAAGGAAGGTGCAGCATCTGCTGGTTCAGCGCCTTCTTGCGGCTCGTCGTGCGTCTTTTTGATCGATACCCACGCCGTGGCTGATTGAAAATGACTTTTCAATGGGGAGTGATACAAAGTTTTTATCAATAGCGCAGTGCCGGCCCGAAAACCGCTAAGATTGACGTTTACGTAAACGTCAAGTCCCGGAGTTCCACCATGACCGATCTGTCCGCCGATTTCAAGGCACTCGCCAGCTATCGCCCTGTCAACAAGGTGCGTTTTGTGACGGCTGCCAGCCTGTTTGACGGGCACGATGCGGCCATCAACATCATGCGGCGCATTCTGATGAGCATGGGCGCCGAGGTGATCCACCTGGGGCACAACCGCAGTGTCGAAGAGGTGGTGACGGCGGCACTGCAGGAAGACGCGCAGGGCATTGCCATCAGTTCCTACCAGGGCGGGCACGTCGAGTACTTCAAGTACATGGTCGACCTGCTCAAGGAGCGCGGTGGTTCGCACATTCAGGTGTTTGGTGGTGGCGGTGGCGTCATCGTTCCGCCGGAAATCCGCGAACTGCAGGCCTATGGCGTCTCGCGCATCTACAGCCCGGAAGACGGCCAGCGCATGGGGCTGGCCGGCATGATTGGCGAGATGGTGATGCGCTGCGACAAGGACCTCACCAGCTACGCGCCCAAAGCGCTGGCCACCATCCAGGGCCACGGCGAAATGGCCTGGCGTGCGCTGGCGCAACTGATCACAGCACTGGAAAACGAAAAGGCCGACGGTCAGGGCAAGGGTGCAACTAGCGCCTCGCTAAGTTCTCTGGTTGAACAAATTCGCAAGACGGCGGTCGGCAAAAAGGTGCCCGTGCTGGGTATCACCGGCACCGGTGGCGCCGGCAAGTCTTCGCTCACCGATGAGTTGATCCGCCGTCTGCGGCTCGACCAGAACGACAGCTTGCGCATCGCTCTGATCAGCATCGACCCGTCACGCCGCAAGACCGGCGGCGCCCTGCTGGGGGACCGGATCCGCATGAACGCCATCAGTCCTTGGGCCCCCACGCTTGCCGCTGCGCGTGCTGCGCTGCCCCCCGGGGGGGCGTCCGCCGCCTTGGGGCGACCCGGCGGCGTCGGGGACGTGGATTCTGGACAGCGTGTCTTCATGCGCAGTCTGGCCACGCGTGACTACGGCTCGGAGATCAGCCCGGCACTGCCGGACGTGATTGCAGCCTGCAAGGTGGCGGGTTTTGATCTGGTGCTGGTCGAAACCTCGGGCATCGGCCAGGGCGACGCGGCCATCGTGCCGCATGTCGATGTGCCGATGTACGTGATGACGCCCGAATTTGGCGCGGCCAGTCAGCTCGAAAAAATCGACATGCTGGACTTTGCCGAGTTCGTTGCCATCAACAAGTTCGACCGCAAGGGCGCGCTCGATGCCCTGCGCGACGTGGCCAAGCAGGTGCAGCGCAACCGCGAAGCCTTCACTACGCCAGCGGAGCAGATGCCGGTGTTTGGCACCATGGCGGCGCGCTTCAATGATGACGGTGTGACGGCTCTGTATCAGGCACTCAAGCCACGGCTGGCTGAACTGGGCCTGAAGCTCTCAAGCGGCAGTCAGTTGCCGGCGGTGGCCGTGCGGCACAGCACCAATCAGACGCCGGTGGTGCCGGCCGGGCGCACGCGCTACCTGGCCGAAATCAGCGACACCGTGCGCGGCTACAAGAAGCGCGCTCGCTCTCAGGCCAAACTGGCGCGTGAAGTCCAGCAGTTGCGCGAAAGTGCGCGAATGCTCAAACTGGCCGACGCCAGCAAAACCAACACCTATGAGGCCGTGACGGATCTGGCCGGCCAGCGTGAAGAGCAACTTGGCGCCGCAGAGCGCAAACTGCTGGCGCAGTGGCCGACCATGCAGACGGCTTATGCGGGCGAGGAGTACGTGGTCAAGATTCGTGACAAGGAAATCCGAACGGCGCTCACCACCAAGTCACTCAGCGGCACGACGATCCGCAAAGTGGCGCTGCCCCAGTATGAGGACCACGGCGAGATCCTGAAGTGGCTGACGCTGGACAACGTTCCCGGCAGCTACCCCTACACGGCGGGCACTTTTGCCTTCAAGCGCGAAGGCGAGGACCCGACGCGCATGTTCGCCGGTGAGGGCGACGCCTTTCGTACCAACACGCGCTTCAAACTGCTGAGCTCCGGCATGGCGGCCAAGCGCCTGTCCACAGCGTTTGATTCGGTCACGCTGTACGGCAACGACCCCGATCCGCGCCCGGACATTTACGGCAAGGTCGGCAACAGTGGCGTCAGCATCGCCACGATCGATGACTTGAAGGTGTTGTACGGCGGCTTTGACCTGTGCAGCCCGACGACCTCGGTCTCCATGACCATCAACGGCCCGGCACCGACGATTCTGGCCATGTTCATGAACACGGCGATCGACCAGAACATCGACAAATTCAAGGCCGAGAACGGTCGCGAACCGACCGACACCGAACTGGCCAAGATCCGCGAGTGGGTGCAGGAAAACGTGCGCGGCACGGTGCAGGCCGACATCCTGAAAGAGGACCAGGGCCAGAACACCTGCATTTTCTCGACCGAGTTTTCGCTCAAAGTGATGGGCGATATTGCCGAGTACTTTGTGCACAACCGGGTGCGCAATTTCTACTCGGTCTCGATCAGCGGTTATCACATTGCCGAGGCCGGCGCGAATCCGATCAGCCAGCTTGCGTTCACGCTCTCGAACGGCTTCACGCTGGTCGAGGCCTATCTGGCGCGCGGCATGCACATCGACGACTTCGCGCCGAATCTGAGTTTCTTCTTCTCCAACGGCATGGACCCCGAGTACACCGTGCTGGGTCGCGTGGCGCGGCGTATCTGGGCGGTGGCGATGAAGGAGAAGTACGGCGCCAACGAACGCAGCCAGAAACTCAAGTACCACATCCAGACCAGCGGCCGCAGCCTGCACGCGCAGGAAATCCAGTTCAACGACATCCGCACCACGCTGCAGGCGCTGATCGCGATTTACGACAACTGCAACAGCCTGCACACCAATGCGTTTGACGAGGCCATCACGACGCCAACCGAGGACTCGGTGCGCCGCGCCATGGCGATCCAGCTCATCATCAACCGCGAGTGGGGTCTGGCCAAGAACGAGAACCCGAACCAGGGCGCCTTCATCATCGAAGAGCTGACCGAGTTGCTGGAAGAAGCTGTGCTGACCGAGTTCGAGCGCATTGCCGAGCGCGGCGGCGTGCTCGGCGCCATGGAAACCGGCTACCAGCGCGGTCGCATCCAGGACGAATCGATGCACTACGAGATGCTCAAGCACACCGGTGAGCTGCCCATCATTGGCGTCAACACCTTCCGCAACCCGCATGGCGATGCAGTGCTCGACAAGCTGGAACTGGCGCGTTCCACCGACGACGAGAAACAAAGCCAACTCAAACGTCTGGCTGACTTCCACGCGCAGCACGCAGCCGCAGCGCCAGCGCAGCTCAAGCGTCTGCAGCAGGCCGTGATTGAAAACAGGAACGTGTTTGAAGTGCTGATGGACGCCGTGCGCGTCTGCTCACTGGGGCAGATCACCAACGCTCTGTTTGAGGTGGGTGGGCAGTACCGGCGAAATATGTAAGTGCGGGCCTGCGTCATTGCGGCGCAGAGTCCATTGCGTTTGCTGCGACGCTTTCCTGGTTGTCATGCCGGGCTCGACCCGGCATCCATTGGCATGCGAACCCTGGATTGCGGGTGCTTTCACCCCGGACTTGATCCGGGGACGCAATGACGCAATGTGCCTCGCAAGGGCGACAGTGGGTTTAACCGCCCTTTTTGCAGCGCTTGCCCGGATTTTTCTTGTTGTTGGTGGCGGTACCGCGCTCCAGACTGCGCAGTTGTCCCTTCGGTGCGGTGAAGCAGACGCCTCTGGGCGGCACGGGACGGGGGGTTGCCTTGCGCTCGGCTTCGGTACGGAACTCTTTGGCCATGAAACTAACTCCGATTAATGGGTGGAAAAGGCGTGATTATCCTCGGTCTTGGCAAGCCGCTGTGGCAGACGACTAAACTCGACCCTGATGTCATTTTCTTCCCTCGGCCTGTCACCGGCTCTTTTGCTCGCTTTGAGTGACAAAGCCTGCCTGACCCCCACTCCGATCCAGCAGGCCGCGATTCCGGCCGCCTTAGAGGGGCGCGACGTGCTTGGCTCGGCGCAAACCGGCTCTGGCAAGACGCTGGCCTTTGCCCTGCCTTTGCTGCAGCGACTGGAAGCACGGTTACCGGGCGGACCGCGACGGCCCCGTGCCCTGGTCCTAGTGCCCACGCGCGAACTCAGCACCCAGGTTGGCGAGGAAATCCGCAGCCTGGGCGCGCATCTGTCGCCTGCGCTGAAAGTCTCTATCGTGTTTGGCGGCGTTTCGATCAATCCGCAACTGCTGCGTCTGCGTGGCGGCACCGACATCGTGGTCGCCACGCCAGGGCGTCTGCTCGATCTGGTGGGGCACAACGCATTGGATCTCTCCTT
>CAITZZ010000433.1 GCA_903897005.1 uncultured beta proteobacterium | reverse complement strand
CGCCGTTGAAGTGAGCGAGTTCGACTTCACGGTTGCCAGGCATCGGAGCGAGTGCGCGGGAAGGCGCTTTTCCGGTGCTCTGTTCGCGTCACAAAGGGATAAGCTGCGTTGCCAGTCCTGATTCGACGAAGTGTTCGGGCGTTACGCCCTCATAGAACCGCGCGTCAGACGCGGTCAAGCCGTGAGTTACTGGCCTGGGGGGACCCAGTTCTCCACTTCGAGTGCAGGCACGCGCACGAATTCGGACATGTTGTTCGTCACCAGCACCAAGCCTTCGCTGCGTGCGTGGCCGGCAATGTGCAAGTCATTCACTCCGATGGGTTGGCCGAGTTTTTCCAGAGCGCCGCGGATGGCGCCGTAGTGCGGGGCGGCCTTGGCGCCGTAGGGAAGAACTTCCAGGCGACTGCAAAAGTCCTCGATGGCGGACAGGTTCTCGCTTACTCGGCTGCTTTTCTCCGCGCCGTGCAAGAGTTCGGCCAGGGTAATGGAGGAGATTGCCATTCGGCTGGCGTTGGCGTTGAAGGCAGACAGCACCTCGACCGGGCGCCGCTTCAAGACGTAGATGACGATATTGGTGTCAAGCAGGTAGCGCAGCATCAGAGTGCTTCCCGTTCCGGCTGGTGCTGGCTGGCGCGCTCGGGCAGGAAGTCGTCGCTAACGGTCGGGCCGCCCAAGAAGAAGCTGTCCCAGGTTTGGTCAAGGGGGGCGATGATGCGCTCGTTGCCTCTGGCGCGTATGTCTACCTTGTGAACACCTTCGGGCAGGCGCACGTCCAACGGGAGGCGGACGGCTTGAGTGCGATTGTTGACGAAAACTGTGCCGATGGACATGCCTATCTCCTTTTGAATGCGTATATGGCGAGTGTATATGGCATTGCCAGCGAAGTCAATTCGGCGCCTCATCAATACGTTTCACGAACAGAGCCTTTTCAAGGGGGGCATGCTGCCCGTCAAGACAACAGAAAGTAATCCTTTCGAAGGACTCGAATCCATTTTCTGTGCGGTATAAAAATGGTTGCCTAGACTTGGTTTTCCCGCACAGATTCCTTGCCTTGCTACCTGGTTTACGGTACGCTGGCAATGCACCAGCGCCAAGAGGGCGCCAGTAGCGGCGTCGCCAAACCGAACTCATCGATGCGGCGACATGTCCCTCTGTGGCATCTCCCCGAAGGTATGGGATCAGGATGCGCGGCAGGAAGACGGAGCGGCCGTTGTCCAGCGCAACGGGTGCTCAGCGGGACGAATCAAGGACACAACGGTGAACAACAATATTCTCATCTACGGTGCCAATGGCTATACAGCCCAACTCATCATTGAACTTGCGCTGGGCGAGGGCGCCAAGCCCATTCTTGCAGGGCGCTCGGCGCAAAAACTCGCGCCGCTTGCAACGCGGCATGGCCTCAGCTATCGGGTGTTTGCCCTGGATGACATTGGCGTGATTGCAGGGAACCTGACCGGAGTCGGCGTCGTACTCAATTGCGCCGGGCCGTTTTCACGCACTGCCAAGGCGATGGCCGAGGGCTGCATCGCGGCCGGTGTTCACTACCTCGACATCACTGGCGAAATTGACGTGTTCGAAGCGCTCGCGGCTCTGGGCCCCAAAGCGGCGACCGCCGGGGTCATGTTGATGCCCGGTACCGGCTTTGATGTGGTGCCGAGCGATTGCCTTGCCGCCCACCTGAAACGCAGGCTGCCCGATGCAAGCGCCTTGACCCTTGCTTTTCAGGCCATTGGTCAGCCCTCGCATGGGACGGCCACGACCATGGTCGAGAACGTGCACCGTGGCAGCATGATTCGCCGTGACGCCAAATTGGTGGCTGTTGCGTCGGCATCGTCTTGCCGTGAAATCGATTTTGGCAAGGGCCCCGTCACCACGATGTGCATACCCTGGGGAGATGTCTCCACCGCCTGGGTGTCCACGGCCATTCCCAACATTGAAGTCTTCATGGCGGCACCGCTTGCACTGAGGTGGATGGCCAGGGCCTCGCGCTACCTGGGCGCCGTCATGGGCTCCGGCGTGGTGCAAAACCTGCTCAAGAGGCACATCGATTCCGGGTCGGCTGGCCCCGATGCCGAACAGCGCCAGCGAGGTGCTTCGCACCTGTGGGGTCAAGTGCGAAACGTTGCCGGTCAAACGGCCACATCACGCCTGGACACCGTGGAAGGCTATGCACTCACTGCGCTGACAGCCTGGGACATCGCCAAACGAACTGCCACCGGTGCGGCACAGCCTGGGTATCGCACGCCATCGCTGGTGTTCGGTGCCGACTACATCTTGAACTTTGCGGGCACGACGCGCACTGACTTGTAAGCTGCGCGGTCTTTGCTTACGGGTGAGCTCGTGGCGGGCCCATCATCGCGTTCACCAGGCCGCAGATTGCCAGCCACCGCCGCGGAAATAGTGCACCTGTTCGTTCCACAAGAGCGAGCGGTCGTCGCCTATGTCGCGCTCTGCGGTGATGCTGGAGGCCAGCGACGACCGGCTGACCAAAGTCTGTTTGGTCAGGTCAATGTCAAACCTCTGCAACTCGGTTCGTGTGAACTGAAAGTAGTTACTGCTGCTTGGCATGAGGCCGGGCGTCGCTGTGTCATGCAGACGGATGGGCAGGCTGATCCTGGTTGTCTTGCCTATGGTTTGCATGGCGAGACCGTGATGGGTGTGCAGCGCGCTGGCATCGGTGCCGCGTCGGCCTATGACAGTGCGCGCAGCCTCACGTGGACGCGCCGGATCGCTCAGGTCGATCAGTGAAACTTTCACACCCTGGTACCAGGCAAAACGACCGTCACCAGGGCCACCGTCTGCGATGGCATCTTTACCCACCCCGAGCAAAAGTGTGTCGGTCAAGGGGAATAAGTAATCGGAGTAGCCATCAACCTGCAGCTCACCGGCTATTTTTGGGTCCGCCGGATTGGCCAGATCCAGTATGTACAAGGGATCCGTGAGCCGATAGGTCACCAGATAGCCCCGGCTGCCAACAAAGCGCGAGGCATAGAGTTGTTCGCCAGTCTTGCCCAGCGGCGCCGGGCGGCTTGCGTTGGGAAGTTCGCCAATGACTACCAGGGCACCTGCTTTTTCTTGAAGGATCGTCAGGTGTCCAGGTGATTCGCCGGGGCTGCTCCAGCCGCCCCAACTCGGTGAAGTTTGCGAGATGACTCGCAGCGCGCCAAGGTGTTCACCCATACGGAAAGACTTCCGGTTTTGATCAAACCCAAGGTGCCCGGTCACGTTGCCTGAACCCAGGTAGCTGATGTCCAGGCCGGCCAGGCCAAATTTGTGAATATCCGTACTCGCCTGGGCGGCGTAGACTGGAAATGCAGCGCTGTAACCATAAGCCGTTCTGGTGGTCGCGAGGTACAGGCTTTGGTCTGACATGTAAAACGCCTCGGTCCCTCCGGTGAAACACCGCGCGGCGTGGCGGTGCGTGGCGGAGGCAAGGTCGATGCCGACGATGGTGATGACATCAGCGCTCTTGACAGCGTTATCTCCCTGTGTGAAACAGGAAGACGGATCAACCAGCGCCTGCGCCGAAGCACCATCGATGGACAGTGTCGGTAGCAGTTGCGGTGACTGCAAGGCGTCAAGAAGGACCTGATTGGCGTTGCTTTTCGCGGTGGGCCAGGACGGATCGAGGCCGGGTATTCGCGGATAGCTGCGCATGACCAGGTACAAGCTCGTGCCAACGCGGCGCGAGCCTATGAGCTGCGCGGTCATGCGCAGGGTGCGACGCTGCTTCATTTGCGTCGAAGCGCTCGTGTCTGCAAGGACGACCTCCGTCACACCCTGTCCCCAGACCTGGGGCGCGAACCAACTGTCGTAGATGCCCCATCCCGTGCTGCCTTCGGCAATGGCAGCAACCTGCTGGCGCTCGCTGTCGAGGTACAACCCAGAGCCCCGTACGTCAGTCGAAAACCCCAGCTTCAGGCTGTCAACAGGAACCAGCGCTGCATCGCTCGCATTGGCGTTCAGGCGTTGCCGGCGCAAGACAGCGCGCCTGAAGTCACCTGCCAGATCGAAAACATGTGTGCCGTCACTCTTTATCAGGTCCGCTTCATCGACTCCAGCCTCCTGTAGCGTCGTGCCGGAAAACGTGCTGGCCACGGTAGCGGCCCCCGACGCAGCCGGGGCAGCGCTTGTCGCCATCGGCAGATCGATCGACCAAACGCTGCCAACGTAGGCCTTGGACGCGGGTCCCAAAGCCTCGCGAAAATACGCGCTCAGTCCTGCCTCATTCGTACTGCGCAGTGCCCAGGGCGAGCCGGTCGGATTGCTTCCACCACTCGTGGCGGCGGTACCGCTACCACCGCCTCCACAACCCGCCAGGGTCAACACGAGCACGCCCAAGAACGCTTTCATGGCAGGCTCGGCGAGAAGCGAAAAAGTCAACGTTGCGGGTAAATCACTGTGCCTGCAGGCGCAGTGTGCGAATTGGAAATCACCGGTGTAATTTGCAGCGCAATGGATGGGCCGGGATCGTAGGGCATCTGAACTGAATACTGCTTGCCGGCGTATTCGTAAGCAACGTTGTAGGCCACTGTTCGATTCTCATAAAAATTCTGCATCCGGCAGCGCTGGACAGTCTGCGTCTGCGTTTGCGGCGCGCCTTCGATGCTGTCACCGACGACCGCCCCACCGATCAGGCCCAACACGGTGGCGGCCGTCTTGCCATTGCCACCACCGACAGCATTTCCCATGGCGCCGCCGGCGATCGCGCCCATCAGCGCGCCAGCACCTGATTTTGACTGTTGCGTGGTGACCTGCTCCGGACTGCAAACCTGGCGCGGTACGGTAACCTGCTGGATGATGGGCGTGGTGGAAATAACACGCCCCTGTTCCTGTTGCGCCAGCGACAGTCCGCTGGCCGCCAGGGCTACAGACAAGAGAACTAGTTTTTTCATGGTGCTCATTCTTGAAGTTATGCGAGTGAAGAGATCATGCTCCTGTGCTGACTGTGCCTTGAGCAAGTTCGGTGAAGCAACGGTAAAGAATGTATCGATATGGTGGTGGCGTAGGGTTGACACCATGATGCCGGACGAATTCTACAGGTGAGCAATGCTGCGGGCTCCTGTCCGGTCAATGCGGATTGCTGGTTTCGATAGACCGTTCGCGGAAGGGCGCAATTTGATGTTGCTGCTATATATCGGTTTGATATACTACCTCCATGCACGTCATCTCCATCAAAATGCTTCGCGCCTTCTGGCAAAAGCACCCAGAGGCTGAGAGCGTTTTGCGCGAGTGGCACTCGGTGCTGGAGCACGTCGAGTTCAGGGACTTCAATCATGTTCGTGAATTCTTCAACTCGGCTGACTACGTGCCACCCTACACGGTCTTTGATGTGGGTGGCAATAACTATCGCGTCGTCGTGATTGTTCGATACAGGTTCAAGAAGGTGTTTGTGCAAAAGGTCTTGACGCATCGGGAATACGACGACTGGAACAAGCTTTATCGGAAAGGCAAGGTGTAACTATGGGCACAGCGCAACCTCAACTCGACATTCGTGCCTTGCAAGCCTCGTGGCAGAAGTTCGACACCATGGCGCACCTGCGCCCCATCCACAGCGAAATAGAGTACGACCGTATGGTCGCAATGATGAATTCGCTTTTGGATGTGGCGGGGGATGACGAAGAACACCCACTGTCTGGTTTGCTTGAACTGGCGGGCGACCTGGTATCCCGGTACGAACAAGAACATCATGCGATAGGACCAGCGAGTCCCAGGGACGCCTTGCGATTTTTGATGGAAGCGCGCGGTCTGAAGCAGGATGATCTGCGCGCCGTTGTTCCTCAGAGCAATCTGTCGGCGATCCTGGCGGGCAAACGAAAAATCAGCGCGACGATGGCAGGCAAGCTGGGCAAGTTTTTCGGAATCAGCCCTGCCGTATTTGTGCCGACTTGATTGAATTCGCCGGGAAGTGTCCCGCTTCCCGCATCTCGCTGCTCTGGTATATAAAGCCCAGGCGCGGGTCTAGTCGAGCTTTGAGGTGCCGCCCTGCGTTTTCTTCCTCATGCGCAGGTCTGGCGGCACGCCTATGCGAAAGAAAAGGCTGAAGCCCCGACGTTGCAGGTATGGTGTTTGTCGTGCCATTGATGGCCCGTAGATAGAGCGCTTTTTGTAGCAACTCTTTGTAGCAAATTACAAATAAATCTACGAAAAATCAACGACTTACAAGCAAATCAACGACTTAGAAAGATGGTGGTGGAGAGGATGAGGATCGAACTCACGACCTCTGCATTGCGAACGCAGCGCTCTCCCAGCTGAGCTACCCCCCCGACCATGCGCCAAGTCTAGCAACAAATCAGCGTCCACGCAAAAACAGGGTGTCGAGCTCACGCAGACTGATCTGGCGCCAGGTCGGGCGACCGTGATTGCATTGATCAGCGCGATCGGTTTCCTCCATCTGACGCAGCAGGGCGTCCATTTCTTCAAGACTGAGGCGTCGGTTGGCGCGCACGGCGCCGTGACAGGCCATGGTGGCCAGCAACTCGTTTTGGGCACGCTGGAGTACCGTGCTGGCATCGTGCTCGGCCAACTCGGCCAGCACGCTGCGCGCCAGTTCGGTCGCATCGCCTTGTGCCAGGCTCGCGGGAATGGCACGAACCGCCAGCGTTTTTGCTGAAAAGGCAGTGATATCCAGACCCAGCCTCTGCAAGGTCTCAACCTGCGCTTCGGCCGTGGCAACTTCGGTTTCGGTGGCGGCAAAGGTTGCTGGAATCAGCAGTGGTTGGCTGCTCAGACCGGGAGATCCGCCCTGGCTGCTGAATTGGGCTTTGAGTCGCTCGTAAACGATGCGCTCATGCGCAGCGTGCATATCAACAACAACCAGGCCCTGCGCGTTTTCCGCCAGGATGTAAACGCCCTGCAACTGTGCCAGCGCACGTCCCAGAGGCCAGCAAGTGACTGCTTCTTCGCCTGGCTCGGCAGCGGCCGGGGACGCGCTCCAGAGCAGTCCCAGGTCGCTCACCCGATGGCCCTGCGTGGGACCGAACGCCATACCATTCTGCGAAATGTAAACAGGGTTGTTTGGCCTCCCGGGCTCCGGCATCAGCGGCGTCTCAGCCTGGCTGGCAGGAGCAGCAGGAAGCTGTCCCAGTCGGGGCGTCGCCAGCGCGTCTTCAATAGCGTGCCGCACTGCCTGGTGCACTTCGCGGCTATCGCGAAAACGCACTTCAATCTTGGTTGGATGGACGTTGACATCGACGCGCCGCGGGTCGATCTCAAGGTAGAGCGCGTAGACCGGCTGGCGCTGGCCGTGCAACACGTCTTCAAACGCGCTGCGCGCAGCATGGGCCAGTACCTTGTCGCGCACGAAGCGACCGTTGACGTAAAAGAACTGCTGGTCGGCGCGCGAGCGTGCCGCCTCGGGTGTGCCGACCCGGCCCCAGACGGCAACTGTCGTCGCAGCGCCACCCAATGGATTTTCGCGACGATAGTTGAGCAGCATGGAGCGTTCCATGAAGTCAGGCCCCAGGACGTCGGTCAGGCGCTGCTGCAGGGCCTGCGGACCTTCACAGCGACGCCATTGCTCGATCAGCTTGCCTTCGGACCAGATGCTGAAGCCGACGTCGGGTCGTGCCAGCGCCTGGCGCCGTACCGCTTCCACGCAATGGGCCAGTTCGGTGGTGTCGGTTTTGAGGAATTTGCGGCGCGCCGGGGTGCTGAAGAAAAGTTCCCGGACCTCCACCGTGGTGCCCTGGCTGCGTGCCACCGGTTTGAGTTCGCCGCTTTGGCCATCGAGCAGGTAAGCGCTGGACTGCCCGGCGGCTCTGGAAGAAATGGCGCACTCGGCGATCGAGTTGATGGCGGCCAGCGCCTCACCCCGAAACCCCATGGTGCTGACCGATTCGAGCTCTGACAGGCTGCTGATCTTGCTGGTGGCGTGACGTTTGAGCGCCATTGGCAACTGATCATGCGGGATGCCGGTGCCGTCATCTTCCACCGCGATCAGGCGCACACCGCCGGCCAGCATTCGGACCGTAATCTGCTGCGCACCCGCGTCCAGCGCGTTGTCGAGGAGCTCGCGTACGGCAGACGCCGGGCGCTCCACCACTTCACCAGCAGCGATCTGGCTGATCAGTTCGCTGGGCAATTCGAGGATAGGGCGGTGCAGGGCGGAGGCACGGTCAGTGTTCACCCGGCTATTATCCAGTCCCATGGAACTCATCACCTTTCTCCTGGACTTTATCCTTCACGTCGACAGATACCTGGAGACATTTGTCCGCGACCATGGTCTGTGGGTGTACGCCTTGCTGTTCCTGGTGATCTTTGTCGAGACCGGTCTGGTGGTGATGCCTTTCCTGCCGGGCGATTCCCTGTTGTTTGTGGTGGGCGCCATGTGCGGCCTGGGCTTGATGAGTTACCCGCTGTCTGTGGCTTTGTTGCTGGCGGCGGCGGTGCTGGGCAACCAGTGCAATTACACGATAGGGCGCTACTTTGGTCCGCGTGTTTTCAAGTGGGAGAACTCACGCCTGTTCAACAAGGCAGCCTTTGACCGGGCGCACGATTTCTATGAACGTTACGGCGGCATCACCATCGTGGCGGCGCGTTTTATGCCGTTCCTGCGTACCTTTGCACCTTTTGTGGCTGGGGTAGCAAAGATGAAACGCAGCCGTTTTACATTTTTTGATGTCAGTGGCGGCGCGCTTTGGGTTGGGGGCATCATCACGGTGGGCTACTTCTTTGGCAACTTCCCGTTCGTGAAGGCGCATCTGGACAAGATCATCTGGGCCTTGATACTGATACCAGGCCTGATCATCCTGTTGGGCGCCTGGAAGTCGCGCCGCAAGCCCTGATCAGCTGACGGTCCGGTTGCGGGCCAGCGGTGGGTTCTTCGAAAAGTAGGCTTCAATGCCACGCATCAGGGCAGTGGCCAGCTGCTCCTGAAACGCCTCGCTGTTGAGTTTGGCTTCTTCCTCGGGGTTGCTGATGAAGGCGGCTTCGACCAGCACGCTTGGAATATCAGGTGCCTTGAGTACGGCAAATCCTGCTTGCTCGACCTGAGCCTTGTGCAGCTTGCCGACGCGGCCAATCTCGCCCAGCATGGCGCCCCCCAGCTTCAAACTATCGTTGATCTGGGCGGTGGTGCTCATGTCGAACAGGGCCCGCTTGACCTCAGGATCTTTGCTGCGGACGTTCAAGCCGCCGATCTGATCTGCCTTGTTTTCGCGCTCTGCCATCCAGCGTGCGGCTGTACTGGAGGCACCACCACGGCTGAGGGCAAAGACGCTGGCGCCCTGTGGACGCGGCGTAAAGAAGGCATCGGCGTGGATGCTGACAAACAGATCGGCCTGCACCTGTCTGGCCTTTTGCACTCGCACATGCAGGGGAACAAAGTAGTCGGCGTCGCGCGTGAGATAGGCGCGAATGGCGTTGCCATTGATCGGACTTGCATTGATACGGTCGCGCAGGCGGTGCGCCAGACGCAGCACCACGTCCTTTTCGCGCGTGCCGCCGGGCCCGATGGCGCCGGGATCCTCGCCGCCATGACCGGGGTCGAGTGCGATGATGATCAGGCGGTCGGTGGCGGCGCTCGCTTGCGGTTTGATCTTGACTTCAGGCTCAGCTTGCGATGGCCGGGTGGGCGGCTTCTGACTCTGCTGTGCGATCAGATCGCCCAGAGGATCGGCCTGGGGCTGCGCTGCGGAATTTTCCTTCAGCCGTTCAGCAATCAGTGCCTCCAGCGGGTCGGTGGTCTGCGTCGGATAGAGGTCAAACACCAGTCGGTGCTGGTAGGCGGCCACCGGTGCCAGGGTAAATACCTGGGGCGTGATCGGCTGCTTCAGGTCCAGCACCAGGCGCACCACACCGGGAGCGCTTTGTCCCACCCGGATGCCCGCGATCGTGGGGTCGTCGGCGCGCACTTTGGCCACCAGTGTCTTGAGGGCCGGATTGAGCTCGATGCCTTCAATGTCCACCGCCAGCCGCGGCGGACTGGGGACGAAAAATTGCCTGATCTTGAGTGTCGCGTCGGACTCGATGGTGACGCGAGAATAGTCGGGCGCTGGCCAGATCCGCACCGCCAGAATAGTGGCTCCCCAGACCAGTTGACGCGTACCCAGTAGCAGCGCCAGGGTGCCCGACTGCATCAGGATTCGGCGTCTCATGGCGCGCTGCCGCGCAGCAACGCGAGGCCAGTGGCTGTTTGTGCGAGCAGGCTGACCTGCCTGGATTCGTCGTCAAGAACCTGGAGTTCAATCACCAGGTCAGCACTCGGCAGCGCACCGGCAGCCTTCTCCGGCCACTCGACCAACTTCAAGCCCGGACTGGCAAAGATGTCGCGCAGGCCGGCATCAGCTGCTTCGCGCGGATCCTGAAAACGGTAAAAATCAAAATGCCAGGCATTGAAGCGGGACAGCTCATACGGTTCCACCACGGCATAAGTCGGGCTCTTGATGCGACCTTCGACACCCAGCGCGCGCAGCAGGTGGCGCACCAGAGTGGTCTTGCCGGCGCCGAGGTCACCGCGCAGTTCAATGAGGGCCTGGCCCAGGATGGCCTGAGCCGCGAGGCTCGCGGCAAAAGCCTGAGTCGCGCTTTCGTCGCTCCAGTGCAGAGTTTTTACAATCGGCGGGTGAGTCAATTCATTCAACATGTCAACGCCAATCCATCGGTTTCCATGATTCGGGACTGGGCCCGGGAGCTTGGATTCTCCCAAATCGGCGTGACGGGTGTTGACTTGTCTTCATCGGAAGCAGGATTATCGGCCTGGCTGGCCGCTGGCTTTCATGGTGGCATGGGCTATATGGCGCAGCACGGCCTCAAGCGCGCCCGCCCGGCGGAACTCTTGCCAGGCACGCTCAGCGTCATCACGCTGCGCATGGACTACCTGAGCGCTGCTGCACCGGACGACTGGCAGGAGATCGAGCTGCAGCGCCTGAGTCGTCCGGAGGAGGGCGCGGTATCAATCTATGCCCGGGGGCGCGATTATCACAAGGTGTTGCGTCGCCGTCTGCAACTGCTCGCTGCCAGGATGACGGCTGAATGGGGGCCGTTCGGGTATCGCGTCTTTACCGATTCAGCACCCGTGTTGGAGGCCGAGTTGGCCGCGCGCAGCGGTCAGGGTTGGCGAGGAAAACACACTTTGCTATTGAACCGGGAAGCAGGATCGATGTTCTTCCTGGGCGAGATCTATGTCGACTTGCAGCTCAGCCCGACCGAGCCAGTCGCTGAGCATTGCGGTCGCTGCCAGGCCTGTATCGATGTCTGCCCGACGCGCGCCATCATCGCACCCTACCGGCTCGACGCGCGGCGCTGCATTTCCTACCTCACGATTGAACACACCGGCAGCATTGCGCTGGAACTGCGCCCGCTGCTGGGCAATCACATCTACGGTTGCGATGATTGCCAGCTGGTATGTCCCTGGAACAAGTTTGCACAGCGCAGCGCTTTGCCAGACTTTGACGAGCGCGCTGGCCTGGCGGGCAGCCAGCTGGTCACCTTGTTTGGCTGGACCGAGCAGGAATTCATGCTTCATACCGAGGGCAGCCCGATCCGGCGCATTGGACACGAGCGCTGGCTGCGCAATATTGCCGTGGCACTGGGCAACGCCTTGCGCGCCGGCGCTGATGAGCAACTGCGCCACGCGCTGGCCGCGCGCGCACAGCATTCGAGCGCATTGGTGCGCGAGCATGTGCTGTGGGCACTTGCCGCCTGAACAGGCCCTAAAAAGTCCTCAATACGCCCAGGGCAAAAGGCAGGCTGAGCATGCCCAACAAGGTTGACAGCGTCACCAGACCTGCGACGTAGGCACCGTCGTAGCCCATGCGCGCCGCCAGCACATAGCAGCTCGACGCAGTGGGCAGGGCCGAAAAAGCCAGCAGAACCGTGCTTTGTACCGGATCGAGACGAAAGAGATACGAAAAACCCAGCGCCGCCAGTGGCAGCAGGAAATGCCGTATCGTGAGCAGGGCCAGCGCCATCAGTTTGGCCTGACCCAAAGCACCAAACTTCATGCCGGCGCCCGCTGCCATCAAGCCCAGTGCCAGCGAGGCACCGCCAATGCGGTTGACGGTGGGTTCCAGCCAGGCCGGCAGGGAAAAACCCATCAGGTTGGCTACCAGACCCGATGCCGTACCAATGATCAGCGGGTTGCGCAGCAGTTCGCGCAGGAAACCGCGCTGTGCGTGGCGCGCCATCGGCCAGACTGCCCCGACGTTGAAGAGCGGCACGCAGACACCTATCAACACGGCAATCAGCAGCAAGCCTTGTGGGCCAGCCAGTCGCTCTGCCAGCGCCAGGCCGACGAAGGAGTTGAAACGAAAACCCACTTGCGCGCTGGCCGCATGGGCTCGCACCGGAATGTGGCGTCCCAGCCAGGGCCAGTACGGTAGCGAGTAAGCCAGCGCAATGCCGGTCAGACCCATGGCCCAGCCGGCGCCGATCAGGCTGGAGGCAGCAGCAATGTCGAGCGGGCTCTTGATGATGGAGTGGAACAGCAGCACCGGAAAGAAGAGAAAGTAGACCAGCGTTTCGACCTGTTCCCAGACGCTGCGGTTCAGCGCTGTGTAGCGACATACCAGATAGCCGCTCAGGATCAGCGAGAAGTCAGGAAAGAGCAGTTGAACGAAATTCACCAGGGCAAGAATACCAGCACAAGGCAGTCAACCCTGTCTTGCCGACGCCGGGACGCTCCGGTGACCCGGCCGGGGGTAACATAGCGCCTGTTTTGTTCTGTTATCTGAATCCAGAGGAGTCATTCATCGTGCATCGTCGAACACTGTTTGCCTTAAGCCTGCTCGTTGTAGCCGGTACCGCTGCCGCGCAGGGCTATCCCAACAAAGTCATCAAACTGCAGGTACCGTTTGCGCCGGGGGGTACCACCGACATCATCGCGCGTACCATTTCCGACGCCTTGGGCAAGGCGCTCGGCCAGACGGTGGTGGTGGAGAACAAGGCCGGTGGCGGCGGCATTATTGGTGCCAACGAAACCGCCAAGGCAGCGCCAGACGGCTATTCGCTCGGTATGGCCACGGTGTCGACCACGGCCGCCAATCCAGCCATCAATCCGCGCACGCCCTACAACCCGTTGACCGATTTCACGCCCATCATCAACATTGCGGCGACGCCCAACGTGATTGCGGTGCATCCCAGTTTCCCGGCCAAGGACTACAAGGGTTTTCTGGCGGAACTGAAGAAAAATCCGGGCAAGTACTCCTATTCGTCGTCAGGGACTGGCGGCATTGGGCACTTGCAGACCGAGTTGTTCAAGAATCTGAGTGGTACGTTCATCACGCACATCCCCTACCGTGGTGCTGGCCCGGCCCTGAACGACACCGTGGCGGGTCAGGTACCCATGACTTTTGACAACATCCCGTCGGCCTTGCCCTTTATTCAGTCCAACCGGCTGATCCCGATCGTGGTGGCAGCACCCCAGCGTCTGGCGCAGTTTCCCAATGTGCCAACGTTCAAGGAAGTGGGTCTGGAGCCGGTCAATCGGATGGCCTACTACGGCATCTATGGTCCCAAGGGGCTGCCCAAGGACATCGTTGACAAGATCAATGCTGGTGTGCGAAAAGCCCTGGAGGATCCTGCCGTGAAAAAGCGCATTGAAGAGACCGGTTCCATCATCATCGCGAACACACCCGAGCAGTTTGCTGCGCAGATCAAGGCCGAGTTTGAGGTCTACAAGAAAGTGGTCGAATCAGCCAACTTGAAGCTGGACTGAGAAAGGGCGCAGCACCCCTAGCCCATGTCTGCCCAGGCGCTCATTGATGTCTTTATTGACGCCTTGTGGCTTGAAGAAGGCTTGTCAAAAAACACGCTGGCAGCCTACCGTCGCGACCTGACCCTGTACGCCGCCTGGCTGCACAGGAGCGGCCTGGGACTGACCGAGACTTCAGAGGCGGATCTGAATGCCTACTTTTCGGCGCAGCATGAGGCGAGCAAGGCAACAACAGCGAACCGGCGCTTGACAGTTTTCAAGCGCTACTTTCGCTGGGCCTTGCGCGAGCGCATCATTGCCTGCGATCCGACGCTCAAGCTGCAGGCTGCCAGACAGGCACTGCGCGTGCCCAAGACCCTGACCGAATCTCAGGTCGAAGCCTTGTTGCAGGCGCCGGACACCGCGCAGGCACTGGGCGTGCGCGACCGCACCATGCTGGAACTGATGTATGCCAGCGGCTTGCGTGTCAGTGAACTGGTGACACTCAAGGTATTCAACGTCAGCCTGTCGGAAAACGTGCTGCGTGTGCTTGGCAAAGGCAACAAGGAGCGGCTGGTTCCCTTTGGCGAGGTGGCCAGCGCCTGGATCAGGCAGTACCTGGAAAGTGCGCGCGCAGAGCTGCTGGCGGGCAAACAGACTGAAGATCTGTTTGTCAGCCATCGTGGCAGCAAGGCCGGCAGCGCCATGAGTCGTGTCATGTTCTGGATGATCGTGAAGAAACATGCCCGCACGGCCGGTATCACGGCGCCTCTGTCGCCGCACACCTTGCGTCACGCTTTTGCGACCCATCTACTCAATCACGGTGCCGATTTGCGCGCGGTGCAGATGTTGCTGGGGCATGCTGACATTTCAACCACTACCATCTATACCCATGTGGCGCTGGAGCGACTCAAGGTCCTGCATGCGCAGCATCATCCACGCGGCTGAACAGAGATACGGTAAAGACAGAAGGAAGCAAGATGGCAATTTATGAACTTGAGGGTGTGACACCCCGCATTGCGGCTTCGGCCTGGGTTGCCGACAGCGCCCAGGTGATGGGCAACGTGGAACTCGCTGACGATAGCAGTGTCTGGTTTGGCGTAGTGATCCGCGGTGACACCGAGACCATCCGCATCGGACGCCGTAGCAATATTCAGGATATGAGCATGCTGCATGCGGATGTCGGCAAGCCGCTCACGGTGGGCGAGGATGTGACGGTCGGCCATTGCGCCGTCCTGCATGGTTGCACGATTGGCGACGGCTGCCTGATCGGTATCGGTGCCGTGGTGCTCAATGGCGCAAAGATCGGTGACGGTTGTCTGGTGGGAGCGGGCGCGCTGGTTACAGAGGGCAAGGAGTTTGCCGCCGGTTCCATGATCCTCGGCAGCCCGGCCAAAGTCGTCAGCCAGCTCACACCCGAGCGGATAGCGGGTCTGCGCCGCGGCGCACTCGGCTATGTTGACAATGCCCGGCGTTTTCGCAATGGACTGAAAAGTGTCTGAAATTCACAAGTTCCTGTTTGACGGCGTGCCGGTGCGTGGTGTTCTGGTCCGACTGACCGACGCATGGACCGAGATCCTGCGCCGCCGCGCCATTGGCTCTGGTGCTTACCCGGCGCCCGTGCAGAAGCTGCTCGGGGAGATGGTGGCAGCGGTGACCCTGATGCAATCGAACATCAAGTTCAATGGCGCCCTGGTGCTTCAGGTGTTCGGCGCCGGTCCGGTCAAACTGGCGGTGGCAGAGGCGCAGTCTGATTTTGCCTTGCGTGCGACGGCCACCGTCATCGGTGATGTCTTGCCCGATGACAGTTTGAGCGCTCTGGTGAACTTGAATCACGAAGGTCGATGCGCCATCACACTCGACCCGAAAGATCGCCTGCCGGGGCAGCAGCCTTACCAGGGAGTGGTGCCGCTGTCGCTCGACGGTGAGACACCGATGCAGAGCCTCAGTCAGGTGCTGGAACACTATATGCGGCAAAGCGAGCAGCTTGAAACAACGCTGGTGTTGGCGGCGGACGACAAGGTTGCGGCGGGTTTGCTGATCCAGCGCTTGCCGCTGGCAGGTGCTGGCAATCTGGCCGGCACTTCGTCGGTCGATGACGATTCAATCGACAGCCATGAGGACTACAGGCGCATCGCCATACTGGCTTCAAGCTTGCAAGGTGATGAGCTCCTGAGGCTTGACGCAGACACCATTTTGCGACGCCTGTTCTGGCAGGAAAAGCTCAGACGCTTGCGTAGCAATGCCGATGAGGCGCGCCCGTACTTTGCCTGCAGCTGCAGTCGGGAGCGGGTTGAAAAGATGATGCTTGGACTGGGCCAGCCGGAGGCGCAAAGCATTCTGGCCGAGCGTGGGGAAATTGAGGTCGACTGCAACTTCTGTGGCGCCCGGCAACGCTTCGATGCGGTCGACGTTGCGCAGATTTTCAGTGCCGGCGTGAAGATGCCGGCAGACGACGCTGCGCGGCACTGAGGCCGCAAAGTTCAGCGACTGGCCGGTGCTGTTGGCGGGCTGGCGAATTGCACAAAGATCTCGTTCGGCCTGACCATGCCGAGTTCCATGCGCGCTTTTTCCTCCACCATGTCCAGGCCCTCCTTGAGGTCGCGAACTTCAGCTGCCAGCCTGTCGTTGGCAAGTTGTGCCTGCTGATTCTGCTGCGTCTGGCTTCGGAGTTGCTCGGTCAGACGTGCGACGGCCGGAATGCTGCCCCGGCCAAACCACAACTGTGCCTGCAGGATG
>CAITZZ010000432.1 GCA_903897005.1 uncultured beta proteobacterium | reverse complement strand
GTCGATCCTGAGCGCGAGCATGCGTGCCATCACCGCTGACAAAATCAGATGAAGCTTCATGATCTGCAGCGTTGGCTGAGCACGTTCCCCAACATAGCCCGTCCAGGAGTTATTGTTGGCGCATCCTAACCCGCTTTGAAGCTGGAAGTCTTGCGCGATGGAAATTCCTGTCGTTCAACCACGCTATCGCTTGACCTGCGACTTCGCTGCCAGCTTGCCGGTCGCCGGCTGTGTTCTTTTCCTCGCTGGTGCCTTCCTGGGCAAGGCCTCGCGGATGACCTCTTCGCAATCCTGCTGCGACATGTAACTCGGCACCGGGTAATTCAGATTGGCCTCGCGACAGGCGGCGCGGGCCAGGGCCGGGATGTCCTTGACACGCAGTGCTGCCAGATGGCGGGGAATGCCCAGACGCTTGTTCATGGCGTCAATGGAATCGAGAAACCGGCTTGCCAGATCGGCACTGCTTTCCGATGCCTTGCCAAGCCTGGCATGCTGCGCCAGCACGGCCAGTTTGGCTGTGATGGCCGGGCTCAGAAAGCGCAGCACATGCGGCAGCATGATCGCATTGGCGAGGCCGTGCGGCGTGTGATACAGGCCGCCGAACTGGTGGGCGATGGCATGCACATAACCAACGTTGGCCCGGGTGAAGGCCTGACCGGCGTAACTCGCAGCCAGGGCCATCCTCTCGCGCGCCATCAAATCGTCGCCGCTAGCGTAGGCGATGGGCAGGTTCTGGTAGATCATGCCCACGCTGGTGAGCGCCATGCGGTCGGTGAAGGCGGTTCCCCAGTGGCCGATGAAGGCTTCAATGGCGTGGGTCAGCGCATCCATCCCGGTGGAGGCCGTGATGTGTGCGGGCAATCCGGTCATCAGGCTCGGATCCAGTGCCGCCATTATCGGAACGATGCGCGTGTCGGCAATCACCAGCTTGCGCTGGCTCAGCGGGTCGGACACCACAGCGGCCACAGTCACCTCGGATCCGGTCCCGGCGGTGGTCGGTACGGCGTAAAGGGGAGCCGGAGCGTGCAAGCCCTTGAAGTAACCGACCAGCCGTAGCGGATGCTTGTTGTTGGCGGCGGACAAGCCAATGACCTTGGCCGCATCCATGACCGAGCCACCGCCGAACGCCACAATCGCGTCGCAGCCCTCGGCGTTGAAGAGGGCAACGCCTTCCTCAATCTCGTCGATCGGGGCATCAGCACTGATCTCATCGAAGACGACAAATTCGGTACCGCCGGCCGTGAGTGCCTGCGTCAAGGGCAGCATCAAGCCCAGTCTGACCATGGTGGCGTCGGTCACGATCAGAATCTTGCGATGACCGAAGTCATGGATGGCCTGACCCAGGCGCTCGCTGGCACCCGGCCCCACCATCATCGTGGGTTGTGGAATCGGGAGCAGTCTGGTGGCCAGACCTGCCAGGCGCATCATGCCCGACAGGCCCACGTTGCGCGCGACGTCGGTCAGGGTATTGGCAGCCATGTAAATACTCCTTCTTGTTAAATGACATTCATTTGAGCCATTCGAGGTTTCGATGATGCATCTCGTAGAAGAATTCTATTAGTTGCATCACTCCAAATTGCAGTCATCATGAAGACAGTGGTCGGGATCAGCCTGGGCGCCAGTGACCAGGACTTCAAATTCAACACCCCCTTTATGGGGAAACAACTCGCCGTGCATCGCATCGGCACCAAGGGCAGCATTGCCAAGGCAGCCAGACTGCTCAAGACCTGGGAGTCCCGCGCGGACGTGATTGGCCTGGGTGTGATCAAGGATCACTACGAGGCTGGCGCCCACCGTTTTGATGAAAAGGACAGCGCGCGCTTGCGGGCCCTGGTGTCCAGGGTGCCGGTCACGGGCGGCGCCAGGCTCGAGGAGATTTTGCAGGAATGGGCGCTGCGGCACGCGCAGGCGCAACTGGGCAACTATTTCAACAACGCCCGCGTGCTCTTTTTTTCGGGTTTGAAGAGCTACAAGCTGGCCTTGGCGCTTTCAGAGCACACCGAAAACCTGATGTTCGCCGACCCGCTAATGCAGCTTGGCGTGCCCAAACTGCTGACCTCCATGGGAGCGCTGCAGTTGTACGGGGCCGGTGCCCACTACGTCAAGGGCTGGACGCTGCCGGAGGTCGTAGCCGATGGAACGCTCAAGGACTGGAGCCGCTTTCTGTTGCGAAAGGCGATGCACAAGGCCAGCGTGATCGTCGCCAGCCTGACTGAACTCGACGAGTTCGGACCCGAGGAGCTGGCCGGCAAGACCATCATCACCTCCACCGCCAGCGAGCAGCGCATCGCCCAACTCAGGGCAAAAGGCGTTCATCTGGTGATCGACGGCTCGCCTGTCATCAAGAGTCGGGTCGTCGGGCCCTACCTGCTCGATGCCATGATTGCGGCAGCCACCGGCAAGACCCCTGAGGCGATCCAGGAAGACGATTACCTGGAAATCATTGGCGACGAGCAACTGGCACCGCGCATCATTTACCCGAGCGGCTTCAAGCGCGTCAATCGCTTCGCCTTCGTGATTCACCCCCTGTCGCAGGAGTATTTCAAGAAGGTCAAGCCGATTGAACTGCTGTCCCAGGTGTCGCCCCCGGTGCTCATGAACACGCTCGAAAAGATCATGGCGTATGCGCCGCCTTTTGTCTATTCGCGCATCAGTGGTGTTCGTTCGCCTACCGGCGTCGAAGCCGAAGGTTGGCTGATTTCGGTGGGTGGCACACCCCGGGAAATCATGCAGCACAGCCCCGAGTTCACGTACCGCCGCCTGCTTGATGCGGCTGCCATGGCGCGGCGTCTGGGCGCGCAGATCATGGGTCTGGGCGCCTTCACCAAGGTCGTGGGTGATGCTGGGGTGTCGGTTGCCCGACGCTCGCCCCTGCCCATCACCACTGGCAACAGTTACAGCGCCTCGGGCGCGCTATGGGCGGCGCATGACGCCCTGCTGCGCATGCGCTTGCTGCCCGCACCGAAGGGCCGGGAACGTGTCAAGTTCAAGGCCATGGTGGTCGGCGCTACCGGGGCCATCGGCTCGGTCTGTGCGCGCCTGATGGCCAAGGCAGCCGAGGAGGTTTACCTGGTTTCGCCGGAGACCGCCAAGCTGCTGGCCCTGAAGGAATCGATTCTGCGCGAGACGCCGGACGCCAGGCTGTTTCTGGCAGCGCGCGCAGACAAGGACATCGCCGCCATGGACATGATCGTCACGGCAACCTCGGGTGCCGGCAAGAAGGTGCTCGACATCATGCAGGTCAAGCCCGGTTGCGTCATCACCGACGTTGCGCGCCCGCTCGACCTGCCGGCCCAGGAGGTTGCCAAGCGGCCCGATGTGCTGGTGATTGAGTCTGGTGAAATTCAGTTGCCGGGCGATGTGCACATGAAGAACATCGGCTTGCCCAAAGGTGTGGCCTATGCCTGCCTGGCGGAGACCATCGTGCTGGCGCTGGAAGGCCGTTTTGAGAATTTCACCGTGGGCCGCGCCATTGAATGGGAAAAGGTCCGCGAAATCTACCAGCTTGGACTCAAACACGGCATGAAGCTGGCCGCCATCTCCGGCGTGAACGGTCCCTTCAGCGACGCAGACATCGAAAGTGTGCGCGAAAAGGCACTCGCTGCCCGGGCCGAACAGGCCGCGCTCGCGAGTCGGGCAAGCAAGCGGCCCCGGGCGAAGCGCCTGCAGAAGGCCTGAGCGGCGCGCCAGTGCTCTTTGTTTCTAAGTGTGCGCCAATTTGACGTACAATTTGCGAACTCCAAGGAGGTTTCATGTCGTCCGTCACCAGTGCCATTCAATCTGCCCGTATAAACCTTCGCACCACGCCGCAGGCCAAGGCCACGATTGAGCGTGCGGCCACCATGATGGGCGCTACGGTCTCTGGTTTTGTGCTGCAAAACGCCTATGAGGCAGCGCGCCGCGTCGTCGCAGACGACGATTCCCTGATGTTGTCCCAGCAAGCTTTTCAGTCGTTTGTAGCGGCCTGTGAAAAGCCCGCCAGTCCGACCCCGGCTTTGCAAGAACTGATGGCACGGCTTTAGGGATGCTCTGCATAACTCCCACCATGCGCGTTCGAGTCCAAAACGGGATGATTGGCTCGCCAATACTGCGCGTCGTGTGCCCGAGGCACACGCAAGCGGTTTGGTGGGCAAAGCGCCCGTTTTCGGCCGAACCCCTTCGGGGGCGTGGTTTTGCGTCTCGCGGATCATCCCGCAAAAGCCCCGCCGCGCGCGGTGCGAGTTATGCCGAGCATCCCTAGATGGCCGTGCGCATTGAGCGTCTCGCAGCACACCATGTGCGCGCCGGCTTCGATTGCGGCGAGGGTGCTCTCAATGATTTTCTATTGCGCCAAGCGGGCCAACTGCAACGCCGAGGATTCGGCAAGACCTATGTGGCTTTGGCGGAAGATGGCTTGACCATCCGTGGCTACGTTTCAGTCAGTGCCGGTCAAGTCGCCACCAGGCAACTGCCCGAAGGGCTGAAGTTGCCACGTTATCCGGCGCCGATGTTGCGCATCGGCCGTCTGGCGGTCGACGCGCGTCAGCAAGGAAGCGGTATCGGGCAGGACTTGCTGGCCTTTGCGCTGCAGCTGGCGCTCGAATTTTCGCAACAGGTAGGTTTGTACGCAGTGCTGGTTGAGGCCAAAGACAAAAAGGTCAAATCTTTTTACACCCGACTGGGGTTCATCGAAACAGTCGACAACCCCTTGTGTCTGTACCTGCCGATTGCCACTCTGGCCAAGACCAAGGCAGCACCATGAGCCTGATCCGCACACGCCTGAGAGTCGGACTTGCGCAAGCAATCCGCATCGAACTGTGACCGCAAGGGCCACCGGCCTTTTGCTCGCCACCACCGGCGCGATTGCCTTTAGCGGCAAGGCGATCATCGTCAAGCTGGCCTACCGGCATGGGGTGGACGCGGTGACGCTGATCATGTACCGCATGCTGTTTGCCTTGCCCTTTTTTGTGCTGATGGCCTGGTGGGCCAGTCGCGGCAAGCCGCCACTGACGCGCAAGGACTGGCTCGGGATTCTGGGGCTGGGTTTCAGCGGCTATTACCTGGCGAGCTACCTGGACTTTTCCGGTTTGTCCTACATCAGCGCTTCGCTGGAGCGCCTGATCCTGTACCTGAACCCGACACTGGTGCTGGCGCTGGCCTGGCTGATGTACCGCCGGCGCGTCAAGCGCATGCAGATCATCGGCATGCTTGTCAGTTACAGCGGTGTGTTGCTGGTGTTTGGTCACGAGGTCAAACTCGACGGTGGCGACGTGGCACTCGGTGCGCTGCTCGTGTTCCTGAGCGCGGTGAGCTATGCCTGGTACCTGATCTTCAGCGGCGAACTGGTGCAGCGCCTGGGCTCGCTGCGCCTGGTGGGACTGGCCACCAGTGTCGCCTGCCTGCTGTGCATCGCGCAGTTTGTGCTGCTGCGTCCCTGGTCTGCGGCGCTGGTGGCACCACCGGTGATCTGGCTCTCCGTGCTCAATGCCACGCTGTGCACGGTGCTGCCGGTGCTGCTGGTGATGATGGCGATCGAACGCATTGGCGCCAGCGTGGTGTCGCAGGTCGGCATGGTGGGGCCGCTCTCCACCATCCTGATGGGCGTGCTTGTTTTGGGTGAGCCGTTTACACTCTGGGTCGCTGGCGGTACCGTACTGGTGATTGCCGGAATCTTTGTTTTTACGCGTCGTGGCTGAGTTGCCCTCATGTTGCCCAAACTGATACGGAACCTGGTGCTGGGTGGATTGGCTCTGTGCCAGTTCGCCACGGCGCTCGCATCCGAGCTGCCGCTTGCAGCGGCATCGGGTCGGTCGTCCTATGTGCTGGCCGACTCCATTGGCCTGGGTCTCCAACTGGACAAGCTTGAAGCCAGGTTGCAAGCCAGGCTGGGAGGCCCGTCGCTGATCAACTATGGCGCTGGGCGATCAATTACCCATGCTGGAAGTCCGCAGGACAAGTCCGCGTTGGCGAGCGTGGCCGCAGACCGTGAAGTCATCGCAAAAGCCAGCGTCATCATCATCATTCTTGGCATGGAACAACGCGAAGCATCGTTCGCCGACAGCCAGCAGGAGCTGATGCGAGAGCTCAAAAGCATTGCGCCCCAGGCCAGCTACTACTGGGTTGATATTGGTGCCACGATTTCGGTTCATGCTGCCAACTGGAGCGCGCGCAACAAGATTATTTACGACAACGCGGGACGCCTTGGCTACAGCGTCGTCAGTCGCTACAAGGCGATCTTCGGAGCCGACGCCGATCCACTGAACATCCAGCCGGGACAGAACTTCCCTGGCTGGAGCACGGAAGCCGGTTTTGGGGGTCCGGGTAATGTTCACGGCTTTGATGCAGAACTGTCGCTGGCTATCGTCGCCGCCCTGGATGCAGCAGACGCACAGGCAGCCTGTCGCAGGGCCGCCAGCCGGCGCTCTTATGTTCTGGGCGATTCCATTGCCTACGGTCTGCAAATGGACGGCCTGGCCTTGAAACTGCAGGAAAGACTCGGTGGCGCTTCCATCATCAACTACGACGGTGGTCGTTCGATAAACCATCGCGGCGGCCAGATCGAGAAGTCCGCTCTGGAAAGTGTTGAAATCGACCGGGAATTCATTGCCGGTGCCCATGTGGTGGTGATTGTTCTGGGAACCAATCAGCTTGAACCCTCGTTTGCGCAGAGTCAGCGGCAGCTGCTGCAGGCGCTGAAGGCCATCGCGCCCCATGCCAGGTATTACTGGGTCGACATCGGGGCCACGCTGGCGGCGCAGGTCGAGGGTTGGAGTGCGCGCAACAAGATCATTTATGACAATGCAGCCGAAATGGGCTATAGCGTCATCAGCCGCTACAAGGCGATTTTTGGCCCCAGGGCTGACCCGCTGCGTATCGTGGCGGGTCAGGACTTTCCGGCGTCGACGGCAGACCTGGTGGGTTGGCCGCCCGACAACATTCATGGTGCCTATGGAGCGCTGTCCAGAGCGATTTTGGAAGCAGTGAGCTCGGGTTCCTGTGCTGTGGCAAACTGACGGCATGAATCAAGGACAATGGATAGAACAGATGGAGTAATGACGATGGATTTAGGTATCTCGGGCAAATGGGCTCTGGTGTGCGGTGCCAGCAGGGGACTGGGTTTTGGTTGTGCTCAGGCGCTGGTGCGCGAGGGTGTTCATGTGCTGATGGTGGCGCGTCGTTCAGAGGTATTGCAGGCCGCAGCGGCGGAGCTTGTTGCAGACCCGCTGCGCCCGCCATCTGCCACGGTGCAATTCGTGGCGGCGGACATCACAGCAGTCGAGGGGCGCGAGGCGGTGTTCGCCTTGCGGCGCGATTTCGACATTGTGATCACCAACGCCGGCGGCCCGCCACCGGGTGATTTCCGGGACTGGGACAGGGCAGCGTGGATCAAGGCGCTGGACGCCAATATGCTGACGCCGATTGAACTGATCAAGGCGACGGTCGACGGCATGATGGCGCGCGGTTTTGGTCGCATCGTCAACATCACCTCGGGTGCCGTCAAGGCGCCGATCGACATTCTGGGGCTCTCCAACGGCGCGCGCAGCGGCCTGACCGGCTTCGTGGCCGGGGCTGCGCGCAGCAAACTGGCCGGTCAGGGCGTCACCATCAATAATCTGCTGCCCGGCGCCTTTGATACCGACCGGCTGAAGGCCCTCATGTCCGGGGCAGCACAAAAATCCGGTGTGAATATCGAGGCGGCCATCGAAGCCCGCAAGAAGACCATCCCGGCGCAGCGCTTTGGTACGCCGGAGGAGTTTGGCGCCATCTGCGCCTTTTTGTGCAGTCAGCACGCTGGCTTCATCAACGGGCAGAACGTGCTGGCCGACGGTGGTGCTTACCCGGGCACGTTCTGAGCCCGTAACCTTTTTCTTGTTTTCTATTGGAGTTTCGAATGATCAAATCATCGCTTCCACGCCTCGCAGGCCGGCTTGTCAAATCCATCGCGCTCGGCGCCTTGCTGCTGGGCAGCCTGGCGCAGGCGCAGACCGGCACCATCAAGCTGATGGTCGGTTTTCCGCCGGGTGGTGGCACCGATGCCATTGCTCGTACCCTGGCGGACAAGCTGAAGGACCAGCTTGGCACCACGGTGATTGTGGAAAACCGTGCCGGTGCGGGCGGCCAGATTGCCGCGCAGGCGCTGAAGGCGGCTGCTCCGGACGGCACTACTTTCTTTCTCTCGCATGACCACACGATTTCGATTTTGCCGCTGGTGGTGAAGAATCCCGGTTTCGATTCAGCCCATGACTTTGTCTCGGTCGCTGGCTTTGCGACCTTCGTCAATGTGTTGGCGGTATCGGGCGGCACGCCGGCCAAGTCCATGAACGAGTACGTGGCATGGGTTCGCAGCCAGGGTGCCGGCAAAGGCACAGTGGGTGTGCCGGCACCCGCTTCGGTGCCTGAATTTCTGGTCAAGGTCATAGGCCAGAAGTACGCGCTCGACCTGCAGGCCGCACCCTACCGTGGCAGCGCACCCATGATGGCCGACATGCTGGGCAACCAGATCAATGCCGGCGTGGCCTCGGTTCCCGATTTCATCGAGAACCACAAAGCCGGCAAGGTTCGCATCGTGGCGGTGCTGGGTGGTGCGCGGCAAGCTGCACTGCCTGATGTACCGACTTTTGCCGAACTGGGACTGGCTGGCTTTGAAGACGTTCCCTACTACGGCATCTTTGCGCCGGCTGGCACTTCCAAGGCGGTCATTGACCGTTTCTCGGAGGCGGTAGCCAAGGTGATTGCCATGCCCGATGTGCGTGAGCGTTTGACGGCCATGGGCTTGACAGTGGGCTATATGTCGCCGCAACAACTCGCCAGCCGCGAGCAGGCCTACGCCCAGACCTGGGCTCGCATCATCAAGGCCAGCGGCTTCCAGGCACAGTAGGGTTGTCGTTGCGCATTAGGGCTGTCATTGCACATTAGGGCTGTCATTGCACATCAGGGTTGTCATTGCGGGCTTGACCCGCAATCCAGTGGTGGCGTGGCACTGGATCCCGGGTCAAGCCCGGGATGACACATGCTGGCCCGGGATGACAAATGCTGGTCCGGGATGACAGCTATCACTCCTGTCTCCCTTAGCGTCTTGATGACACCACGATGCCGCCCATGATCAGGGCGAAGGCGAGCACGTGATACAGGTGTGGCACCTCGCCCAGGAAGGCGCTGGAGAGCAGGGCGGTAAAGAGCGGCGTGAGGTTGGCAAAAAAGCC
>CAITZZ010000431.1 GCA_903897005.1 uncultured beta proteobacterium | reverse complement strand
TCCTGGGCGGCTATTCGCTGGGCGGCGCCGATATGCTGCGCCGTGCCATGGGCAAGAAGAACGCCGAGGAGATGGCCAGGCACCGGCAGATATTCCGCGATGGCGCGGCCGTCAATGCCTTGAGCCAGGAAAAGGCAGACGAAGTTTTCGACCACATGGAAAAGTTCGCCGGCTATGGTTTTAACAAATCACACTCGGCGGCCTATGCCTTGCTGGCCTACCACACGGCATGGCTCAAGGTGCATTACACGGCGGAGTTCTTCTGCGCCAACATGACGGTCGAAATGGATGACACCGACAAGCTCAAGGTGCTGTATGAGGACGCCTTGAAGATGGGCTTGAGCTTGGAAGCGCCCGATGTGAACCGGGGGGTGGGTCGTTTCGAGCCGATTTCCGACAAGATGATTCGCTACGGCCTGAGTGCCATCAAAGGCTCGGGCGAGCAGGCGATCGAGGCGATTGTGGCAGCGCGCGAGGGACGCGGCAGCGGTCCGTCCGGCCAGGAGGTCGGCCCTTTCCGGAGCCTGTTTGATTTTTGTGTGCGCGTCGATCGTGGCCGCATCAACAAGCGCACGGTGGAGGCCCTGATCAAGGCCGGAGCCTTTGATTCGATCCAGCGCAATCGGGCCAGCCTGCTGGCCTCGCTGGACCGCGCTTTCGATTTTGCGGCGGCGACGCTGGCCAATGCCAATCAAGGGGGCTTGTTTGACATGGGGGGTGATGACGATCATGGCTCCAGCACCCAGGAGCCTGAACTGGCGCAGGCCACCCCCTGGGGCGTGCGCGAGCGCCTGATGCTGGAGAAGTCGGCCATCGGCTTCTATCTGTCGGGTCATCTCTTTGATGAAGTCAGCGTCGAGGTGCGGCGCTTCGTGAAGCGCCAGATTGAAGAACTGATGGATGCGCGCGAGCCGCAGTTGCTGGCTGGCATCGTGACGGATTTTCGTATCATCAACGGCCAACGCGGCAAGCTGGCCCTGTTCAAGCTGGATGACAAGTCAGGGGTGATCGAGGCCCGTGCTGACGAAGCCTTGATCAATGCGAACCGGAACCTGCTGAAGGACGATGAACTGATCATCGTCATGGGCAAACTGCAGCCGGACCGTTTTTCCGGCGGCATGCAACTCACTGTGACGCAGATCTGGGATCTGGAGCAGGCGCGCTGCCGCTTCGGCAAGTTTCTGCGTGTCAGCGTCAATGGCAAGGCACCCGATGTGGCCGGACTGATCCGGGACTATCCGGCGCAGCGGGAGGTCTCCGAGCAGGGTGAACTGGTTCGCGGTCTGGCCGTGCGCTTGCTGGTGTCAGGTCAGGACCAGGCGGGTCAGGCGCGCGCTGAACTGCAACTGGGCGAACGCTTCAAATTCTTCCCCAGCGACGCGGCACTGGCGGGTTGGCGTGCCCAGGCGGACCAGGGCAGGGCGGAAATAGTTTTCGACTAATCTTTCGGTCGGAAACCGATGATCATGGCTGCTGGCACCTGTCCGTCGGTGTCGGGTGGCAGTTTTTCTGTCTTGTCGATCGCTTTCAGCACTGCATCGTCCCAGGCCTTGAGTCCACTTGATTTGATGAGTTTGCGGCTCAGGATGGTGCCGTTCGGTGCCGAGCGCACCTCGACATCGGCGACCGGGTTGCCGGCGATCTCTTCAGTGAAGACGATGTTGGGTTTGATACGGGCGCTGATGCGTCCGGCGTAGCTGCCCGAAGGCCCGGAGGATCGCAACGCTGTACCCTTGGCATCGGGCGCGCCGCTGGCACCGGCCAGGCCGGCGATGCGTTTCAGGTTGTCGCTGCGCTGGGCTTCGATTCTCTGCGCCTCCTGCTTTGCCAGCAGCGCCTGCTTGCGCTGCTTTTCCAGTTCGACCTTCTTCTTTTCTTCGGCCGCCTGTCGCTCTTTCTGTTGCTTTTCCTTTTCCTTTTCCTGCAGACGCTTCTTCTCAAGCAGTTCTTTTTCTTTGAGTTTCTTCAGGCGCAGCTTTTCCTGTTCGATGGCAATATCGACCTTCGCTGGTTCGGCTGGCACAGGCACCGGCTCGGGAACCGGTGTCGGTGGCGCTGCGGTGACAGGTTCCGGTGCCACTGGCAGTGCCACTTCAAGGGCTTGCGGCGCGGCTTCCTGCGGCAGTGCCGACCACAGTTCGGCTTCAACGCTGAGCGTTGCAGCTTCCCGCTTCCAGTGCACGCCCCAGGTCAGGGCTGCCAGCAGGAAGGCGTGCGCCAGCACAGCCAGAGCCAGCGCGCGCACCAGACCGGGCGCTGGCGGCGGAACGAAGTCAAGGCGATCGGTGGCGGCCAGCATGCAATCAGTTGGCAAGTTGCACTGACAGGCCAACGCGGGCAATGCCGGCGCGCTGCAGCGTGTCCATCAGCCTGACGACGGCTTCGTACTTGATGTTCCTGTCGGCACTGATGACGACCGCCGAATTGCTGGCGCCACTTTGCGCCTGTTTGACCGCAGCGACAACCGTCTGCAGACTCAGCGGGCTCGACTTGTCTTTTACTTTGAGCACGAGCGCTTCATTCTTGTCAATCACGATCTGAATCACCTGATCGGGCTGCTTGGCGGCCTTGCCGATACTGGGCAGGTCAATCATGCTCGGTGTGATGAGCGGGGCGGTCACCATGAAGATGATCAGCAGCACCAGCATCACGTCGATGAAGGGCACCATATTGATTTCATTGATGGTGCGTCGACCACGTCCACGACTGACCAGGGATGGCATGCAGGGTCTCCTCTTATTGGCCGGAGGCCGACTGCGCGCCGACATTGCGCTGCAGGATGTTGGAGAACTCTTCGATAAAGGTTTCGAGTTTGATGGCAATGCGGTCGATGTCACGCGCAAAACGGTTGTAGGCAACGACGGCCGGAATGGCGGCAAACAGGCCGATGGCGGTGGACACCAGGGCTTCGGCAATGCCGGGCGCCACCGTGGCCAGCGTGACCTGCTGCAAGGAGGCCAGACCGGTGAAGGAATGCATGATGCCCCAGACCGTGCC
>CAITZZ010000430.1 GCA_903897005.1 uncultured beta proteobacterium | reverse complement strand
TCGGCGTGCGTTGTTCCCAGCGCCGGGATGCCGCGGCAGGCCTGCGCCCAAACGGTAGCCCAGCTCGAATGCGTATGCACGATGCCGCCGAGCTCCGGAAAAGCCCGGTACAGCCCCAGATGGGTTGAAGCATCGGACGAGGGCTTCAACTTCCCCTCCAGCACGGCGCCGTTGGCGTCCAGCACCACCATGTCCATTGCCGTCATGCGCTCGTAGGGCACACCGCTGGGTTTGATGACGATGGCACCGCTGGCGGCGTCGCGGCCGCTGACATTGCCCCAGGTGAAGTCAACCAGTCCCAGCCTGGGCAGTTCCAGATTCGCCTCCAGCACCTGTTTCTTGAGTGCTTCAAGCATGGTCGTAGCCCCCTTGCCTCATACGCTCACCCACCCACTGGCGGGCCTGCGCAATCTCGGCCAGCGGATCCGCCGCTTTCTCGGTCCACATCTCGACCAGGAAGGGGCCGGCGTAGCCAAGCCCGTGCAGGGTCTTGAAGCAGCGAACAAAGTCCACCGTGCCTTCGCCAAACGGCACATCGCGGAAAGCGCCGGGGAAATTGGGTCCCACCGGTTTCGTTTCCTTGACGTGGACACCGACGATATGGTGAATGCCCGCCGTCAGTTCCCGCGCCACATCGTTGCCCCAGGCCGTCAGATTGCCCAAGTCCGGATAGACCTTGAACCAAGGCGACGGCAATTGCTCCTTGAGCACCAGGTACTTCGAAATGGAGTTGAGAAAAGGCGTGTCCATGATTTCCAGCGCCAGCATGACCTGGTGCTGCGCCGCCACCTCCAGCGCGCGCGCCATGCCTTCAAGGTAGCGCTGCCTGGACTCCTGCGTGGTCGGTTCGTAGTAAACGTCGTAACCGGCCAGCTGAATCACGCGGATGCCGGTATCGCAGGCAAAGCGGATCGCCTTCTCCATGAACTCGGCCGCCTGCTGGCGAATCACAGGGTCAGCGCCGCCAAAGGGGATCTTGCGATGGCCGGACAGGCACATCGAAGGCACGGGTACACCGCATTCCCGTGACGCCTTGAAGAACGCCAGGCGCTCACCGAGTGTCCAGTCGAGTCGTGCCATGCGCTCGGGTGTTTCGTCGACCGACATCTCCAGAAAATCGTAGCCGGCGCGGCTCGCCGCCTCGAACCGCTGAGCCCAACTCAGGTCCTTGGGAAGTGCTTTTTCGTAGATGCCAACGGGGTTGTTCATGGATCGTTTTCCCTCTGGCAAATTGTACGTTAGCACCAGTTCAGCTAAAGTCGGGTCATGGATTTCAAACCCCTCGTCACGCTGCTGGCCATCGTCAACCCGCTGGCCATCGTGCCCTTCTTCATTCATTACACGCAGGACTTCTCGCGCGAGCAGCGGCGCCGCACGATCTGGATTTCGTCTTTCAGCTGCTTTGTCGTGATCGCCGTCAGTGCACTCATGGGTCTGCACATCCTGGACTTCTTTGGCATCTCGCTGGCCAGTTTTCAGGTCGGTGGCGGCATGCTGCTGCTGACTTCGGCCCTGGCCATGCTCAATGCTCAACCAGCCGAAGCCAAATCGAATGAAGAAGAAATGCACGACGCCGCAGCCCGCGCCAGCATCGCCGTGGTGCCGCTGACGATTCCGCTGCTGACCGGGCCAGCCACCATGTCTACCGTGGTGATCTATGCAGACAAAGCCAAGACTTTCTGGCAACTGGGCACGCTGGTCGGTTACGGCGTGGTGATCGCGTTGGCCACCGCCCTGTGCTTCGCACTGGCGCAACCGATCGCGCGGGTTCTGGGCAAGACCGGCATCAACGTCATGACGCGGCTGATGGGTCTGATTCTGGCGGCCCTCGCTGTGGAGGTGATGTCCGACGGCCTGATCAAGCTGTTCCCGATCCTGGCCAGGTAGGCCAGCACGGTATCAGATCTCAGCGGTTCTGCGAACCGCGGTGCGCCCAGCCCGTGGTGTGCTTCTCGATCCTGGCGAACAGCTCATACATCAGCATCGCCATCGCGCCCACCACCAGCAGACCGGCAAAGGCCAGACCCATCTGCATGGCGGAGCCGGCCGAGATCAGGAGGTAGCCAATGCCTTCGTTGGCGGCGGTCATCTCCGACACCGTGGTACCGACAAAGGCCAGCGTGATCGCCACCTTGAGCGAACCATAAAAGTAAGGCATGGAGCGCGGCAAGCCGACCTTGATCAACACGTCCCAGCGCTTGGCACCAAGCACGCGCAACACGTCTTCCAGTTCAGGCTCCAGCGTGGCAAGGCCGGTGGCGATGTTGACCATGATGGGGAAGAAGCTGATCAGGAACGCGGTCAGGATGGCCGGACCCGCGCCAATGCCAAACCAGACCACCAGAATCGGCACAAAGGCCGCCTTGGGCAGCGCGTTGAAGCCGGTCATCAAGGGATAGACGGCGGCATAGGCCAGGCGCGAGCTGCCGATCACAAAACCCAGCAGCACACCCACCACAATCGCGATGCCAAAGCCGGCCATGGTGACCCAGTAGGTGCGCCAGGCATGCGCGGCAATGATGGCCTTGAACTCCCAGAACTGGCTCCAGATGCGCAAAGGACTGGGAAAGATGAACTCGGAAACCGAAAAAGCAGAACAGATGATCTGCCACACCACCACCACGCTCAGCAGCAGCAACCAGGGCGACCAGAACTCAATCTGTTTCTGGTTCATGACGGCCTCGGCGCTTGGGTGTTCGCACTGTTTTGGCGCATGGCGCCTATGTGCCCGCGCAGTTCATGCACGATGTCGGTGAATGCCGGCGTGTAAGTGATCTCCAGATCACGCGGACGCGGCAGGGTAATGTCCTTCTTGACGACAAAGCGCCCCGGGCTCCTGCTCATCACGTAAACCGTGTCGGCCAGAAAAACCGACTCGCGCAAATCGTGCGTGACCAGAATGACATTGAACCTCTGCTCGGTCCAGAGGTCGCGCAGAATGCACCAGAGCTCTTCCCGCGTGAAAGCATCCAGCGCGCCAAAGGGCTCGTCAAGCAGCAGCATCTTGGGCTCGTGAATCAGGGCTCGGCAGATGCTGGCGCGCTGCTGCATGCCGCCCGACAACTCCCACGGAAACTTGTCCTCGTAGCCGCCCAGACCCACTTTTTGCAGCAGAGCGCGGGCGCGTTCCTCGTATTCCTTGTGCTTTAGCTTGAAGCTGCTGCGGTAGGGCTCGACAATTTCCAGCGGCAGCAAGACGTTGTCCACGGTGGTGCGCCAGGGCAGCAGCGAGGAGGCCTGGAACGCCATGCCCGAGATCTTCAACGGTCCCGTTACCGCCTGCCCGTCGATCAGGATCCGCCCCATGGAGGGCATCTTCAGGCCGGTCGCCAACTTCATGAAGGTTGACTTGCCACAACCCGAGGGTCCGACGATGGCGATGAACTCGCCCTGGCGCACGTTCAGGTCAATCGCTTCGACCGCGAACTGGTTCTGCTTCAGCAGTTCGTCGTTATAAGCGAGCCAGACGTCCCGAAAATCGACGAACCACTGGGCAGCGGGCTCTTGCATCTTACTTTTTGGGCAAAACGTTGAGGTCTGCCTTGGACGGCAGATAGGCACCGGTCCAGACGGCATCCGGATTGACGCGGGTCTTGGT
>CAITZZ010000429.1 GCA_903897005.1 uncultured beta proteobacterium | reverse complement strand
TGACACATTCTTATTGCCGCAGCGACTACTACGATCTAGTTGCTGAAATGAGGCGCTGCGAATGATGAGCCTGGCAATCACACAGATGTTGCATGAAGCGCGCCAGGCGCCGGCTGCCGTGGCGCGCCAGCTCGCGCTCAACACCGACGACTACGCAGCCTTTGGTGCGCTGCTGCGAGCGTGCCCGCCGAGCGCGATCCTGACGATTGCACGCGGCAGCTCCGACCATGCGGCGCATTTCATGGGCTATCTGATCATGGCGCGCCTGGGGCGGCTGGTGACCACGCTGCCGATGTCGCTCATTACCCTGTACCAGTCGCAGATTACCTGTGAAGGATTGCTGTCGATGGCGTTTTCCCAATCCGGACAGAGCCCGGATCTGGTGGCGCCGACGCGCTTTTTTTCCGAGGGTGGCGCCTGCACGGCGGCGTTTGTCAACGAGCCCGACTCGCCTCTGGGTCGCGCTGCCAAATGGCTGTTTCCCCTGCACGCCGGCGCTGAGACCAGCGTCGCCGCGACCAAGAGCTTCATTGCCCAACTGGTGGCCGGCGTGCGTGTTGCTGCCGCCTGGCAAGAGGACGATCCACTGCAGGCGGCACTGGACGCGCTGCCGGAGGTGCTGGCGCGCGCTGTGGCGGCTGATTGGTCACTGGCGGTCGAGACTTTGACCCATGTGGATCGTCTGTTTGTGATCGGTCGCGGCACGAGTCTGGCGGTGGCGATGGAAGCCGCACTCAAGTTCAAGGAGACCTGCGGCATTCAGGCGGAAGCGTTTTCGGGCGCCGAGATCAAACACGGGCCGATGGCCCTGATCGACGAAGGCTACGCATTGCTGGTCTTCGCCGCGCGCGGACCGGCGCAAGCGGGGTTGTTGGCGCTGGCTGAGGAAATGCGTGGCCGCGGCGCCCGGGTCTTGCTGGCGGCACCGGCCGGTACGCCCGGCGCCAATCTGCCGCTTGTTGAAAGCGCCAGCCCTGACCTGGATCCGATTTCGGCGATCCAGAGTTTTTATCCGATGGTGGAAGCGCTGGCGCGCGCGCGCGGCATGAATCCGGATCAGCCGCGCTTTCTGGCCAAGGTCACACGCACGCGTTAGCAAGTGCTGGCGGGAACGAAGAATATTGCATGAGGAGCCATAGGCCATGATGAAATTGCTGAAGGCGGGTGTCAGCGTGCTGCTGGCCGGCGCCATGCTGGGCGTGTCGCTGGCGGCGCAGGAACCGGAGGCCAGCCAGGACTGGGCCAAGCTGGCGGCCTACCGGGCCGCCAATCGGCAACTGGCCGCCCTGCCAGCGGATGCCCGGCGCATCGTCTTCATGGGCGACTCGATTACCGAGTTCTGGACCCCCTCGTTCTGGAGCAAGTCGTTGCTGAACCGCGGCATCAGCGGACAGACCACGCCGCAGATGCTGCTGCGTTTTCGGCCGGATGTGATCGATCTGAAACCGAGGGTGGTGGTCATTCTGGCCGGCACCAACGATGTGGCGGGTAACACCGGACCGGCGAGCGATGACATGATTGTCGGCAACATCGCTTCGATGGCCGAATTGGCCCAAGTGCACGGCATCACGGTGCTGCTGTGTGCGGTGCTGCCGGCGGATCGGTTCTACTGGAATCCGGAACTGCGACCCGCCGACAAGATTGCGTCGGTAAATCAGAAGCTGAAGGACTACGCCAAGCGCAAGCGCTTGGTTTATGTCGACTACTACGAATCCATGATCAATGAACACAAGGGTTTGAAGCGCGAATACTCGGATGATGGCGTTCATCCGAACGCAGCCGGCTACAAGCTCATGATCGAGCTGGTGACGCAGGGTATCGCTGCAGCCACAGGAAGCGCACCATGAGCGCGCTGGTGCAGCGTTCGGAGGCGATTGACGTGTTGCGCGGCATGACGCTGGCGTTGATGATTGTCGTCAACATGTCCATCAGCGAGGACAAGTCGTACGGGCCCCTGCTGCACGCCGTCTGGCATGGATTGACGCTGACCGATCTGGTCTTCCCGACTTTCCTGTTTGTGGTCGGCACGGCCATGAGCTTCACGCTGGAGAAATACCAGAACCTGGGGCACGCGGCGCTGGTGCAAAAGGTTTTCTGGCGCACGGCCCTGATCTTCCTGTGTGGTTACCTGCTCTACTGGTTTCCCTTTGTTGAGTTCGACAAGGCCGGTCAGCTCGCTCTGCTGCCGCTGGCGAAGACCCGCATTCTGGGAGTGTTGCAGCGCATTGCGCTGGCCTACGGTCTGGCGGCGCTGCTCCTGCACTACGGCAAGCAGCGCGGCGCCATCGTCTTCAGCGTTGTCACCCTGCTGGGTTACTGGTGGATCATGGCCGTTGCCGGCGACTACACGCTGGGCGGCAACGCCGCCGTGAAACTCGATTTGTACCTGCTTGGCGAAGCGCATCTGTACCGTGGCGAAGGTGTCCCGTTTGACCCGGAAGGCCTGCTTGGCACGCTACCCTCGGTGGTGAATGTGCTGGCCGGCTATTTCGCGGGACGTCTGCTGCGTGACCGTGGCCCCGGCTTTGAGTCGATTGCCAAGCTGATGCTCTGGGGTGCCGTGCTGATCGCGCTGGCGCTGTGCTGGAGCGCGGTGTTTCCGCTCAACAAGAAGCTGTGGACCAGTTCCTATGTGCTATGCGGCATCGGTGTTGACCTCTGCCTGCTGGCGCTGCTGGTGTATGTGATTGACGTGTTGGCGCTGCGGCGCTGGACCTACTTCTTCGAGGTGTTTGGCAAAAACACCCTGTTCATCTACTTGCTGGCGGAGATTCTGATGAGCACGCTGTGGCTCGGGCACGTCGGCAAACTGGCACTGTTCGATTGGCTCTACTTGAACGCTTTTCAGTGGTGGGCGGGCGACAAGAACGGCTCGCTGCTGTTTGCGCTGGTGTTCATGCTCGGCTGCTGGCAGATAGGCTACGTCATGGACAAGAAGCAGATCTACATCAAACTCTAACGGGTCCAGAGGCGCGGTCAAGTCATGTCAATTCATCCTTCAAAGATCCTGGGCGCGGTCGTGCGCTGGCTGCGCCGCGTGGGACTTGCGCTGGGGCTGCTGGCCTCGGCGAACGCATGGGCCTTCGATTTGCAGGCGCACCGCGGCGGGCGCGGACTGCTGCCTGAGAACACGCTAGCCTCTTTCGAGAACGCGATTCGCATGGGCGTCACCACGCTGGAGCTGGACATCGCCATCAGCGCCGAAGGCATTCCAGTGATCTCGCACGACCCGGCCCTCAATCCGGCCCTCACGCGGGACGCCAGCGGGCAGTGGATCAAGGAACATGAGCCGCTGATCAAGAGCATGACCCTGCAACAGCTGCAATCCTACGATGTCGGCCGGCTCAACCCGACGCACCCTTATGCCAGGGAATTTGCCGATCAGCAGCCACGCGATGGGCAGCGCATCCCGACGCTTGCGGCGCTCTTCAAGCTGGTCAAGGATCTGGGCGCCACGAACATGCATTTCGACATGGAGACCAAGATCAATCCGCATCACCCGGCGAGCACGCTGGCGCCGCGGGAGTTTGTGGAGCGGATGCTGGCCGTCATCCGCGAAGCCGGCATGATCGAACGCGTGATGGTGCAGAGCTTTGACTGGCGCACGCTCGAATTGCTGCACCAGGTCGAGCCGCGTCTTCGCACCATGTACCTGACCATGGACTCGCCCGACTACAGCACGGTGAAGGACGGATCCTGGACTGCCGGACATCGGCTGAAGGACCATGGCGGCTCGGTACCACGCCTGGTCAAGGCCTCGGCTGGGGCCGCCCGTGGCGTGATCTGGGCCCCCAATTTCAATGATCTGACACCCGAGCTGTTGCGAGAGGCGCGCAGCCTGGGCCTGTCGGTGATCCCCTGGACCGTCAACCAAAAGGCGCAAATGCTGCGCCTGATCGACTGGAACGTTGATGGTCTTATCACCGATTATCCGGACCGGTTGCGCGAGGTCATGGTAGCCAAAGGGCTGGCTTTGCCAATCGGGCAGAAATAGTCTGCACTAAGATCGGTCCAGCGGAACAAGTCTGTCTTCACAGGCTACTAAACTCAGCAGACCTTTTCACACATTTTTGGAGATCATCATGCCCTCAGCTCCCGTGAAAGATATTGTCATCGTTGGTGGTGGTACCGCTGGCTGGATGTCGGCCGCCGCTTTTGCCAAGATCATGGGCAAGCAGTACCGGATTCGGGTCGTCGAGTCCGACGAAATTGCCACCATCGGTGTCGGTGAAGCCACCATCCCGATGATCAAGGTCTTCAACTCGGTGCTGGAACTCGACGAGAACGAGTTTCTGCGCGAGACGCAGGGCACCTTCAAGCTCGGCATCGAGTTCGTCAACTGGGGCCGGATCGGTGAGCGCTACATCCACGGTTTCGGTGAAATCGGTCAGGATCTGGATTCAGTGAATTGCTACCAGTACTGGCTCAAGATGCGCCAGGCGGGTGAAGCACCCGACCTGAGCTACTACTCGATCAACACAATGTCCTGCAAGTACAACAAGTTCGTGCGCAGCATCGCCGACATGCCGGACTCCCCGCTGGGGCACATCAACAACGCCTTCCACTTCGACGCCGGCATGTACGCCAAGTACCTGCGAAAGTTCGCCGAGGCGCGCGGCGTGCAGCGTACCGAGGGCAAAATCGTCAAGACCCTGCTGCGCGAGTCCGACGGCTTCATCGAAGCGGTGCAGCTGGAGAGCGGTGAAAAGATCAGTGGCGACCTTTTTGTTGACTGCTCGGGCATCCGCGCACTGTTGATCGGTCAGGCGCTGGGCCGGGAATACGAAGACTGGTCGCACTGGTTGCCCTGTGACCGCGCCATCGCCGTGCCCTGTGCCACGGTCGAACCGATCACGCCCTACACGCGGTCCACGGCACACTCGGCCGGTTGGCAATGGCGCATCCCCTTGCAGCACCGCATTGGCAATGGGCACGTCTATTCCAGCAAATTCATGGGTCAGGACGAGGCGACCCAGATTCTGCTGAACAACCTGGACGGCAAGCAGCTCGACGAGCCGCGGCATATCCCGTTTGTACCCGGACGGCGGCTCCAGACCTGGCACAAGAACTGTGTCGCCGTCGGCCTGTCGAGCGGTTTCTTCGAGCCCATCGAATCAACCAATATTCACCTCATCCAGACGGCGATCGCGCGCGTTATCAACCTGTTCCCCAACATGGGATTTCACCAGGCAGATATTGACGAGTACAACCGCCGCACCCAGTTCGAGTACGAGCGCATTCGTGACTTCATCATCCTGCATTACAAAGCCACACGACGTGACGACTCAGCGTTCTGGCGGCATTGCCAGGCGATGGAGATTCCCGACACGCTACAGGCCAAGATCGATCTCTTCAACAGCAATGGCCGCGTCTACCGCGAGGGTGCCGAGTTGTTTGCCGAGGTGAGCTGGGTTCAGGTCATGTTCGGCCAGGGCCTGCGTCCACAAAGCTACCATCCCCTGGTTGACTTGCACTCCAAGGACGAGATTACCGCCTACCTGAGTGATGTTCAGACGGTCATCAAGAAATGTGTTGACGTCATGCCAACGCACGCGGAGTACATCGCCAAAAATTGCGCCGCCAAGCGATGAGGCTGAGCGACTGGAAACCACGAGCGGCGCTGCTGGCGCCAGCGTTGCTCAGCCTGTGCGGTGCGGTCAGCGTTGCGCAAGCTGCTGTCAGTGCCGAGGCGACGCCGGTTCAGACCTGGGTCACGCTGACCGACAAGTCCAAGCTGTTGGCACCCGAGGAGGGTGTGTTCCTTCAGCAGCGCGCCGAACTCCCGCTCAACATCGAGGTCGATGCCAGCAAGCGCTACCAGGAGATGATCGGCTTTGGCGCCAACATCACCGACGCCTCAGCCTGGTTGATCCAGCACCGCATGAGCCCAGCCCAGCGCGAAGCCTTGATGCAGGAGCTGTTTGGCCCGGCACCGGGCCTGGGCTTCAGCTTCACGCGCCTGACCATCGGTGCGTCCGACTTCTCGCTGCGGCATTACTCGCTGGACGACGTGCCTCAGGGGCAGACCGATGAGGCGCTGGCCAAGTTTTCCATCGATCCGATGCGCGCCGAGGTGCTGCCTACACTGCAACGTGCACTGGCGATCAACCCGAAACTCAAGGTCATGGCCTCACCCTGGAGTGCACCGGCCTGGATGAAGAACAACGACAGCCTGGTCCAGGGTGCCTTGCGCCCCGACGCTTACGGCGCCTTTGCGCGTTACCTGGGGAAATTTGCTGACGCCATGCAGGCTGAAGGCTTTCCCCTGTACGCGTTGACCCTGCAAAACGAGCCGCACTTCGAACCCAAAGACTACCCCGGCATGCGCGTCGACTCGGCGGCACGTGCCAAGCTGATTGGTGAACACCTGGGGCCGCTGCTGGCCCGGCGCGCCCAGCCGGTGCGCATTCTCGACTGGGACCACAACTGGGACGAGCCCGCGGCGCCGCTGCACGTGCTGGCCGACAAAGTTGCCAACCCATTTGTCGCTGGCGTCGCCTGGCACTGCTACTCGGGTGACCCGTCTGCGCAGTCTCAGGTGCGCGATGCTCACCCGGACAAGGAAACCTATTTCACCGAATGCGCTGGCGGCGAGGGCAATGCGGTCTGGCGCGAGACCCTGCCCTGGAATGTGCGCAATTTGATCATTGGCGCCACCCGCCACTGGGCCAAGGGCGTGCTGATGTGGAACCTGGCGCTCGACGAGAACTACGGCCCGCATCTGGGTGGTTGCGGCGATTGCCGAGGCGTCGTCATCATCAACTCCAAAACCGGCGAGGTGACGCGCAATCTGGACTACTACGCGCTGGCGCACGCCAGCCGCTTCGTGCGCCCGGGCGCGCGGCGCATCGATTCAAGCTCCGGCCTGGATGGTCTGGAGTCGGTGGCGTTCCAGAACCCGGATGACAACTCGATTGCTCTGGTGGTCGTGAATTCGGCTGCCGCCGAGCGCCGCTTCACTGTGACGTCGGGCGCTCAACGATTCGAGCACAGCATGCCGGCCGCAAGCGTTGCCACCTTTGTCTGGACCGGATCGCCCTGAGTGGCGCCAGCCTTGCACTGAGCTTCCATGGAGCGTCGTCACTTTCTAAACACAGGTGCGCGCACGCTGGGCGCTGCCGCTGCGTTGTCAATGTTTCCGCCGGCGATTCGCAAGGCACTGGCAATCGATGCCGACAAGCGCACCGGTACCCTGCAGGACGTGGCGCACATCGTGGTGTTGACGCAGGAGAACCGCTCGTTTGACCACTACTTCGGCAGCTGCAGTGGCGTGCGCGGGTTCGCTGACCGCTTTGCCATTCCGGTCGAGGGCAGCAGTGCGGTGCAGCCCTTTCATCTGGACACGCAAGCCAACTTTGCCCTGATGCGTTGCGAGGGTGCGGCCCACAGCTGGCCTGATGCCCAGCAGGCCTGGGCCAACGGCCAACTGAACCAGTGGACGCAGGCCAAAGGGGCGCATGCCATGGGCTACTTCGGCCGCACCGACATTCCGTTCCATTACGCACTGGCAGACGCCTTCACGCTGTGTGACGCGTACCACTGTTCGTTCCAGGGTGGCACGACGCCGAACCGGCTGTTCCTGTGGACCGGCACCAATGATCCGCACGCGCAGGGCGCGGGGCCTGCCACCTTCAACGACATCGCCACGCTGGCGCCGCAGAACGGGCGCGACAGCTACACCTGGACCACCTACCCGGAACGCCTGCAGGCAGCCGGCATCAGCTGGCAGGTTTACCAGACCCTTGACGACAACTACGACGACAACCCGTTGGCGTTTTTCAAGGTCTTTCGGGATGCTTATGCCGGTGCGCCCGGTTCCTCGGAACAACTCAGGGCGCGCGCCTGCAGCACCCGCAACCTCGAGCAGCTCAAGGCCGATGTGCTGGCCAATGCGTTGCCCCAGATCAGCTGGATCGTTGCCAGTGAACGGGACTCGGAGCATCCGGCCGAGTCCAGTCCGGCGCAGGGTGCGCACTACACGGCGCGCGTGCTGGAGGCACTCACCGCCAACCCCGAAGTCTGGAGTCGCACGGTTCTGATCCTGAACTATGACGAGAATGACGGATTTTTTGACCATGTTCCGCCGCCCGCTGTGCCCTCGTATGCGGTCTGGCACCCGGACCCGGCGCAGCAGCACCTGGCGGGTGACTCGAGCGTCGATACGCACGGCGAGTACCACGAGCACCTGGTCAGCTACCGCAGCAGCGCCCAGGACAAGGCGCTGCTGCATCAGCCCTACGGACTTGGTCCGCGGGTTCCGATGCTCGTGATTTCACCCTGGAGCCGTGGTGGTTGGGTGAATTCGCAGGTCTTTGACCACACGTCCGTGATCCGTTTCATGGAGCGACGCTTTGGTGTCATGGAGCCCAATATTTCGGCCTGGCGTCGTGCCGTTTGCGGCGATCTGACCAGCGCGCTGGACTTC
>CAITZZ010000428.1 GCA_903897005.1 uncultured beta proteobacterium | reverse complement strand
CAGGCCGGGCAGGCGCGCGGCACGCGCTCGGTGTAGCCACAATGGTGGCAGCGCAGGGTCCGGTCAATCTTGTGGAAAACCCGGTAGGCGCTGCAATGCGGGCATTCACTTTTCCAGTCGCAGTCAGCGCAGTGCAGGACCGGAGCGTAACCGCGGCGGTTCAGAAACACCAGACTCTGCTCGCCACGCGCCACACGTTCGGCAATCGCCTCCAGCAGGGGCGGGGCAATCACGCATCTTTTAGGCTGATGGTTCATGTCGACCCGGCGCACCAATGGCAGGCTGGCATGCTGGCCAATGCGGCTGGGCATCTGCAGGCGAACGTAGCGGCCGCCTTGTGCCGCAGGCCGACTGTGGTGCCAGGTCTCCAGCGACGGCGTGGCCGATCCGAGCAGGACCTTGGCGCCCTCCAGCCGGGCCCGGTAGACTGCCAGATCGCGCGCCGAATAGCGCGCCCCCTCCTGACTCTTGTAGCTGGGGTCATGCTCCTCGTCGACGATGATCAGCCTGAGCGCCGGCAGCGAAGCGAAGATCGCCATGCGCGTACCCAGCACGATGCGCGCCACGCCGCTGTGCGCCGCGAGCCAGCTCTTCAGTCTTTGCGCCGGCGTCATGCCGCTATGCAGACAAACCACCGCGCCAGCGCCAAACAGAGCGTCGAAGCGGGCCCGAAAACGCGATTCGAGCTGCGGCGTCAGGTTGATTTCCGGCACCATCACCATCGCCTGCACGTTCGCATCGCGCTCGAGCAACTGCTGGACGATTTGCAGATAGACCTCGGTCTTGCCACTGCCGGTGGCACCAAAGAGCAAAAAAGGCCCGGCAGCGGCGTTGAATTGGCCGATCACCCGCTGCTGCTCTGCGGTCAATGGCAAAGCAGTGGCAGCATCGCTGGACTGATCGGACACCAGTTCCACCGGCCTGGCGTAGCGCTTGATCCGTCGCGCCACCTGCAGCGCTGTGAGCTCGCGCAGTTGCGGCGGCAGTGCGGCCAAAGCCACTTCTCCCAGCGAGCGCTGGTAATAATCCGCCGTGAATGACACCAGTTGCCGCCAGGCCACTGAGAGCGGAGCAATGCCTTCGATCTCGCCTGCAATCGGGCGCAGCTTGTCTGCTGAAATTTCTGCTTCGTTGCGCACAGCCGCCTCACTGCTGGGCCGATCCCAGATCACGCCGAGCAAATCGCGTTTTCCAAGTGGTACCCGAACCAGGCTGCCAGCGGCAATCGGGCGCTCGTTACGGTAGGTCAAAGGCCCGGCAACCTGGCTATGAACCGGGGTCTGAACCAGTACCGAAAGCAGACTCATGGCTTGCCCGGATTTAAGGCGCAAAGTTGATGTGAACTTGCGGAAAACGCCTTAAGTCTTTGATTCATAATCAATTTATACCAGATTCAGAGTTTCTGTGGATAACTTTGTTGATATCTCACCTCCAGCAGCCCCAGGCCCTTCAAAATCAAGGCTTTCACTGAAATGCCCATAAAAATAGCAAAAATTTAAATCTTTATAAATCAACCACTTACGATCGCTATTGGTTTTGTAGCAGGAGTCACGAAAAAATTCAGAACTTTCGCAGTGCAACAAGAATTTTGTGCATAAGTCAGGCGCCACTAACCCGTTTCAGGCCCGAACCGTGTTATGAAATCATGTACCAACCATCTAAGCGCGCATCCGGCGCGAGTGCTCATGAACCGCCTGCACGAGCGACGCCACATGCTCAGAAGGTGTGTGCTGACTTATGCCATGCCCCAGATTGAAAATATGGGTCGGCCCGGTACCGGGCCCGGTGTGGGGCGCACCAAAGCTGCGCAGTGCTTTGGCCACTTCGGCTTCGATTTGCGCCGGCTCGGCAAACAACACATTGGGGTCGATATTGCCCTGCAGCGCTTTACTGCCGCCTACCAGTGCGCGGGCGCGCGCCAGATTGACGGTCCAGTCCAAGCCCAGCACGTCACATTTCAAAGCGCCCATTTCTTCCAGCCAGAGCCCGCCCCCCTTGGTAAACACAATCGACGGAATGCGCACGCCCTTGTGCTCTGTCTTTAGTTGCCCAAGCACACGCGTGGTGTAGGCCAGACTGAATTCCTGGAACGCACCGTCAGCCAGCACACCGCCCCAGCTGTCGAAAATCATCACGGCTTGGGCGCCGGCCTCAATTTGCGTATTGAGGTACAGGGCTACGGCGTCGGCATTGATCTCAAGAATCCTGTGCATCAGGTCTGGACGGCTGTACAGCATGGTCTTGACCAGGCGATAGTCGTCCGAACCGGCACCTTCGACCATGTAGCAAGCCAGGGTCCAGGGACTGCCGGAAAAGCCGATCAAGGGCACCCGGCCGTTCAGGGCCTTGCGAATCGAGGTAACGGCGTCAAAGACGTAGCGCAGTTTGTCCATGTCCGGCACCGCCAGTTTGGCAACCGCTGCTTCATCACGTACCGCATGTGCAAACTTCGGCCCCTCACCGAGGGCAAACGAGAGACCCAGGCCCATCGCGTCGGGCACCGTCAGAATATCGCTGAACAGGATGGCGGCGTCCAGCGGGTAGCGGTCTATCGGCTGCAGCGTGACCTCGGTCGCGTAGTCGGTGTTGGTCGCCAGCCCCATGAAGCTGCCAGCCTTGGCGCGGCTGGCGCGGTATTCCGGTAAATAGCGTCCGGCCTGGCGCATCAACCAGATCGGTGTGTGGTCAGTGGCCTGACGCAGACAGGCACGGATAAAGGAGTCGTTTTGCAGGGGCGCAAAGGCGCTGGGGTTGGAAGATATATTCATACGCCAATTGTCGCAGCAAGCCAGCTCTGTCCCCAACACCTTAGGGTGGTAGACGCATGGCCGCATCCTCAAAGGTGCCGGCCTCGGCGTCCAGGTGACAGGCGGCGCAATTGCTCCGGCTCTTGACCTTGGACGATTGCCAGACAGCGGCTGTGATGTCGCGGTGCTTTTTGACCCAGTACGGTGTTTCTGTGATGCGCAGCGGCGTCGCGTCCGCCTTGATCGAAAGGTCAATCTTGGTGGCCGGTTCT
>CAITZZ010000427.1 GCA_903897005.1 uncultured beta proteobacterium | reverse complement strand
GTAACCGGGCTTGCCCAGATGCGACTGCGGCATGGTCTCCGTCAGATTGCCCACGCCGATGCGGTGGTTGTCGACGCCCGTCAGCAGCATCGAGCGCGTTGGCGCGCAGGAGGCAGCCACATGAAAGTTGGCAAAGCGCATGCCCTGGTGCGCCAGGGCGTCCAGATTCGGTGTCGCGATCTCGCCGCCAAAAGCACCGACATCGCTAAAGCCCCAGTCGTCAGCCACCAGCACCACGATATTGGGTCGCGCCCGGTCCGCTGCCAGAACAGCCATGCAACTGCTCAAGGCCAGTGCGCAAACCAGCAGGCGATTCTTCATGTCAGCGCCTGCCTTCCTGCAGTTCCAGAGTTCTTCAACAATTCCTCCTGTACCGCCCACAAGCGGTCCTGGCCCCAGACCGCGCACTCGCCCACCCTGAACGAGGGAACGCCCCACAAGCCTAGCCCAAACATTTCCTGGCGATTGTGCTCGGCGATGCTGCGCCAGGCCTCGTCTTGAAGTGCTCGTCGCGCATCATCCCAGGACAGGCCAGCTCGCTCAGCGATGCTGCGCAGTCCCCGGTCGCTGCCGGCATCAATCCCTTCAGCCCAGACGCCACGCATGAAGGAAAGCACATATTGCTGGCCTTTACCCAGGCGCTCGGCCAGCGGCATCAGCGCCAGGCCGCGCTCGGTCGGGCGCCCGACCGGGTCGTTCAGCCGACCAAAAGGGATGCCCCGGACAAAGGCCTCGCGCGCTGCGTCCTGGGCGATGTAGCTGCGCTTCTCGCGCGGCACCGGCAGGCCACGCATCACCATCGGCAACAGGTAGCGCAGTCGCACTTCAGCCCCGGTGAGGCTTCCCAGATCAAACACGCGCTGCGCCACAATCGCCGAATACGGGCTGCGCAGCGAGAAGAAGAAATCAATCGGCGGCGGTTCCGTCAGGACCACGGCTGTCGTCAAGTCGGCTGCCGGCGCAAACATCAGGTCGTTCACGCCCGGGCGCGCCAGACCCAGTGCCTGCAGACGCTGCTCCAGATGATGCAGACGATCGATACCCCAGTACCACTCGCCGGCGTAATAAAAGGTGGCGCCGAGATAGTGGCCCAGACGTTTTCGCAAGGCATTGGCCTGTTCCAGTTGCGCCGCGACGGAGGCACTTGGGGTGTCGGAGGCCGCAGCGTCAGGCAGCACTCCTCGCCAGAGCGCCGCTGACAGCGGCCCGGCACGTTCCACAAAGTCGCCGGCCTCGATGGCTGCCAGCAGTTGCGCTGTGGCGCGCGCGCAGTCCCGTTCGGTCGGCTGCTCAGCAGCCTCTTCAAACGCCAGGCCCCGGTGCCGGGCCAGCAAAGTCGCGTCGCGTCGGCTGTAGGCGATCAGTTTGGCCCGCTCGGGCGCCGCGTTGTCAGGTGGCGCGCCAACCAGGTGCGGCAGCAGTTGGATGTCGTAACGGGCCAGCAGGCGCGGCAAAATCGAGGCCGCCAAAGCGCTGTAGGGGTCGTCCACCTGATGGAAGTAGTGCAGCAGATGGG
>CAITZZ010000426.1 GCA_903897005.1 uncultured beta proteobacterium | reverse complement strand
GACAGACTTGGTCCGCTCACTGCTGTTGATGCAGCGGTCCCACACTTCGCGCTGGCAGGCCAGATCGGCAGCAGCCAGCAGTTCGCGCTCGCTCATACCGCCACGCTGGTGCAGGTTGGCGCTGTAGTTCCACTCCCGTATGCCGTCGCTGCGCAAACCAAGCCCAATCGCGTACAGCGCCCGGTTCAGACCGGCGTGGAGCCGGGCAGCGTCCTTTTCCTGCGTCGTCAGCGGTGCCGGGCGTGCGGGTACGTTGATGCGCTGGCCCAACTCTTCGAGTGCCAACTGTTCGTAAAAACCGCGCACGCCGGCAATTCCTGCCAGCATCTCCTTTGCCGCGGCGCGATCAGCGTCAGACCTGGCCAACTGCAGCGCTGCGCGTGCCTTCCAGTAGACCCAGACCGCCTCGCGGCGTGCCTCTGGGCTCATCGCTTCAACGGCGGGGGCCACGCTGCGCCACTGCGCCTGGCGCAGCGCAGCGCGCACTTTCCAGCCCAGGTGCTCATCGTCAAGATCGGCGTCAGCAGCCTTGGCAAAGTATTCGCTGGCGCGGGCCGACAAACGCTGCGCCGCCTGCTTGCCTATCACGCCCCAGGCCCAGGAACGTTGTTCAGCGTTCAGTTGCACGCTCCAGTGGTTTTCCAGCACGCTGGCGGTGGCGTCGGGGTCGCTCGCTGCCATGCGGATCAGCGCCAGCACCACCGTTTCGCGGGCGACCCGCCGGATGGCGAGCACGCGCTTGGCCAAATAGCGGGTCGCGTTGCTGCTTATTTCATCGATTGGCGCTGCGGCGGCGCTTGAGATCAGCGCTGCAGCGGCCTTGGCCGCTTTCGGCCGATTCGCCTCCATGGCCAGACGCGCCTTGTGCCAGACGTCGGTGTCGCTCAGCAGTTTGGCCGCGTACAACTGGGCGGCGCCATAGGCGCAGCCATCGTCCATTTCTTTTTGTCCATACCACTGGCGTTTGAACTCACTCACCAGCTCCGGGCTGCTCTGCAGGGGCTCCAGGACCAGCGTGTAGCAGCGCACTTCGCGGTCGTCGCTCATGCGAAACAAGCCATGCTCAGCGGCAAAATCGGCCCAGTAGCGGCGCTGGCCCAGCAGCAGCAACCAATCGTTGCGCAGCCGGTCTTCCAGGTAAGTGCCGGCGTAGCGGCTGAAGAACTGCTGAACTTCAGCCGGCGCCGCCGTGTCCAGGCGGACGCGAAGTTCCCAGTAGGCCGCCCAGGGCTCCAGCGGATGGCCGGCAACCTGCGGCAGCAGACTGCTCAGGCGCTTGCTGTTGCTCTTCTTGAAGGCCTGGCTCATCTCCACGATCAGCTCGTCGGCAGCTGTCCTGGCAGAGGCGCTTGGCTGGGCGTGGGACGGGGCATGCGGCAGCAGGACGAAGCATCCGGCGAGCGCAATCGATGTCAAAATGGGACGAAACTGCATGTGGGGATTATGGATAACTCCGACGGACAAAAGGCTTTGGAAAAAAAGGCCCTGCGCAAGCGCCTGATTGAACAACGCTTGAGCCTGCCAGATCGACTACAGCGCGCTGATCTTCTGCAGCGTGTGATGCGCATCTGGCTGGTCGGGCGACCTGACGCCGTGATTGGCGCCTACTGGCCGATCAAGGGCGAGTTTGATCCGCTGCCGGCACTGCATCGCTGGAAGGAAGACGGTGAATTGCTGGATCAGCCGCAGCCGCGCCGCATTGGCCTGCCCGTGGTCGACAAGGTACACAAGACCATGCGCTTCCACGCCTGGTATCCGGGTTGTCCGATGGAAGAAGACGCCTACGGTATTCCCAAACCCAAGGATACCGAGGTGATAGCTCCG
>CAITZZ010000425.1 GCA_903897005.1 uncultured beta proteobacterium | reverse complement strand
TTGACCAGGCCCTCGGCAGCAAATTCGTGCAACAGGCGGCTGGTGTCGGCCGGTGTCTCGTCAAAACCGGTGTCGCTCATCGGATTGGGCAGGCCGGCGTTGGGGTAGCAGCTGATGAAGGTGTCGGGTGCGGCACGATGGAGTTCCTGGATGTAGGGGCGCATCAGCGCGGCGCCGAGTGCGCAGTTCAGGCCGATGGCCAGCGGCTGCGCGTGGCGCACGCTGTACCAGAAGGCGGTGACGGTCTGTTGCGATCGGTGGAAAGAATGCTTTGAATGCTCTGCAAGCCGTCACGCAGTCCGACTTCGCGGATCAGCGCTCGCGCGGGGAACGGCACCATGTCCAGCCTCCTGCCTTTCGAGCTCGAATCGGCATAGTTGAAATGTGGCTAATTTAATGCATTGCAACAAATGGCGTGCGTTGCCTGGCGTCAGCGCACCGAGCTCGGCGCTTTGCACCGGTCATCAGACCAGAACCCGAGCTGCCACCCGCGTTCGAAAGTCTGCGACCTTATGTGTCTACTTCAATTTCAGCAAACGGCGCGCATTGCCTTCGTAGATGGCATAGCGTTGCTCGGGTGTGAGGTCCATGGAATCAATGATTTCGATGGTCCAGCGCGTGTAGGCGGATCCTTTTTCTGGATCAAACGGCGCATCAGAGGCAAACATCACTTTGTCGACACCAAAGAAATCGAGCCCGAGTTCTGTCGCCTTGCGTGCGCCAAACAGCGCGGTGTCGGCATAGAACATCTTGAAGTAGTCCAGAGGACGTTTCTTCAGTTGTTTCAGCAGCAATGAATAGTCCTGATCCGAGGTGCGAGTGCCCAACAGATCCCAGCCCGGACCGACTCGCCCCTCAAAATAGGGAATCATGCCGCCCATGTGATGGGTGATGACCTTGAGATCCGGGTGCTTGTCAAACAGGCCTTCGAACACCATGTGGGCCATCGCTACGCTGGTTTCATAGGGCCACCCAAGCGTCCACCAAATTTCGTAATGACTTTTTGTTTCCTTTTTGTAGTCCGCAAAGTCGGCGCCGCGTGCCGGATGCAGCCAGATGGGGTAGTCCAGCTTGGCCATCAGGTCAAACAGTGGCAAGGTTTCCGGGGCGGTCAATGGTTTGCCAAGGACATTGGTAAAAACCTGCACGCCAACGGCCCCTAGTTCAACGATGGCGCGTTCTGCTTCACGCAGCAAACCGGCTGGATCGTTCATCGGCAGGGAAGCAATGAATGCAGGGAAACGTCCCGGATATTTCGCCACCAGTTCAGCCATTCCATCGTTTGCCAGTCGTGCCATCTCAGTGGAAACCGGTGGTGGCCCGAAGACCTCGATCGGCGGTGAACCCAGGCAGATCACCTGAGCATAGTCGTCGAAACGGTCCATGATCCGAAAGCGCTCATCGAGATCAACGATGTAGGGAATATCGCGCACCCGTTTAAACATGTCCTTGCCGTTGGGAACGACTTCGAGCGCTCTTTTGTAAAAAGCTTGGGGAAAAATGTGATTGAAGATATCGAGCTTCATTTCAGTATCCTTGGAAGTTGCGGGATCGACTGAGGCGAGATTGCCATATCTGCGTCCATAATGCTATTTCATTATTTTTATTTGTTGATGAATTTGATTCATGAATGTCACGGTAAAGCAGATCACCGCCTTTCTGAGCGTCGCACAGTGCGGCAGCTTTACGGCAGCGGCAACGCGGCTGCATCTGACACAGTCCGCTGTGAGTGTGCTGGTTAGTGAGTTGGAGGGGCAGTTCGGGTTGCGCTTGTTTCATCGAACAACGCGTCTGGTGCAACTTACTGATGCCGGGCGCGAGTTTTATCCGGTGGCCGAGAAAGTACTGGCCGACCTCACCAACGCTCTGGCGAGTTCCAAGGAGTTGGTGGCAAAGCAGCGCGGTCGGGTGACGGTGGCGGCGACACCGCTCATGGCATCCATCTGGCTGCCAAAGATCATTGGTGAATATGCTGCCATGTACCCCGGAATCAAGGTCATCCTTCAAGACACGTTGGCCAGTTTGATTCAGCCCAAAGTCCGTGATGCTGAGGTTGACTTCGGCATCGGAACATTCGAAAGATCGGGGCGTGAGTTGGTGGCCGAGCCATTCATGGCCGACACCCTGGTGCTGGCCTGCCCCGCAGGGCATCCCCTGGCCGGAAAAGCCAGCGTCGCCTGGCAGGATTTGGCAGGACATCCGTTCATTTCGCTGACTCCAGACAATTCCGTCGGTCAACTCATCAAGAAGTGCCGTATTGATGCCGGCCTCGAACTTCAGGACGCCTACGAAGTGGCCTATCTGTCAACCGTGGTTGGCATGGTGGACGCGGGTCTGGGTGTGGCCGTCTTGCCGTCATACGCTAGCCCGATGACTCGGGTTTACAAGATCGAAGTGAAGAAGATGGTGAAGCCCGCGATCCGCCGTGAAATATCCTTCATCACACGTCAAGGGAGAACGCTGTCACCGGCAGCGGAGAGTTTCAAGACCTTCATACGGGCTTGTGCCAAGGGCAAAAACTGAAAGACCGGCTCGCCCTGACCTCAGGCGTTAGCGCGCTGTGTGTTGTCCCAGGGTGGCAGCGGTTTGAGACTCTGTTCGAGCCAATCCAGCAATATGCGAACCCGCGGTAGTTCAATGCGGTTACTCGGAACCAGGGCTTTGAGCCAAAGCCCTGGTACTGCAAAGCCCGGAAGGACTTCAAGCAACTGACCGGACTTCAAGGGGGCACTGGCCAGATAGTCTGACAGCACCGCGATGCCGCTTCCAGCGAGTGCGGCCTGGCAGATCGCAGCGCCATGGTTGGTGCGCAATTTGGGCCGCACATCGATGCCGATCAAGCCCTGGTCGCTCTGAAATTCCCAACGGGCGCCTGAAGTCGTAAATACAAGGCAATCATGGTCAACCAGGTCGGCCGGGCGCAGCGGCGCGCCCCGGCGTTCCAGATAGCTTGGAGCGGCGCATAAAAAACGTTTCATCAGGCACAAGGGCAAGTCCTGCACTTGCCCGTACAACTCAGGCAGTGCACCGATTGCGATATCGAAACCTTCTTCCAATGGGTTCACCGACCGGTCGGCCAGAACGATGTCCATGCTGATCATGGGTTGGCTTCGAAGGAAATTGTTGAGAATCTCGCTGAGATAAAGCACTCCCAGAGTGGTGGGTATCTTGACCCTGATATGCCCCTCCAGTTCGCCACTGGCGCGCGCCATGCCGGCAAGCGTGTCATCCACCTGCCGGATTGCCTTTCGAACCGTAGGCAGATAGCGTTCTCCGACATCGGTCAAAGCCAGTTTGCGGGTGCTGCGGTTGAAAAGCGGCGCTCGGATGCGCCATTCGAGTTGATCAATTCGCTTGGAAATAACAGACGGCACCACACCCAGTTGACGCGCTGCACCTGACAGGCTCCCGGCATCGGCCGTTGCAACAAATGCTTTGAGGTTTGTGATTGTGTCCACGATTCATCTCGATTTGGAAAAGACTTGATCTTGAAGTGGCACATTGTCGTGGCTTTCCAAGCCAACTAGTATCGTCCAGACGAACAGTATCCACGTCGTCAGAGCCCGTGTCATGCGCGGAACCTGTGCCAGTTGACGATCAAATGCTGCTCGCAATCGAGGCCGATGAACTCGCCAAGAGGAATAACATGACGGTGAAATTCTGAGAACAGAACACGGTTTCTTGAGTTAGACAACAAGAGGAGACAATCATGAAGATTCGCGTTACTTTGGCTGGATTATTGATGGCGCTTAGCACCTTTTCGCTGGCTCAGGTGTGGCCCGCTCAGACCATCAAAATCATCGTGCCGTTTACGCCGGGCACCGGCATGGATACGATTGCCCGCACGGTTGCACCCAAATTGAGTGAACGCCTGGGGCAGCCTGTTGTCGTGCAAAATGTCCCTGGCGCTAGCGGAAATATCGGCGCTGACAATGTAGCCAAGGCAAACCCCGATGGCTACACCATGCTGATGGGTGCCAACACGATGTTGATGGCATCTCAGCTTTATAAGAACGTTGCTTTCAATCCGGTTGAGGACTTCGCGTCTGTGTCGATGACCGCCTACGGCACATTGATGCTGGTGGCCAGTCCGAAATCCGGGATCAAGTCGATGCAGGAGTTGATTGCGCTGGCAAAGGCCAAACCGGGCTTCGTCAATTACGGTTCACCTGGCATCGGCACGCCGCACCATATGGCGATGGAACTGTTCAAGAGCGAAACGCAACTCACCTTGCTGCATGTTCCGTACAAAGGGACCTCAGGTTTTGTGCAGGACATATTAGGCGGTGAACTGATGGTGGGTTTTCTGCCAGTTCATGTGGCACAGAACTTTGTGAGTTCCGGAAAATTGATCGCACTCGCTGTGGGTGGTGCCGCGCGCCACCCGGTCGCGCCTGGTGTGGCGACGATTCAGGAGTTGGGCGTCGGCGGTGTCAATGTGGATATCTGGTACGCGTTCTTTGTTCCCGCAAAGGTTCCGGCGCCGGTGATCAATCGGCTAAACACCGAAATTGCAGCGATCATCAAATTACCGGAAGTCAGGTCGCTGCTGACCAATGCCGGGCTTGACGCGATGTCATCGACGTCAATGGAACTCAGCGCAACACTTCGCAAAGACTACGCTCGCTGGGGCTCCGTCATCAAGCGCAACGGCATTGAAATTGACTAGCCCTTTGACAGATTTCTGAAATCAAAGTGTGAGCGAACCCGGCATGAGCATGAACGCCGCCCAAACCCTGCTCGAAGCTGGCGCTTCACAAGCGGTGGCGCTGGAGTGTGGCGACGAGACCCTGACTTATGAGGCACTGCGCCAGCGCGTACGACAGGCGGCGGGTGCCTGGCAGGAACTGGGATTGCGTGCGGGTGTGCGGGTCATCGTGCTGGCGCCCGACAGCATCGATTGGGTGATCGCCTATCTCGGAGTGATCTGGGCTGGTGGCGTTGCCATTGGGGTCAATCCGCGC
>CAITZZ010000424.1 GCA_903897005.1 uncultured beta proteobacterium | reverse complement strand
TCGATGCTCCTTATTCGATGTCCTCAATGTGCCGAGGTGGTCGTCAAACCGTTCGTCTGCGACGGCGATCAGTCGCTTATAGAACCTTCGTTGATCTGCGCCGCCCTTGTCGCCGCCGACCAACAAAATTGCTTGGCGCGCGGGATCAAACGCGAACGCCACACCTCGCCGGTCCAGGCAAACCGCAATTCCTTCATGTTGGTATGCTTCGAGCCCTTCAAGGTATCCGCTGTTGGCCGCCCTAGGCCAGGACCAAAATCCCTCAGCAGCAGGGCGTGCGCCAGCAACTCGTCTTGCAGGCTCTCCGCCAGGGCTGCGAACTCAACAGCAAAGTCGTCGTGAAAAAGGACGTCCAAACCATGCGGAAGTATGTACTTAAAGCCATATTGATGCAAGCTCAGTGATTGAGCGGCATATGCTCCCATGAATGCGGCTACCGGGGTGCGGATACCAGGCTCAACGTGGGTTGCGCTACGAGCCGCCCGGGGAGCTTCGTGCCTTGTCGCTCGCGGACACAAATTTTGTGCCGGCGCGATCACCACTGTCGCCAATTATGGCTATTTGTCGGGGTTTGTGTTTGCTCAGTGTCCCGCCACTGTCCCATTGCAGGAAAAGAAAAAAGCCCGCTATCTTTTCAGTAGCGGGCTTTCTAGTGCCTATGCGGCTTGTAGTGGCTCCTCGACCTGGGCTCGAACCAGGGACCTACGGATTAACAGTCCGGCGCTCTACCAACTGAGCTATCGAGGAACAAGCCGCGAATTATAGCGGCAAAAAGTTCAGATTCGGCTCAGTCGAACTCTGGTGTTTCAACTCCCAGCACCTTGTGCAGCTTGGGGCTGGTGGTGGTGTACTGCAAAAAGACTTTTTTCTCTGGCGTGATGATGGACATGGCGCCATAGGCGGCCAGCGCGCATTCGTGAAAGCCGCTCAAAATCAGCTTTTTCTTGCCGGGGTAGATGTTGATGTCGCCCACCGCAAAAATGCCGGGCTCGCTGGTAGAAAACTTCTCGGTATCGACCTTGAGCTGCTTGCGTTCAATGTCCAGCCCCCAGTCGGCGATCGGGCCCAGCTTGGGCGAGAGGCCAAAAAACACCAGCATGGCGTCCAGCGGTACCAGGCGCGTGACGCCATCGGCACCGGTCACTTTCACGTTGGTCAGTACGCCGTCTTTCTCTTCATAGCCGGAGACCTGGCCGATCATGAACTGCATCTCCAGCGCGTCACACAATTCATGCATCTTGGCCACGTTGGCGGGCGCTGCCTTGAACCCGTCGCGCCGGTGCACCAGGATCACGCTCTCGGCCTTGTGCGGGCTGTCCTTGACGAAATCAAGCGCCCAGTCGATGGCGGAGTCGCCGCCGCCCACAATCACCAGGTTCTTGCCGGCAAAGTCGTCCGGATCGCGGACCCGGTAAAAGAGCTGCGAATCCTCAAAGCTGTCGAGCCCATCCACCTTGAGCGTGCGCGGCTGAAACGCGCCCACACCAGCGGCGATGAAGATGGTTTTGGTCAGAAAGCGCGTGCCTCTGGACGTTTCAACAAAGAAGCGGCCGTCAATCTGGCGCTCTACCACGGTAATTTCCTGCCCGTAGTGAAAGGTGGCGCCAAAGGGCTTGATCTGCTCCAGCAGGTTGTTGGTGAGCTCGCGCCCGGTACACACCGGTATCGCCGGGATGTCGTAAATCGGCTTGTCAGGGTAGAGCTCTATGCACTGGCCGCCCGGGTAACCGAGCGAGTCAACGACATGGGCCTTGATTTCGAGCAGGCCAAGTTCAAAAATCTGAAACAGCCCGACCGGGCCGGCGCCGACGATGACTGCGTCGGTTTCAATGGGGGATAAATGCTTGCGCACAGTCGCTTTTTACCGGACAAGCTGCGAGAGCTTGCCGGTCTTGTCCTTCCAGTCGTCGGCGTCGGGCAACGGCGCCTTGCGTTTGCTGATGCCTTTCCAGCTTGGCAGCAGCGCCAGTTCGGCGTTGAGCTTGATCATGTGCTGCTGGTCGGCTGGCACGTCTTCCTCAGCGTAGATGGCGTTGACCGGGCACTCCGGGATGCAGACCGCGCAGTCGATGCATTCGTCCGGGTCGATAGTCAAAAAATTGGGGCCTTCGCGAAAGCAGTCGACGGGGCAAACGTCGACGCAATCGGTGTACTTGCACTTGATACAGGCTTCGGTGACGATGTGTGTCATGTTAGAGGGCTTGCGGGATGGGTAGAAGGCGCGATTTTAATTGATCAGCACGGCACCTGCAGTCTTGTGGGCATCGCCCTGATAAAACGCCGGGTAGCGTTCCAGCTGGCGCTGCGCAAGGGTCGGGTTCTGGTCGCTGCGCAAGACGGCCGCGTCAAAGCCGCAGCGCTGCATCTGCAGCAACTGGTCAATCAGCACATCGCCGGTGGCCCGGATCTCGCCCGTAAAGCCGAGCCGGCGACGCAGCAGAAAGGCCTGACTGAAGGCGCGGCCATCGGTGAACTTCGGAAAGTGCAGATCAATGCGCTCGATGCCATCGAGCTTGAGCTCGCGCGGGTCGGCGTCATTGGCAAGCGTGATGACGCGCTCGCTGCCGCCGCTGTCGGCGCTGCCTGCGTCCAGCAGTTTGATGGTGCGGCTGCTCATGGTGCGGCTGCCTCGGTTGCTGCGCTCTGGCGCACGCCGTTGGCGGCCTGCTTGAAGAGGTCGATGCCGACGCGGTGCAGCGTCGCAATCAGGGTTTCGCCGCTCAGGCGTTCACGGCGGTAGGTGTCGAGCAGCGCTTCAATCACCTCGGGCACTTCGGCCGCTTCAAAAGAGGGGCCAACCACCTTGCCGGCCACGGGTTTGCCGCTCAGCGTGGAGCCGTCGGAGCCGCCGAGTGATACCTGGTACCACTCGCGGCCGTCCTTGTCGACGCCGAGCACGCCGATGTGGCCGCTGTGATGGTGACCGCAGGAGTTGATGCAGCCGCTGATGTGCAGGTCGATCTCGCCCAGGTCGTGCAGTTCGTCCATGTCCTGGTAGCGCTCGCTGATGGCCTGGGCCACCGGAATGGAACGCGC
>CAITZZ010000423.1 GCA_903897005.1 uncultured beta proteobacterium | reverse complement strand
TTCAGTCGCGCTGCCAATCAGCACCGGGCTCTCGTAGCGCGTGCCGGGCGGGTCCAGCCGCGCCAGGTCCAGAAACGCCTCGGGCCGGTAGGCACGGTTGCGAAACAGCACCTGAGCCTGCCGGGCGCAGACATCGCCTTTTCTGATCAGGCAGTAGTCGGCATAAAAGAAATCCTGCAAGCCAATGGTGGCAACGAAGCCGCTGTGCACCAGCGTGCAGGCATGCCAGGGCTGTTGCTGTCCAAAGGCGGTGGCACTGGTTTGCACGCATTCGGCTTGCACCCGCGCAAACTCAACCTGGTCCGCTGGATTGGGCTGGGTTTGTTCCAGCGGCCGCTGCAGCCACTCCACTGCAGCCGATGCAGGAAAGGAAAAAAGTGTGGCCATGAGCATAGCGGCGGCGAGCCGACTCCAGCAGGTGGTGTGTTTCATAGCGAGTGTTCCTTTAAATAGCTGCTGGCTTCGGGCAGGCCGGCCTTGGCCAGCTGTCGCAGCAGGCTCTGTCCCTGTGTCGGGTCTTGCGGCACGCCGCGCCCTTGCAAAAAGCACAGGGCCAGGTGAAATTGCGCCAGCGCATGGCCGGCTGTCGCGGCCTGGCGCAGCAGCTCAATGGCTTTGAGGGGATCGGTGCGCACTTGCTCACCGTCGAGCAGCAACACAGCGAGTCGGGTCTGGCCGTCCAGGTTGCCACGCTCGCCTGCGCGCTCGAACCAGTAAGCGGCTTCGTGTTCATTGCGTTCCACACCCCAGCCTTCGGCAAACATGGCACCCAGGCGGCTCTGGGCTTGCGCATCGCCCGAGCGTGCGGCCTCGCTCAGCAGTTCAAGCGCCATGGCGCTGTGCTTTTGCACGCCCTTGCCATCGAGATACATCTGGCCCAGCAGGCTTTGTGCAGCCACTTCACCGCGGCCCGATGCTGCGTTGAGCAGACTGTAGGCAAGGTCCTCATCCCTGGGCACGCCCTTGCCGTGCAGATGCAGGTAGCCCAGTGCGTACTGTCCGTAAGCGCTGCCGGCAGCCACGGACTGACGGATCAGCGCCAGCCCGGTTTTGAGCTCGGCCGCCGTGCCATGGCGCACCAGCGCCAGCCCGAGACGGGCCTGGCCCTCGGCATCGCCCGTGGCGGCAGCTTTGCGGTACCAGAGCAGCGCCTCCCGCGCGCTCTGCGCCACGGCCAGGCCCGACTGATACAGGTCGCCAATGGCGCTCAGCGCGGCGCTGCTGCCCAGGGCAGCCGCTTTGCGGAACAACTGCAGAGACTCATCGAACAAGCCGCCGACCCGGGCGACCTGGCCCTGCTCAAACCATTGAACCGCGCCAGCTGGCGCCGCCTCCACCCACTGCGACTCCTTGCTGCTGGCATCGGTGGCATGTGCGCCAGGCAGAGCCAGTGAAAAGAGCAATGCGGCGCACAGCTTTACAACCAATTCAGAAAAGCGCATGGCTGGCTCATGTCAAAGCGTGTTGAGTACGGTGTACACATTGCGTGCCGAGGTGGTCAGCGGGACCATGGCCCAACGGTTGTTCTTGTCGTCGATCAGACGCCCGGCGCTGCTGTGCAGGGTGACATCGCTGTCTCGCTCCGGGTCGGGATCGACAAAACCCTGCGCGCGGCGCAGGGTATCAATGTCGGACTGCTTGCCGGTCAGGAACAACCAGCCCGGCTTGACTTCGAAAATGTCTTCGGCGTATTCCTTCAGAATGGGCACCGTGTCGAGTTCGGGCTGCAGGGTCACGGAGTAGAAAAACACGTCCTTGCCCATGCGATCGCCAAACATGTCCTGCACCTTGCGCAGGTTGGCATTGGTGGTGGGGCAGCGCCCCTCGCTGCAGCCCACCACAAAGAAGTTGAGCAGGACAATGCGGTCGCGCACCAGATCGTCGTAGAAATGGAAAGTCTCCCCCGTGTGGGCCACCAGGGGCACATTGGGCAAGAAGCCATGGCGTGCGGCATACGACAGCGGCCGCTCGGCCCTTGCCGGCGCAGCCGATGCCTGCGGCGACCACAACGCACCGGCCAGGCCGACGGCGGTCGTCACGGGGCCGAGCAGCCCCGCGCCGAGAAATTTTCTGCGGTTCATTTCCATCCCCTTGAAAGATCAGCTGCGTGGGCCGGGCTTAAACAATCTTGAACATGGCCATCATTCCGTGGTCTTCGTGGACCACGTTATGGCAGTGCATCGGGTAAATGCCCTTGTAGTCGCGAAAGCGCATCGCCGTCGTCATGGTGGCGCTCGGGTCGAGCCGGTAAACGTCCTTGCGGCCCGTTTCCAGGGTCTTGGTGGGATCCGGTTGCGCTGCACCCTTGGAACCGATGATGCGCCCCTCTTCGTAATGCGGGTGAATCGGGTGCGACCAGGAGCCGCCGCCGTTTTTGTGCTCCCAGATCTCGGAACTGCCTTCCTTGATTGCGTAGGGCGCGGCATAGCGATCGAAAACCTGGCCATTGGCATTCCAGATGTTGGACGAACTGGCCCAGACCCACTGCTTGGTCTTGGAGGTGGCGGTGTTCACTGCAGCAGGCAGTGGGCGCAGGGCCGTGCCGTTGACGATGGCGGTGCTGGCGTCGGTCAGGCCGGGGCGTGCGGCCTCGACGATGAACTTGAGGGCATCCTCGCCTTTGGTCAGCAACTTGCCGTTAGGACCGCGGCCGCTGATCTGCTCGGCACGGTTGGTGAAGAAGATTTCTGTGCCGGGCTTGAACTTGGAGAAATCGATGATGAGGTCAAAGCGCTCGGCCACCGACTGCTTGAAGTTGGTTTGCACCACGGCGCGCGGCAGCAGGTTGCCGTCGTTCGCAATCACCGTCATGGGCAGGTAGGTGGCGCCGGTTGCGCCCTGGCGCATCCACCACCAGTAAAAGCGGGTTGGGCCGCCGTTGTACATGCGGATGCGGTACTTGCGCGGCTGCACCTTGAAGTAGGGCTGAATCGTGCCGTTGACGGTGAGCTTGTCGCCGATGGCGCCGTCCAGGCAGGCCAGCGGGAAGAAGTCCACGCCCAGCGGGTCGAACTGGCGGTCATGAAAGAACATGGGCACGTCGAACTCGTAGGGAAAGCTGCGCGCATCCTGCGAATGGGTCGGAAAGCGCAAGTTCGTGGTGCCGATCCTGGTCTCGTCACCGGTGTCGACTTCGTCATAGATCGGGCAGGCGGCGAACAGGCCGGCATAGACGTTTTGCGAGGTGAAGTCGTGCTTGTGGTCGTGGAACCAGAGTGAGCCCAGGGCTTCGCGGTAGTCACCGCGCACGCCGGCCTTGGGCGATACAAAGCCCTGGTTGATACCGGCGTACAGGTTGGGGTAATGGTGGTCCCAGAACTTGCCCGAGTAGTTGTAATACAGCGGGCCGCCATCGCTCTCCGAAGGCGTGTGGTGGTTGTGCATGTGGGTGCAGGTGGTCGAGGTGCCGAACCCGAGGTGCGACACGGCGTCCTGCGCTGTTCCCGGCAACTCGTTGTACTGGCGGATCATGACCGAGCGGCCGTAGTGGTGGCGCAGCACAGGGCCGGGGACGCCGGCGATGCTGCCGGCCACGCCGGTCACGCCACCGGCAAAGGCGAGCGGAGCATAGCCCCAGGCGAGCTGGCCGCCGGCGCCGGCGGGCATATCGCTGTGCCAGACATGCTTGTGCTCGAGTTGCCGGAGCTCATAGAAGTCGCGCGGCGCGGCGTACAGGCCGGCGTTCTTGTCGGTGCCGTCCCAGCCCTGGTGCGCCAGGTTGGCGTTCGGCGTGGCCGTGGCCAGTTCCGGGTGGTGCGCCAACAGGGCCAGCTTGGAATCGAGCGCGTTGGTCGGCGCCGCGGTCGGCTTGCCGCCACGCAGGAACATGGCGTCGGTCAGGTTGGCGACGGTGCCGCCGATATTCTCGACCGAAACCGTAGGCTTGAGTTCATGCAGGCGCTGGAAGGCGTCCTTGAAAGGCGTGGTCTTCGGACTGATCATGTCCTTGCCGGGCACCGGGCAGGCGATGGTGCCGGCGGACGCGGCGCGCAGGCTCAGGCCGGGAATCGGCAGCAGCATACCGGTGCCAGCACCCAGCACACCCAACTTCATGAGATTGCGGCGATCCAGTCCTGAGCGGACCAGTTCACGTTGCACGTCCATCGTGCGCTGGACCAGGCGCTCTTGTTGCTTGTTCATCATTGCTCCATCTAGACAAGTTAGAAACTTTGGGGTCAGGACATCGTTGTGATGAATTCCTGATGTCTGGAGAATATGAAAAACAAGCCTGCGCTCGGTACGTCAATAGTCACCCGCGTACAGCAGTACGGTCAGGCTCCTGTAACAGCATGTAACTGGTGGGCGGCAAAAGCGGCGCCGCCCGGCCGCATCAACCCCAGTCGTTGCGACTGAACAAATAGCCTTTGCCGCGCACGGTCTTGATGCGCTGCGGATTCTCGGCATCGTCACCGAGTGCCTTGCGCAGGCGTGAGACGCGCATGTCGATCGAGCGGTTCATGCCGTCGTATTCGAGACCGCGCAAGCCGATGGTGATGTCGTCGCGTGAGAGCACATTGCCGGCCCGGCTCGCCAGCAGCCACAGCAGATCAAACTCCACGGTGCTGAACATGATCTCGCTGCTGCCCAGGCGCACGGTGCGCGTGGCGCGGCTGATAAACAATTGCCCGAAGCGATACTCGTCGCTCTCTTTGCCGGACACATCCTGCAAGCGGCGCAGACAGGCGTTGATATGCGCCAGCACCACAATCGGCGTCGCCGGCTTGAGCAGATAGTCATCCGCCCCCAGGCCCAGGCCAAGCACCTGCTCGACGTCTTCATCGCGCGCGGTAAGCATCAAAATGGCGCCGGTGTAACGAGCACGAACTTCACGACAGATTTCAAACCCGTCCTTGCCCGGCAGATTGCCGTCGAGCACCACCGCGTTGGGCTGCAAGTTGAGGATTCGCTCCACTGCACGGTCGCCGCGGCGCTCATGCTCAACCCTGAAACCATGCTTTTCCAGATAAAGTTTCAATGAAACCGCAGACAGCTCGTCGTCTTCAACCAGAACTATCAATTTTTCGTTTGCTTGACTCATGTGCTTTCCATCTGTTTGCGTTGCAGAAGCCAGCCACGCAGCACCTGCGTGGTATCGCCCAGGCTGGCGCTGAAACGCGCAGCCAGCGCGATCGACTTGGCTTCGTCAAGCTCGCTGGCCGCAGCCATCAAGAGATCGGGTAATTGTTCTTCGGACGAGGGGCCGTAGAGTGCCCAGTGGCTTTTGAGCCTGTGCGCTCGGGCGGCCAGTCCCTCGAAATCTCTTTCTGCACTGAGTTCAGCCAGGCTGCTGGCGGCCAAGTCAAATTCGGAGACCGCCACCGCAGCGATTTCAGCGAACAGGTCGACATCTCCTTCGAGGCCCTCCAGCGCACGACGGAAGCGTTCTGGTGGTGCACAAGCGATGGCTGCCAGCGGCGTGTTCGACCGCTCGTCGAGAACGCGCGTTATCTCCGCATGCAATGAATCGGCGGTAAAGGGTTTGGAGACGTAACCGTCCATGCCCAAGGTGAGGCAGCGCTCCCTGTCGCCAACGAGCACATGGGCGGTGAGCGCGATGATCGGCGTGCGGCTTGCGCTGCCAGGCCAGGCGCGCAAATTTTTCATGGCGTCCAGCCCACCCATACCCGGCAACTGCAAATCCATCAACACCAGGTCGGGATGCTCACGCCCTATTATCTCGAGCCCCGCCATGGCGCTTGCGGCTTCGCTCACGCGGTGCCCGCGCCTGCTCAGCAAGCGGTTGGCGATCAGGCGGTTGACCTTGTCATCTTCAATCACCAACACGTGCAAATTGCGATGGACAGGCGCTGGTACAACCTTCTCTTCTTCGGAATCCCTTGAGAGCAAGCGCGTGTCGAGACCGAAACTCACCTCAAAGAAGAATTCGCTGCCGACGCCCAGTTCGCTTTCGACCCAGATGCGTCCCTTCATGGCGTTGACCAGGCCCATGGAAATGGCCAGCCCGAGGCCGGTACCACCGTATTGGTGGGAGATCGATGCATCCGCTTGCACGAAGGGCTGGAACAAGCGCTTCAATTGCGTTTTCGAAATGCCAATACCGCTGTCGCGCACCGAGAAGCGAAGGCGAACGGTGCGCGCAAGGCGTTCGACGCTACTGACGTTCAACCAGACCGAGCCGCGTTCGGTGAACTTGATGGCGTTACCGACCAGATTGATGACGATCTGTCTTAATCGCCCCGGGTCGCCCAACAAGGCGTGGTCAAGCGCGCAATCGTCCCGGTAGTGAAATTCAAGTTTTCTTTCTCGGGCGCGGTGGGCCAGAACTTTGAGGCTGTCGCCCAATGCCTGCTGCAGCGTAAACGGTACGCACAGGAGTTCGACACCACCGGCCTCGATCTTGGAAATATCCAGAATGTCATTGACAATATCGAGCAGGTTCGCGGCAGAGCGGCTGGCCAGCTTTACCAATTCCGTTTGTTCCGGGTCGAGTTTGCTCTCAAGTACCAGTTCGATGGTCCCGAGGATGCCATTGAGCGGGTTGCGAATTTCGTGGCTCATATTGGCCAAAAATGCGCTTTTGGCACGGTTGGCATCTTCGGCCAGGGTCCGCGCATGGCGTAAAACCGTCTGAATGTTTTTGCTGGTCTGGACTTCGCGCCTTCGTGCAACGAGCAAACACACCAGTATCGTCAGCCCCCCTGACAGGGTATGAGGAAGTCCGACCAGCCATACCAACATCACCGTCCCAAACGCCCAGAAGATGTCAGCATTTGAGGTCGTTATGGAGCGTACGGTCTTAATGAACTCCGGGCCAGATAAATTGGGCATTGTTTAGTCGCTCCAGTTTGCTCATGGCCATCATGCCCCATGAATGATGCGGTCAATGGTGATTTTTCGTAAAAAAGACCGATTTTTATCAAATTCGTCAAATTTGTCAAAGACGCAGCGTTACAAAAACCCTACGCTTTAGCTGCACGCGGCGGACGATTGTGATACCAGGCACAGGTCTGTCTGCCCTACTCTCGGTGCATCAGCAAGCCCTGCAAGGGCTGATTCAACTCTCCAAGCAGAAAGCATCATGAGCGACCATAGCAATGACAGCGCAGAGCATCGCCACGGCCCCGTCGGGACTGCGGCAACGGCCACCATGGAGGGCGACATCCTGCTTGGGGGCAGCAGCACGGACATGGCGGTTTTCGAGCGTCTTCATCAGCTGTTCCAGCATCTCGACGGGGGCGATGACGCGCCGTTACACAAACCCTACGCTTTAGCTGTATCCGACGGACCATTGTCATACCAAGCGCCGTTCTTTTCTTCTTATTCTCGGTGCATCAGGAAAACTTGATGGACGACAGATTTAAACCCTTAACCAGGAAACATCATGGGCACACATAGCAAAGACACAGTGGCTGACGACCACGGCAAAGACAGCGCAGCTGACGACCACGGCAAAGACGGCGTACTTGACGACCATGGCGCCTCGAGCGCAGCGACCGGGACAGCTGTTGTCGCCAGCGGAACGGGTGTGGCGACTGCCACCCTGGGTGATGATGGCTTCTCGCATCGTCATGGCGATCTCGGTCACAGGGAACTGCATGGCGATGATGCGAGCCACAACGCCATTCGAGGCAGTTCGGGTGACGACGTGATCACTGGCGGCAGCCAAAGCGATGTGCTTGAAGGCGGCCATGGTAGCGATGACTTGCGCTCGGGCAGCGGTGACGATGTGCTGGTCGGGGGCGGCAGCGATGACGTCGGACACAATCACCTCGAGGGGGGTGGTGGCGATGACATTCTGGTCGCCGGAGGTCGCAAGACCCGGTCATTTGACGATTTCTTTGCCACCCGCGATGTGCTGAAAAAGGCTCTGCACGCTGATGCGAAATATGCCGATGTGGCCAGCATCCTTGACGACACCCTGGTCGGCTCTGTGAGTCTGGTCGAAAATCGCTTCGCCATCCATAGCGACAACGGCAACGATCTGATTCTGAACTTCCATACCGAGACCGACAAAATTGTGCTCGACCGCGTTCTCAATGGTTCCACGATCAAGGACGCTGCGTCCATGATGGATCATCTGATCATCAACGGCGGCATCGCGTACCTTGACCTGGGCCATGGCAACAGCATCATGCTGGTGGGGGTTGATGCGAGCAGTCTGTCGGCCGCCAATTTTGTGATTGTCTGATTCGGAACCGGATGCAAGATGTTCCGTCTGCCTGCGCGACG
>CAITZZ010000422.1 GCA_903897005.1 uncultured beta proteobacterium | reverse complement strand
CGTCATTGTCATTGCGGACTCGATCCGCAATCCAGTGGTGGCGCAGCACTGGATCCCGGATCAGGTCCGGGATGACAGCCTTGGAGTCCGGGATGACAATCTCCTGGCCCGGGATGACGACCACTGAACAGGCTGGCCGGATCCAGATTGGCACCGCACAGTATCAGACAAACCCGCTCCTGCGCTTGCGGCCGGTAAGCGCCACTTTGCAAGGCCGCCAGACCCAGCGCTGCGGCGGGCTCGACAGCGAGTTTGAGTTCGTTCCAGAGCCACAGCTGCGCATCGCGTATCACCTCGTCGCTGAGCAGCAGTGCATCCTTCACATAGCGCTGTGTGACATTCCATGCGATCTCTCCGATGCGCTTGGCGCCCAGCGAGTCGGCCGCAATGCCGCTGACCGACACATCGACCGGCTGCCCGGCCTGGCGCGCCTGAAACAAAGTAGGTGCCAGTGTCGGCTCCAGGGCCACAACGCGAGCGCGGTTCTCAAACCAGGCCGCCACACCGCCGATCAGGCCACCGCCGCCCACGCTCACCAGCACACTGTCGGGCAGCCCTTCGGCAGCTTCAATTTCAGCGGCCAGCGTAGCGGCACCCGCCACCACTTCAAGCTGGTCGTAGGCGTGCAGCAGCAAGGCACCGCTGGCGCGCTGGCGCAGCAGACAGGCCTCCAGCGCCTCAGAATAGGCAGCGCCCGTGACCACCACGCTGGCGCCGAGCTGGCGCAACCTGTCGCGCTTGGCTTGACTCGCCAGCAACGGCACGAAGACTTCGCAGGGCACAGCCAGCGCCTGCGCCGCAGCAGCCGCTGCAATACCGGCGTTGCCACCCGATGCAATGATCACACCGCTGGCCGGTATCTCGTTGGCAAGCATGCGACTCAACATGCCGCGCGCTTTGAAACTGCCACCAAGCTGCAACTGTTCGAGTTTGAGCCAGACTTCCGCGCAGTCCAAACCGAATTGCCTGCCTGGCAATTTCATCAGCGGCGTGCGGCGCAGCAGCTGCGGCTCTCGGGCAGCCAGCCGGCGCAGGGCGTTCTCGATGTCCGAGCGGGCAATGTCCAGGCTGCTCATGGCTGGGGCTCCCCCAGCTTCAAGCCCTTGGGCAGCGGAAACTTGACGGTCTCTTCGATGCCCTTCATCTTGCGCACCGACACCGCACCCAGCGCCTTGACGCGCTCCATGACCTGGTTGACCAGAATCTCGGGTGCCGAGGCACCTGCGGTCAATCCGACGCGCTGCCGTCCTTCAAACCACTGCGCCTGAATTTCCTCGGCGCTATCGACCATGTAACTGGCGGTCCCGAGTTTGCGCGCCAACTCGGCCAAGCGGTTGCTGTTGGAACTGGTCGGGCTGCCAACCACAATCACCAGATCGACCTGCGGACTCATGATCTTGACGGCGTCCTGCCGGTTTTGCGTGGCGTAGCAGATGTCCTGCTGCTTGGGTTCGCGCACCGCCGGAAAGCGTGCCTTGACCGCCGCCGCAATCTCGGCCGCATCATCAACGCTGAGCGTGGTCTGCGTTACCAGCGCCAGCCGATCGGTCTGTCCCGGCCGCACCTTCGCGACATCGGCCACGTCTTCGACCAGATGCATGCCGCCATCAAGCTGCCCCATGGTGCCCTCAACTTCCGGGTGCCCCTTGTGACCGATCATGATGAACTCAAAGCCTTCGCGGCGCAGCTTGGCCACTTCCACGTGCACCTTGGTCACCAGCGGACAGGTGGCGTCAAAAATCCGGAAACCCCGCGCCGCCGCTTCCTCCTGCACGGCGCGGCTGACACCGTGTGCCGAAAAAATCAGGGTCGCACCGGCCGGCACATCGTCGAGCTCCTCGATGAAGATGGCGCCTTTGGCTTTCAGGTCATTGACGACATAGGTGTTGTGAACAATTTCGTGGCGCACATAAATCGGTGCGCCAAATTTCGCGAGTGCGCGCTCAACGATTTCAATGGCACGATCAACGCCAGCGCAAAAGCCCCTGGGCTCGGCCAGCAGAACTTCAAGCTCCTTGTTCACAGGACGCCAATCACGTGCACTTCAAAGGTCACCGGCTGACCAGCCAGCGGATGATTGAAGTCAAACAACACCGCCGCGCCCTGGTCGTCGGTTCTGAAGCGCTGCACCGAACCGGCAAACCGCCCCTGGCCGTCGGGCGTCGGAAACTGCACCACATCACCCAGAGCGTAAGGCTGATCGGTCTCGCGCATGGCATCGAGCAGCGGCCGCGCCAGCCACTGCAATTTGTCCGGATGGCGCTCGCCAAACGCGGCACCCGCTGGCAGCTCGAAGGTCGCACGAGACCCTTCCGGCAAACCCAGCAGACGCGCCTCCAGCGCCGGCGAGAGCTCGCCGGTGCCCAGCGTCAGCGTGGCCGGCTTGTCGGCAAAGGTATTGATCACGTCACCCGCCGGCCCGGCCATGCGGTAATGCAGCGTCAGAAAAGAGCCTGGCTGAACGCAGGCCGTGTTGGTGGTCATGAAGAAGTCCCGGATAAACTGGGTTCCATTGTAAAAGCCCGACCCATGCCCCTCAAAGACCTGCCCCTGGACGCGCAACCGCGTGAAAAGCTGCTCACACGCGGAGCGGGCGCGCTGAGCGACGCCGAACTGCTGGCCTTGCTGCTGCGCACCGGCATCAAGGGTAAGGGCGTGCTGCAGATGGCGCACGAGTTGCTGCAGCTCAAGACTTCGGCCAGCGACCCGAACCAAGGCTTCGACGGCATTGCCGGCCTGCTGCATGCCAGTGCGGACGACCTCAAGCGTGTCAAGG
>CAITZZ010000421.1 GCA_903897005.1 uncultured beta proteobacterium | reverse complement strand
CTTTGCGAAACTGGGACGGGCCAAGGTGGTGCCGGTGCTGACCCGCATGACACCTCAAGGCTATGAAGTGCAGATCCTGCCGGCCTGGACCGACTTCCCTTCCGATGATCCGGTAGCGGACACCGCACTCATGAATCTGCGTCTGCAGACATACATCGACACCATGCCCGACCAGTACTTCTGGGTTCACAAACGCTTCAAGGACAGGCCGCCGGGTGAGGCGGGAGTGTACTAGCTTGATGCCGAGGGCGCCGCTGTGGGTGACTCCGCGAATGTCCTCCGGCCTTTGGTCTTGTCATCCCGGATCCCGGATCGAGCCCGGGGCAAGCTCTGATCCGGGATCCAGTGCCACGCCACCACTGGATTGCGGGTCAAGCCCGCAATGACAAACCAGCGGCCCGCAATGACAACCCCGTGCGAAAGATCAGGCTGATGGGGTGCTCAGCGCAGCGGCATCAAGGAGGAGTCCGCAGGACGGGGGACAGCCGCGGAGCTGAGTGCGCCAGCGGCCTGATCCACTCGGAATGCTGCACGAAAATAGACCTATGGTCATTCCGAGAGAGATCCTTAGCCCGGCTTGTTCCTCACTCGATGCCACCAGCGCCACAACAGCAGCGAACCCAGAATGGCGGCATAGACATAGACCTCGGTGAAGTTGTTCTTGCCCGAGCGCATCCAGAAGAAATGCAGGATGGCCAGGCCCGCCACTGCGTAGACCAGACGATGCAGACGCTGCCAGCGTTTGGCCCCCAACAGCTTGATGGCCCGGTTGAAAGACGTCAGGGCCAAAGCGGTCAGCAGCACAAAGCCTGAAAATCCAATCAGGATGAAAGGCCTCTTGGCAATGTCTTTGACGATGTCGTCGAAATCAAAACCCATATCAAACCAGCTGTAGCTGAGCAGGTGCAGCACGGCGTAGAAATAGACGAACAGGCCCAGCATGCGTCGCAATCGCGCCAGCGCCGGTGTGCCAGTGCTGACGCGCAAGGGCGTTATGGCCAGCACCAGACACAGGAAGCGCAAGGTCCAGTCGCCCAAGGCCCGAAGCAAGGCCTCAGCTGGATTGGCGCCCAGTTGGTTGGTCATTGCGGCCAGCGCCAGCCAGCAAAACGGCAGTATCGCCAGACCGAAAAAAACCGCCTTGGCAAAGCGGTGCAAGAGCAGTGCCTTGAAGGACGGCAGCTTCAAAAATTCTTCTTCAGGTCCATGCCGGCGTACATTTGCCCGACCTGAGCCTCGTAGCCGTTGAACATCAAAGTCTTACGCTTCCTGGTGAGCAAACCGTCTTCACCAATACGCCGCTCGCTGGCCTGGCTCCAGCGCGGGTGATCGACATTGGGATTGACGTTGGAAAAGAATCCGTACTCGTTGGCTGCCGCCTTGTTCCAGGCGGTGCCGGGCTGCTTCTCGGTAAAGCGAATCTTTACCAGGCTCTTGGCGCTCTTGAAACCATACTTCCAGGGCACCACCAGCCGCACCGGGGCACCGTTCTGCTTGGGCAATATCTCACCGTACATGCCAAATGTCAGCAGGGTCAGGGGATGCATCGCTTCGTCCATGCGCAGACCTTCAGCATAAGGCCACTCCAGCACGCGAGTGCCGACAAAGGGCATGGTTTTGGGATCGGCCAGTGTCACGAATTCAACGAACTTGGCATTGCCCAGTGGCTCGACCCGCTTGATCAACTCGCTGAGCGAATAGCCAACCCAGGGAATCACCATGGACCAACCCTCAACACAGCGAAGGCGGTAAATCCGCTCTTCCTGGGCGCTCAGTTTGAGCAGATCCTCGAGGGTGTACCGGGCCGGCTTTCGGACAAGCCCCTCGACTTCGACCGACCACGGGCTCGTTTGCAGACTCTGCGCGTTGGGCGCCGGGTCTGCCTTGTCGGTGCCAAACTCGTAAAAGTTGTTGTAGCTACTGGCGTCCTTGTAGTCAGTCAACTTCTCCATTGTCACGGCACCTGCCAGGCTCGACTTGGCGCCCGGCAAGGCCGCCAATCTACCGGGGCGAGCGCCAGCAGCGCCTTGCGCCAGCGCCTCGCGCGAAGCCCAGCTTGCCAGTGCTGCACCGGCGGCGCCTGCGGCCATCAACTTGATCAGATCACGGCGCTCTTCGTAGACGCGTCTGGGGGTGATTTCGCTGGGGCTCGAATGGATGGACATGCTAACGCCCCCCGCTACAAAAGGAGTCGACGGACAGGGCTGATTCTTGATCGAATCGCTTACCCACTTTGGGGACAGGGACGTCGAACGTCCGTCCTGTGGCTAGCGCAGACCGGCGACGT
>CAITZZ010000420.1 GCA_903897005.1 uncultured beta proteobacterium | reverse complement strand
GTGATGCCATACGCCAGGTTATGAGCCACCTGTTTGACGCGTCGGCGTTCGGTTTCACCGATGGCGCGCTGCATCGAGTCCGTCATCTTGTCGGCGTACAGAATGGCCCGCCCCTCCAGATTGCGTGCGGCGCGGCCGATGGTCTGAATCAGGGAACGCTCGGAGCGCAGAAAGCCCTCCTTGTCGGCATCCAGAATCGCGACCAGCGAGACCTCGGGAATATCGAGCCCTTCACGCAGCAGGTTGATGCCGACCAGCACGTCAAAAACGCCGAGCCGCAAGTCGCGCAGAATCTCGACCCGCTCCACCGTATCCACGTCGCTGTGCAGGTAACGCACCTTGACGCCGTTGTCGCTCAAATAGTCCGTCAACTGCTCGGCCATGCGTTTGGTCAGGGTGGTGATCAGCACACGCTCGTGCTTGTCCACCCGGATCCGGATTTCCTGCAGCACATCATCCACCTGGCTGCTGGCCGGGCGGACTTCGACTTCGGGGTCCACCAGCCCCGTCGGGCGCACCAGTTGCTCCACCACGTTGCCGGAGTGATCCTTTTCCCATTGTCCGGGTGTGGCCGAAACCAGAACCGCCTGGCGCATGCGGCTCTGGAATTCCTCAAACTTGAGCGGCCGGTTGTCCAGCGCGCTGGGCAGGCGAAAGCCATATTCAACCAGCGTCGTCTTGCGCGAACGGTCGCCGTTGTACATGCCGCCAAACTGGCCAATCAGCACATGGCTCTCGTCCAGAAACATGATGGCGTCCTTGGGCAGGTAGTCGGTCAGCGTCGCCGGCGGCTCGCCCGGTGCCGCACCCGACAGGTGGCGGCTATAGTTTTCGATGCCCTTGCAGTGCCCCACTTCGCTGAGCATCTCCAGATCGAAGCGGGTGCGCTGCTCAATGCGCTGCGCTTCCACCAGCTTGCCCTCGCTGACAAAGTGCTTGATCCGCTCTGCCAGTTCGACCTTGATGGTCTCCACGGCGGCAAGCACCTGGTCGCGCGGTGTGACGTAGTGGCTGCTGGGGTAAACGGTGAAGCGCGGAATCTTCTGCCGAATGCGCCCGGTCAGCGGGTCAAACAGTTGCAGCGACTCGATCTCGTCATCAAACAGCTCGATGCGCAGCGCCATCTCGCTGTGCTCGGCCGGAAAAACGTCGATGGTGTCGCCGCGCACGCGAAACTTGCCGCGTGAAAAATCCATGTCGTTGCGCTGGTACTGCATTCGCACCAGTTGGGCAATCAGGTCGCGCTGGCCCAGCTTGTCGCCAGCGCGCAGCGTCATCACCATCTTGTGATAAGCCTCCGGCTGGCCGATACCGTAAATGGCCGACACCGAAGCTACGATGACGACGTCGCGGCGCTCCAGTACGCTCTTGGTACACGACAGCCGCATCTGCTCGATGTGCTCGTTGATGGCCGAGTCTTTTTCGATGAACAGGTCGCGCTGCGGCACGTAGGCCTCGGGCTGGTAGTAGTCGTAGTAGCTGACGAAGTACTCCACCGCATTTTTCGGAAAAAACTCGCGAAACTCACTGTACAGCTGCGCTGCCAGCGTCTTGTTGGGTGCAAACACGATGGCCGGTCGCCCCAGGCGCGCAATCACATTGGCCATGGTGAAGGTCTTACCGGAACCAGTCACACCCAGCAGCGTCTGGAAGACCTCGCCATCATTGAAGCCGTCAACCAGCTGATTGATAGCCTCGGGCTGATCGCCGGCTGGCGGGTAAGGCTGGAACAACTCGAACGGCGAATCCGGAAAACGCACAAAACTGCCAGGGCGGGCCGGGTCGGCCTGCTCAGGACTTGCCAGCGCAAGGGTTGGGGGTACGGGCATGGGAATGGATTTGAATCGTTGGCCGTGCAAGCTTACCAGCCTGCCCCAAAGCGAAGAGAACTGGCTTTACCTGTGAGCGAAAAACAGCTTCCTTTGACCGGGAACAATTCCTTACCCGCCGGGTTTGCCTAGAATCACCGGTTGCTCTCACCTCAACCTCGAAGGATTTTTTCATGTCTCTCTTCTCCGCTGTCGAAATGGCCCCGCGTGACCCGATTCTGGGCTTGAACGAGCAGTATGCTGCCGACACAAACCCAGCCAAGGTCAACCTGGGTGTCGGCGTCTATTACGACGACAACGGCAAGCTGCCGCTGCTGGCTTGCGTGCAAGCGGCCGAAAAGACCATGATGGACAAGCCCACGGCGCGCGGCTATCTGCCGATTGACGGCATTGTGGCCTACGACGCTGCCGTCAAGGCGCTGGTGTTCGGTGCCGAGAGCGAAGCCGTCAAGAGTGGCCGCGTTGCCACCATCCAGGCCCTGGGCGGCACCGGCGGCCTGAAGGTTGGCGCCGATTTTCTGAAACACCTCAACCCCAATGCCAAGGTGCTGATCAGCGACCCGAGCTGGGAAAACCACCGCGCCCTGTTCACCAATGCCGGTTTCAAAGTCGAGTCCTACCGCTACTACGACGCCCAGACCCGCGACCTGAACTTTGCCGGCATGCTGGCCGATCTGAGCGCAGCTGCGGCGGGTACCGTCGTCGTACTGCACGCCTGCTGCCACAACCCGACCGGCTACGACATCACGCCAGCGCAGTGGGATCAGGTGGTCAGCGTCGTCAAGACCAACAAGCTGGTGGCCTTTCTTGACATGGCCTACCAGGGCTTTGCTTATGGCCTGGCAGAAGACGGCGCAGCGGTGCAGAAGTTTGTTGACGCTGGCCTCACCTTCTTTGTCTCGACTTCGTTCAGCAAGAGCTTCAGCCTGTACGGCGAACGCGTGGGTGCCCTGTCGGTGGTCTGCAAGGACCAGGAAGAAACCGGCCGCGTGCTGAGCCAGCTCAAGATCGCCATCCGCACCAACTACAGCAACCCACCGATCCACGGCGGCGCGATTGTGGCGGCCGTGCTGGGCAACCCCGAGCTGCGCGCCCTGTGGGAAAAAGAACTGGGCGAGATGCGCGTGCGCATCAAGGCCATGCG
>CAITZZ010000419.1 GCA_903897005.1 uncultured beta proteobacterium | reverse complement strand
GGAATCCATACCGGCAGGCTCAGTTGTTGCAGGGCGGCGGGCCGCTGGATCGTCAGGCTCACCTGGAACAGATGAGCGTGCAGATCGGCAACCCGAAGCTCGTAGGCGATGGCTGCGCTCACCATCAGTTCTTGGCATCCGTCAGGTATTTTTCGACCTGGGCTGCGGTGATGGCGCCGGGCACGCGGGTGCCGTCGGCAAAGATCAGGGTCGGTGTGCCGGTAATCTTGTGCTTGCGGCCGATTTCCACATTGCGCTCGATGGCGCTGATGTCGCAACTTGCCGTGGCAGCTGCCTTGTCGCGCACCATCCAGTCCTGCCAGGCTTTGACCCGGTCTTTGGTGCACCAGATGTTCTTCGACTTTTCGGTCGAGTCAGCGCTCAGGATCGGATACAGGAACATGTGGATCGTGACGTTGTCCACTTTCTGCAGGTCACGCTCAAAGCGCTTGCAGTAACCGCAATTAGGGTCTTCAAAAACCGCCAGCTTGCGTTTGCCGGTGCCGCGCACAATGGTGAAGGCGTCCTTCAGGGGCAGGGCGTCGAAGCTGATGGCCGTCAGTTTGTCGACCCGCTCTTCGGTCAGATTGCGTCGTTGCCGGGTGTCTATCAGATTGCCCTGCAGCAGAAAGTTGCCTTCGCCATCGGTGTAATAAATCTCGGTGCCGTTGACACGGATCTCAAACAGGCCAGGCATGGCGCTCTTGCTCACTTCGTCAATCTTTTGCAACTGTGGAATGCGCTCTGCCAGGTTCTTGCGAATCGCGGCTTCCTGCGCCAGGGCACAAGTCGCGGTGACCAGCGCAGCGAGGGTGAAAACGGTTTTCAAAAAATTCATGTAGGTCCGATCAAAACGTCAACATCCCATGGCTTGTCGTGCCACCCAAAGCTTGAGCATGCCGCTGCGCTCAAAGCCGTTCATGCCCCAGTTGCGCGCTGATTGCCAACTGGCACCCTGGCGCGAGAACAGGCGCTGCAAGCCGTCCATGGTGGCGTCCATCACCATCACCTCGGCCTTGCGCGAGCGCTCGTAACGGCGCAGCAACTTCTCGTCATCGACGCTGCGCCAGTATTCACGCTGACCCAGGGTCGTGGCCAGTGCTGCGACATCCGACAGCCCCAGATTCAGACCCTGCCCGGCCAGTGGATGCACATTGTGCGCCGCGTCGCCGGCCAGCGCCCAGGCACCTTTGGCGTGTCTGCCGACCCAGCGCGTCGCGTGTGCGCTTTGCAGCGGCCAGGCGCTGCGCCTGCTGGTCAATTCGAGCTTGCCGAGCTGTCCCTGGCTGGCCGCTTCCAACTGCTGACAGAAGTCCTGGTCGCTCTCGGCCAGCAGGGCCGGCACACGCTCGCGCAGCACCGACCAGACAATCGCCACAGTGCTTCCTTGCGTACCATCGATCGGCAGGAAAGCCAGAATTTCACCCTGGCTGAACCATTGGAATGCAGTCTGCTTGTGCGGCCTTTCGCATTGCAGTCGAGCCGCAATCGCGGTTTGCGGGTAGGGTGTTATGTCGAAATCAATGCCGAACTCGGCGCGCGTGCTGCTCGAACGGCCTTCGCAGATGACCGTCAGTGCCGCCTCTGGCGCGCTGGCCAGCACTTCGATCAGCGGTTGAAATCGCACAGCCTCGGCCAGTCGGGCCTCCAGGGCGGGCACGTCGACAATCCAGGTCAGGCCCGGCACCTTGAGTTCGGCCGCCGAAAAGTTGACTTCACCGCCAGCGTCACCCTTGACTTGCATGGCCAGCACTTCGGTGGCGTGCTGCGCGTCGGGCCAGCAACGCAGCGACTCCAGCAGCGCGCGCGACTTGGCATTCAAGGCGTAGGCTCGCACGTCGCCATTCAAGCCCGGATCGCTTTCAGGCAGGTTCTGGGCTTGCTCCACCAGGCCGACCCGCAGGCGTTCGCGCGCCAGCAGCAGGGCCAGCGTGCGCCCCACAATGCCGCCGCCGCGGATGCAAATATCAAAGGCTTGACTCATGGCAGGGATTGTAGAAGGCGTCCAGGCTTTCGTCAGATGCCAGGGCTCCGCGCTCCCGGCACTTGCCTGCTGGATGCCCGGAATAGACAGGTAGAACGGCATCTGATCAAGCGATTGATCTGCGCTGTGCGGGTTAAGGTACGGGTATCTGCTCGCCCATTTGCAAAGTAACTGGAGGTGTTGAAATGAAGAGTCTCAACAAGCCTGTAACTCATGCCGTTGGAGTATTCTTTGCTCAGGGTTTTGAAGGCGAGGTGTCATCATGACTCGCCTGACGCCGGCGCAACAACAAATCCCCTTGGCTTTGCCCATGGACCCCACGTTGCAGGAAGAGTTGATGCTCAAAAAAGCCAGCGAGTTGTACCGCCGCTCACGGCTATTGAATATTCGCTACCCGAGCTTCAAACACTTGATGGAGGATCCCATAGCGGGACGGTGCATGCGCATGAGCGCCACCCACCTGTTGCGACTTTAGCGCTCAGCGCTTCCGGGTGACTGCCTGGTAAGCGATATCCGATCGCCTCTTAGGAGACTGTTATGCCTGTAAGCTCGATTCGCGTCGCTCCTGAAGTGAAGGGGTCAAGCCATTGTGCCGACAAGGGATTTCTGGCCAAACCTGAAACCTACGATCAGATCTACGCCTACGCAAGGGAAATGGAGTGGATGGAAAAGCCTTTTCACTTTGTCGTCAGCCGATGGCTGGACCGCCGCAGCCCGTGCAGCTATTTACCGTCGGAGCCAGACCGACGATGGTCAACAGCCCGTTGACCTCGGTTCAGCCTGGCCCCTCCACTGCGCGCGGGCAATCCTGGCAAGCTGACGCCCTTTGAATC
>CAITZZ010000418.1 GCA_903897005.1 uncultured beta proteobacterium | reverse complement strand
AGTTGATTGGTGCGGAATTGCGCAGCTTGGTGCGCGTCAGTCGCATTGAAGACCCGGATGCGGCCCTGCTGTCACCCGAGCAGTCGTTCTTTTTGCGCGAGAACCTCAAGCTCAAGTTACTCAATGCCCGTTTGGGGTTGTTGTCGCGGCAGATCGAGTCCGTGCGCACCGATCTGGGTGCAGCCTCCGTCGCAATGGGGCGGTACTTCGATGGATCGTCTCGCAAGACCCAGACCGCGGTTGCGCTGCTGCAGCAAGTGCGCGGCCAAATGAAGGCGCTGGAATTGCCGCGGGTCGATGACACGCTGGCGGCCGTGGCTACCGCTGCAGCGGGGCGCTGACCATGCGGGCGGCGTTGTGGTTGACAGGCCTGTTTGCAATCGCGGTGGCCAGTGCTTTGTTTGCGGGCGACAACTCTGGAACGGTAACCCTGTTCTGGCCGCCGCACCGGGTGGACCTCTCCCTGAATCTGTTTCTGTTGCTTCTGGCCGGCGGCTTTTTGACCCTGCACCTGGCCATGCGGGCCCTGTCGGCGCTGATGAGTATTCCCCAGCAGGCTCGCCGCTGGCGCCTGCTGCAAAGCGAGCGCGCCATGCAGACGGCCTTGCTGGAGTCGCTGTCGCACATGGTGTCTGGTCGCTTTATCCGTGCCCGAAAGGCTGCCGAACTGGTGATCTCACTGGAAGACGGTGCGCAGCGCCGCGGTGAGCGCCTGGGCAATGGGGCGCGGCTTCGCACACTGTCGCACCTGCTGGCTGCCGAAAGTGCCCATGCACTGCAGGATCGCAACGTGCGAGACGACCACTTTCAGAAGGCATTGGCGGAGTCGGCGAACCGTGAAGCCCAGGAAGCCCGTGACGGCGTGCAGTTACGGGGAGCGCGCTGGGCGCTTGATGACCGTGACGCCGCCAAGGCCATGCAATGGCTGGACCAACTTCCACAAGGCGCTGCGCGGCGCACCTTGGCTTTGCGCATGCGATTCAAGGCTGCGCGCCAGGCCGGGCAATTGTTGTTGGCGCTGGAGACGGCGCGTTTGCTGACCAAACACCGCGCGTTTTCCCCGGGTACTGGCAAGAGCTTGGCCCGCGGCCTGGCCATCGAGTTGATCCAGTCCGCCCATGACAGCGTTCAGATTCAGCGTGCGTGGGAGTCCCTGGACGCAGTCGAGCAACGCATCCCCGAAGTGGCCTTCGAGGCCGCTGAGCGACTACTCACGCACGGTGGCAATGTGGCGATCTCGCGCCAGTGGTTGCTGCCTGTCTGGGAGAGCATGGTGCAGAACTTCGATGCCTTGACCCTGACGCAGCGTGTCCGTCTGGCGCGGGTGTTGGAGCGAGGCTTTGCAGGTACCGGGGACGAACTGGATACCGCATGGCTGTCCCGCATCGAGGCCGCACAATTGGGCAATCCGCGCGATGCGGTGTTGCAATACCTGGCCGGTGTGGTGTGCATGCGTCTGCGTTTGTGGGGCAAGGCCCAGCAGTTGCTCAAGCAGTCCCTTTCCCTGCTGCATGAATCCGAATTACGGCGTGACACCTGGCTGGCGCTGGCCCAGATGGCCGAACAACGGCAGGATGCACAGGCTGCTGCAGACGCCTACCGCGAAGCCGCGAAAAGGTGACGAGGGCGGGATTCGGGGCTATTATCTGCCCATGGCTACACTCACCGAACACATCATCAAGCTGACCGATCATCGCGATCGGGAGTTGCTGGATTTGACCCTGGCCAAGGCCTTGATCGACCT
>CAITZZ010000417.1 GCA_903897005.1 uncultured beta proteobacterium | reverse complement strand
GGTGCATGCCATGGCGGCGTTGCAGGATATTCGGCGCGCCTTGCCACAGGCGCAGATTGACTGGGTGGTGGAACGTGGCTTTGGCGCGCTGGTGCGGCGTTGCACGGGCGTGAATCGCGTCATTGAGTGCGAACTCAGACGCTGGCGCAAGGCGCCGTTTTCTGGCCAGACACGCAACGCCTGGCGCAGCTTTCGCTCTGAGTTGCAGTGCGAGCAGTACGACGCCGTGATCGATCTGCAGGGCCTGACCAAATCCGCCCTGATTTCCTGGCTGGCGCATCTCACACCACAGGGCCGGCGTTTTGGTCTGGCAGTGCAGAGCGAGGGGTCGAGCTTTGAAGCACCGGCGCGCTGGGTGGCCGATGTCGCCATCGACTTGCCAACGCACATTCACGCGGTCGATCGTTCGCGTCAGCTGTGCGCCAAGGCACTGGGCTACAAGCTGGCGCAGGACCTGTCGTTCGGTTTGATGGCGAAGCCCCCAGCGAAGCTCAGCGACAGCCCGCTGGTGGCCCTGATCCACGGCACTTCGCGGGCCGACAAGCAGTGGCCTGTGGCCTCCTGGCAAACCCTGGGTCAGCGATTGAGTCAGCAGGGATACCGCCTTGCCCTGCCTTGTGGCAGCGAGCCCGAAGAACAGGCGGCGCGGAAAATTGTCAGTGGTCTGGCCGATGCCGAGGTCTGGCCGCGACTTGAACTCGACGCACTGACCGATGCGTTGAGCGGCTGCGCCGGTGTGATCGGTGTTGACAGCGGTCTGAGCCACATCGCCGTGGCGCTGAACTTGCCCCATGTACAGATCTACAACTTTGATACCGCCTGGCGCACCGGTCCGCCAGCCTGCCCGCATCAATGCAGCGTGTTTGCCAGCCCGGCGCCGTCAGTCGATGCGGTTTGGCAGGCCTGGCTTGGATTGACACACAGGATCCATCCGACATGACGCGTTTGCTCTACGGTTTTCTGATGTGGCTGGTGCAGCCGCTGCTGCGCCGCAAGCTGGTACGCCGGGGCGCACAGGAGCCGGGCTATCTGCAGGGGATCGAAGAGCGCTTTGGCCGCTATGACCAGATCGCGCCTGCCGCCGACGGCAACACGGTCTGGTTGCATGCCGTCTCGCTGGGCGAAACACGCGCTGCCGCACAGCTGGTGGCGTCCTTGCGTGCTCGCCTACCCGGTATGCGCTTGCTGCTGACGCATGGCACTGCCACCGGCCGCATGGAAGGCCAAAAATTGCTGTTGCCGGGTGACCTGCAGTGCTGGCAGCCCTGGGACACGAGCGGCGCCACAGCACGCTTCATCGAGCACTTCAGGCCGAGCATCGGGATCCTGATGGAGACCGAGCTTTGGCCCAATCTGGTCGCCGCCTGTGAACACGCAGGCGTTGCGCTGGTGCTGGCGAACGCCCGTCTGAGCGAGAAATCGCTGCGCTGGTCGCGGCGTCTGGCCTGGCTGGCGCGCCCCGCCTATCGCAGTCTGGCGGCAGTGTGGGCGCAGACGCAGGACGATGCAAAGCGCCTGACCGCTATGGGCGCCCCGGTGCAGGGTGTGCTGGGCAACCTCAAGTTCGATGCGACCCCGGATGCAACTCAATTGGCAGTGGGGCGATCCTGGCATGCCCGGCTTGAGCATCCGGTCATCATGTTTGCCAGTTCCAGGGAAGGCGAGGAAGCGGCCTTGTTGCAGGCACTTGCTGCGCCGGCTCTGGCACAGGCAGCCAAAGCGGTGCAGTGGCTCGTGGTGCCGCGCCATCCGCAGCGCTTTGAGGAGGTCGCCGCGTTGATGGAGAAGCGGGGCTTTGCCGTTTCGCGGCGCAGCCAGTGGCTTGGGGCAACGCCGCCGTGCGCCCTTGACAAGCCAGCACTCTGGCTGGGCGACACGCTGGGCGACATGGCCCTGTACTACGCGCTGGCCGATGTGGCGCTGCTGGGGGGCAGCTTCGAGGCGCTGGGCGGGCAAAACCTGATTGAAGCGGCTGCTTGCGCCTGTCCGGTGGTGATGGGCCCGCACACCTTCAATTTTGCCGAGGCGGCGCAACTGGCCCTTGCGGCGGGCGCCGCGCAGCGTGTCGCCAATCTGCACGAAGCCGTCGTGGCAGCGTTGGCATTGTCACAGGATGCGCCAGCTCTGTTGGCCGCCCGACAGGCCGCTGACGCCTTCGCTCAGGCGCACCACGGGGCAAGCGAACGGCTGGCAACAGCCATTGTCCGCTTGTTGCAGTAAGCGCTTTACTTTGCCAACAGCAGGGCGTTGACGCTTTGCAGGTCGTCGGCCTTGAGCGTGCCATTGGCCTGACGCAGCTTCAGACCGCCGAGCAAGACGTCGTAGCGTGCTTTGGCCAGTTTGGCTTTGGTGTCGAATAACTGGCTTTGCGAGTTCAGCACGTCAATGTTGATGCGCACGCCGACCTGGTAACCCAGCTTGTTCGCGTCCAGTGCGCTCTGGCTGGAGGCCTCGGCCGCTTCGAACGCCGCGACCTGACCCTGGCCGGAGAGCACGCCAAAAAAGGCGGTGCGCGTACCCTGGGCGACGGCCCGTTTGGCGCCCTCCAGGTCGTTGCGTGCTTTCTCTTCCAGCGCGATGGTTTCCTTGATCCGGTTCTGGGTCGCAAAGCCGGCAAACAGCGGCAGGTTGAATGACAGACCGATGGAGCCGGCATTGACGCGTGAACCGACGCCTGCCGAACTGCTGCCTTCGAGATTGTTCATGGCGCTGTAGCTCGCGCTCAAGTCGAGCGTCGGCTTGTGACCCGCCTGGGCTTTTTTGGTTTCAAGCTGCGCCACGTCGAGTGCGATCTGGCTCTGTCCGATCGCCGGGTGCGCGGTCTCGGATTGCTGGACCCAGACCTTGACGTCGAGCGCTTGCAGCGCCGGCAGCTTCAGCGGGAGCGCCAGCGCGAGTGGCTGGGCGTTGCTCTTGCCAACCAGCTGATCGAGCGCAATTTTCTTCACGCGCAGATCGTTCTCGGCCGCGATCTCCTGGGCAATCACCAGGTCGTACCTGGCCTGTGCTTCGCGGGTATCGGTGATGGTGGAGGTGCCGACCTCGAAGTTGCGTTTGGCTGAAGCGAGTTGCTCGGCCACCGCCGTCTTCTGCGCCTTCACAAAGGTCAGGCTGTCCTGCGCGGCCAGCACGTCAAAGTAGCCCTGGCCAACACGCACGATCAGGTCCTGATCGGCGCTCTGCAATTGGGCCTGGGCCAGATCAAGCTGCTTGAGGCCTTGCTGGTAGCTGGCCCAGTTGGCCGGGCGGTAAAGCGGTTGCGACGCGCTGACCGTGGCGCTCTGGGTGCCAAACGAGCGGTTGCTGCTGGGACCCAGATCCGGGACGACTTCCTGCGTCGAACGCGACAGCCCGAGCGCCAGATTGGCCGTGGGCAAAATCGCCGACTTGGCCTGTTCGGCTTTCGCCAGTGTTGCGTCAAACTGCGATTTGGCCGACTGGTAGGACGCGTCAAAGCTGCGTGCCGATTGGTACAACTCGATCAGACTTTGCGCCTGCGCCGGCAGGGCCAGCGCGGCTCCGATGGCGACAAACAGGGGTGACAGACGAAACGTGTTCATGAGGGCCTTGGCGTAGGAATCAGAAGCGGAAAGGTGAGGGCACCGGAAAGTTCAGCAGGGTCGGCGCCGCGCTGTCCCAGGGCTGACGGGTCGAAAACTCGGCCTCGCCGGTGCGGCTGACGATGGTAGCGCGCATCACGGGTTCCTGCCCGACGATGGCCAGCAGACGACCGCCGACCTTGAGTTGAGCCAGCAGATTTTGCGGTACTTCGGCGACGCAGCCGCCGAGCACGATGACATCAAAAGGGCCTTCCGCCGCTGCGCCTACGGCGCCATCGAACTGCCGTACTTCGGCGTTGTGGATGCCGGCCTTTTGCAGGTTGGCGCGCGCCATGGCAGCGAGTTCTGGCTGGATTTCCAGGGCAATGACACGTTGCGCCTGATGTGCCAGCAGCGCAGTCAGGTAGCCCGAACCGGCGCCAATTTCCAGCACCTTCTCGTGCTTTTGCACGGCGGCGTCCTGCAGCAGTCGCGCCTCCAGACGCGGCGCGAGCATGCGCTGGCCGTGGCCGATCGGGATTTCCATGTCGACAAAGGCCAGAGCCTTGTGCGCCAAGGGGACAAAGTCTTCGCGCTTGACCACGGACAGCAGGTGCAGCACCTGATCATCCAAAACGTTCCATGGACGAATTTGCTGTTCGATCATGTTGAAGCGCGCTTGTTCGAGGTTCATTTCTTTACTCCGTGGGGTCGGTTAACTG
>CAITZZ010000416.1 GCA_903897005.1 uncultured beta proteobacterium | reverse complement strand
TGTAGCAACCTGCCGCATAGCCTTGAAACAAGGCTACTTGAAGCTGACATTCCATTTCCAATTCATCCGTGTCGTTGTTGTTTCTGCTTGTCGTGCTACAGCGCTGCCTTCGGCTTCAGCCCTAAACACAAATGATCTGGAAATGGAAACAGTTGTCCGCCAAGTCAACGCGGTCCAGGGGGCAGCCATGATAATATGTTTCATGGCTGATAGAAAAATTGTCGACGATACGCACTACATCACGCAAAAGCGTGGGAATGGTCAGCTTCGACGTGAAATTTGGGTTGATGCGCAAGGTCAGGTGACTCGTTACAACCTTGCGTACATCAACCATGCACTGCACGCTGGCGATAACGGACGCGTGGTGGGTTATGACAACCAGCATGGGCATCACCACCGGCACTATTTCGGCGTTGTGACTGCGGTTGAATTCACGAGTTTTGACAACATAGAAGATCAGTTCCAGACCGATTGGGTCGCACTCAGGAGCACCGCATGAAAAATGTCACCCTTAAAGCAGGTAACGAACAAGATTTCTTTCGGAGAGGGAAGGCGTTGGCACGATTGGCTGACGCTGGCCAAGCGATGCCAGAGGAACGCACTGTCAGCTTTGAAGATCCTGCCGATCTCCTGCGCCTGCTGACTGCCAGTCGACTTGACGTGTTCCGCAGTGTCAAGGGCGAACCGGGTTCGATCACAGTCATCGCTGGGCGACTGCATCGCGATCGCAGTGCTGTCAAACGTGATGTAGACCAGTTGGCACGAGTCGGTCTTGTGACGATTGAGACCAAGACGCTTCCAGGTCATGGTCAGATGAAAGAGATTCGAGCGTCCGCTGGCATTTTTCGCCTCGAAGCGACGGTGATGTGAACTGGCTGGTATCGGGCAATCGCATCCAAAGCCCAAGCCGGTAAAGACATTGCCGCTTGATGGTGTCACCCCGGCATCAGCATCCGCTGCGTGGGAGCAACTTTCTTAACCATGGGTCGCATCCTCAAGTTTGTACTTCTCAACCAGAGCCGCATGCAGTTCCCGAATTCCTTCACTCCCCGGGCGGTCGGACAGCGACTCGGCATTGAAGCCAATGCAAATCTCGATGTCCTTCTGCGATAGGTAGTTGCCGTGGATCAGCACTTCGCGAATCTGGTCTTCAGCATCGGAATACTCGCGTTCCTCGGCGTCGTGGTTCTTGCGTATTCCGGCGATCATGGAGCGTTCGGCTTCGTTTTGCCAGGCGGCCTCTGTTGCGTAGTTGGGGCGCTGGGTGCGGACGATGTAGTCGGTACCAACCTGCTCTTCGATCAGCCGCTGCGGATTGGGCTTGACCTTCTGGTAGCCGGTAACCGAGTCGGGCGTCGGAAACGAGGTGATGGCGTAAGGGCTGCCGCGCTCAAGGTCCCAGAAATAGTGCAGGTTGCCGTTGGAGAGAATGACGAAGCGGCAGTTCTGCGACTTGGCGTACTTGCGCGCCTGCTCTTTGCCGATGCGCGGATTTTTGTCTTCGGCTTTGGCTTCGAGCACCAGCAACGGAAAGCCCTTGGCATCGAGCAAGAGAAAGTCAACAAAGCCCTTGCTGCTTGTCTCAAAGTTGGCGCCAAGCGCGTCCAGGTCAGTTGACTTGATCGTGACGCCGGGTTCGAGGCGAATATTGGCGGGCGCATCGCCCACTGCAAAGAAGCGCCAGCCAGCCGCTTCGAGCAGCTTGTTGATCTTGATGCGGGCAGTGGCTTCTTTATCGGACATTCAGGGGGCTATTGTGCGACGGTGGAGAACCTGTCTCAGACTGCCACGGAGTGCGCCTGAAGGCTGACCTGAAGCCTCTCGCGCACCGCCATAAAAATGGCGGCTAGGTTGTCCATGCTGGGGTTGCCTGTGGGCGACAACATCCGGTGCAAACTCTTGCTCGGTTTCTCGGTCAGTGTTGCGAGTTGCTCGAAACCGATGGTGGCGTTGACCAGGTCACGCAGAATCAAGCGGGCGGTCTCTGGCTCGCCGTTGAGAAACAGAGTGGCAGCCTCGTCCAGCAGCGCCTGCGCAAAGGTGGGGTCGCCCTGCACACGCTGGATCACAGTTTCTTTGAAATTTCTGGTCAGTGCCATGCTATTACCCTTTGTGCTTGCCGGTTGGCTTTGTGCTCATTGCTTTTCTGCGGGCCTTGTATTCGGCCAGCAATACCTTGGCTTTGTCGATGTCACGCTGTTGCCCACGCTTCGTGCCGCCTCCGAACAGAATGATGAGGGTGTCGCCGTCTTTGGCAAGGTAAATCCTGTAGCCTGGACCCCAGTCAATGACGTATTCGCCCAATCCATCGAACCACTTGATGTTTGAAGTGTTGCCAAGCTCCATTCGAAGTTTGGCGACAGTCACCTTTGCAGCGGCCTGCGCCGAGAGGCCATCAAACCACTGTTTGTATGGGCTTGATGCGTCCTCTCGGAGGTACTCTTCGACTTTGATCGCCATGGCTAATGGTAACACATATGTTACCACTGGCGTTTAGATCACTCTTGAAAAATCAAAATTCGTCTAGCGGAAACACAGGATGCTTTACTCTGGCAAACGGGAACAGCCGGTAGTCGGAACTGGTGACACCCGGACTGTCGCACTCGATTAGCGCCTGGGCGAGTGGCTCAAAAACAGGCCGGCAGTACATGCGGGATTTCAACAATAGAAAACGGTGCAGTCGAGGATTCAGTCCAACGCAATCGAAAACACCCAGATCCCAGGGCTCATGGGGAAGTTCAGTCACCACAATTTGAGCAACACCGATATCGAGCCATACGGTGCGCCCCATGCAGCAGCGCTGTCCGGTGTAGATCGGGCCGCTGACAGTGTATTCGCCATCACTGATGGCGCGCACCGTACCTTGCACCAGCATGGGCTGTTTGACAATTCCCAGCTGGATCAGCGCGACCTTGTTGCCCAGGGCAACACTGACGTTTGCGCCTATGCCGGCTTCGATGAGGGTGCTGACGGCCTGGGCATCGCACAGCGGGCCGACCGCGATGTCCTGCAGGCCCTGCGACAACGCTGCTTGCAGCACGTCCATGGTGTCGCAGGTGCCGCCAGACATGCAGTTGTCGCTGTGATCGAGCAGCAACACCGGCCGACTGGCGCCCACGGCCAGGGCCTGCGCTCGCGCCAGCGATGCCGCCAAGGACTCACTTTCGTACACAAACCCAGCCCGATCGGCCCAAATCTGCTCGGCAATTCCATCCGCAACGGCCTGGGCGTTTGACCGGCCTTCGTCGGTATCGATGCCGGTGACAACAACGCTGACGCAGGGTGATTCAATATCCGCCAGTGAAAAGCCGCTAAAGATGGACACCGCCGGCATGCCTTCACGCTCGGCATCGCGCGCAGCCTGCACTGCCCGCGCCATGGCGCCGTGCAAAGTGGTGCTGCGCAGGGTGTGGCTCATGAGCGGTAACTGGCGCCAGCGCACTGTGTAGCCTTGCTCTGCGCGCAGCATGGCTAACAACAGGCGGCCCGCATGTTCGCCGGTTTCATACATGTCAACATGTGGATAGGTCTTGAAGCCCACCACCACATCCGCGTTGGCAATGATCTTCTGCGTGATATTTCCGTGCAGGTCCAGTGCCACGCCAACCGGCACGCCTGGCGCACACGCGCGTATTCGTTGCAGCAAATCACCTTCGCCGTCGAAGCTGTTTTCGGCCACCATGGCGCCATGCAAGTCCAGCAGAATGGCATCGCAGCCAGGCACGGCGTCCAGAATGCACCCAGTGAGTTCGTCATAAGCCTGTGACTGCACCGGTCCACTCGGGTTGGCTGTGGCGGATACTGGCGTTACCAGGGTCGCGCAGAGTCCCTGCGCCAGATCAATGAAGGCAGCCATCGCGGTGCGCATGCCCAGGTTGTTGCGGTAGGCTGCCTCGCCGTAACTGGGGGCAAACGATGCCAGCGGTGTTGGCACAGGTGAGAAGGTGTTTGTCTCGTGATTCAGGCGCGCAATCAGGATCTTCATAGGGTGGCCCTGGTTATATCGATCACTATCATTTCCGTTTACCGTCAAAGACTCAGACCAGGCCGACACCCAGATAGCGATCTTTCACCGCCACATCGGCCAGAAAGGCGGCATTGTCTGCGTTGTAAACAATGCTGCCCTGCTCGATGATGCAGTGCCGGTCGGCCAGTTGGGTGCAGACTTCCAGGTTCTGTTCAACCAGCAGGATCGCGACGCCGGCCGCCTTGATACTCTTGAGCTGGGCAACAATTTCCTCGACGATCACCGGCGCCAACCCCTCGACCGGCTCATCGAGCATCAGCAGCTTGGGGTCGTTCATCAGTGCGCGGGCAATGGCCAGCATCTGCTGTTCCCCGCCAGAGAGTTGGCCACCGCCGTTCTTGCTGCGCTCCATCAGACGCGGGAAGATGCGGTAGATGTCCTTCAGCTGCCAGGGTGACTTCTGTCGCTGGCCAAGGAGCAGGTTTTCTTCCACCGTGAGAAGTTTGAAAATACCCCGATGCTCTGGTACCAGGCAGACGCCGCGCCGGGCAATTGCGTGTGTCGGCAGGCCTGTGATGGCTTGCCCACAAAACCGGACTGCGCCCCGGCTTGTTGGTACCACGCCGACGATGCATTTGAGTGTGGTGGTTTTTCCCGCGCCATTGCGCCCGAGCAGTGTCACCAGTTCGCCGTCATTGATTTGCAGCGATACGCCCTGCAAGACATGGCTCTTGCCGTAGTGGGCGTGGCAGTCTTCAACTTCCAGAATCATGCCTTGCCTCCGGTGATCATGTTGCCCAGATAAGCGGCACGCACGCGGTTGTCGCTTCGGATCTCGCTCGGCAGGCCTTCAGCCAACACGCGGCCCTGCTGCATCACCGTCACGACGTCGGATATGTCCATGACGATGTTCATGTTGTGCTCGATCAGAATGACGGTGTGTTCATCACGCAGGCTGCGGATAAATCGCTTCATGTCTTCCAGGTCGTCAATGCCCATGCCCGAGGTGGGTTCGTCCAGAAAGATCGCTTTTGGACGAGCGGCAAGTGCCATGCCGACTTCCAGCCGGCGCTGCTGCCCATGCGACAGATTGCCGGCCGGCACGCTGGCAAAGCTCTCCAGCCCCAGCTTGGCCAGTACGCTGGCAACCGTTTCGGCGCAGGCGCGCGGACCATCGGGCGCGTGCCAGCAGTTCATCGCCTTGGCGGGGGCAATGCCCTGCGCGGCCAGCCGCAGGTTCTCGCGCACCGACAGGCTGAGAAACAGGCTGGTGACCTGGAACGAACGCGCAATGCCGCGCTGCACGCGCCGGTGATCGGGCTCATGCGTCACATCCTGACCATCAAAAACAATGCGTCCGGAACTGACCGTCTTGGTGCCGGTCAGCATGTGAAACAGGGTGGTCTTGCCGGCGCCGTTTGGACCGATGACCGAGTGCACAGTGTTGGCGTGCACCTTCAGATCAACACCTCCAAGCGCGGCGAACTTGCCGTAGTACTTTTTGATGCCAACGGCTTCGAGCAGGATCGGTATGCTCATGCTTTTTCCCCTGCCTCGTCTGCCCGTTCAGGCGTTACGGGATGGCGGCCGCGAAGCCGGTGCCACAGCGTTTCCCCCAGACCCCACAGGCCACGCTGCATCCACAGGCTGATCGCCATCAGCACCAGGCCCAGCAACAACAGCCAGCGCGGCCACAGCGTCGAGAACCAGTCGGCCAGCAACAGATAAAAGGCAGAACCCAGCACCGACGCAAACAGGTTGCCGGTGCCACCAATGACCGTCATCACCAGAATCATTTCACTGGTGTGGTACTCGGCGTTGGCAAGCGGCGCGATGCCGGTCATCATGGCGTGCAGCGCACCTGCCAGCCCGGTGACAGCGCCAGAGATCACAAAGGCCTGCAACTTGAGCAGTTTGAGGTTGTATCCGATGGCGCCGGCGCGCTCCTCGTTGTCACGCACGGCGAGCAAGGTACGCCCGAAGGTCGATCTGGAAACCTTCAGCAGCAACCAGAATGCAGCCATGAAAACTACAGCGACAAAACCGTAAAACTGCCAGGGCGAGGTCAACGGCCAGAGTGTGTGTCCCAGCACGGTGATGCTGGGGCGGGGGATGTCCATCAGTCCGTTGTCGCCGCCGGTCAGGCCGGTGGCGGTGTAGGCAATGAAGTAGAACATCTGTGCAAACGCCAGTGTCAGCATGACGAAATAGGTGCCCTTCTGGCGGATCGCAACCCAGCCGACGATGGCGGCACCGATTGCGCCCATGACCATCGCCAACAAAAGGGCTAGCGGCATTGGCAGCGGCCAGCGCGTCAGGGTCAGCGCCAGGGTGTAGCTGCCCAGTCCAAAGAAGATGCCCTGACCGAACGACAGCAGACCGGTAAAACCGAGCAGTAGATTGCAGCCCATGGCCGCCAGACCGAAGATCAGCACTTCGCTGGCCAATGAACCCGATTGCATCAGCAAGGGCATCACCAGCACAACGCTCAGGGCCAGGAAGAGGTGGGTGTGTTTCTTCATGGCACTTATTCCTTGCGCCCGAGCAGACCGTGCGGGCGCAACAGCAGCACGGCCGCCATGGCGATGTAGATCATCAGGCGTGCGCCCTCGGGCCAGAGGGTGCTCATCACGCTTTGCACCACGCCAATCAGCAGACCGCCGAGCAGTGCGCCGCTGAAGCTGCCCATGCCACCGACCACCACCACGACAAAGGCAACGCCTAACGCCTCAATCCCCATGAACGGCTCGGCGCCTCGGATCGGAGCGGCCAGCACACCTGCCAAAGCAGCGGTGGCGGCACCCAGTCCAAAGACCAGGCTGAAGATGCGAAACACGTTAATGCCCAGCAGCGAGACCATCTCGGTCGACTCGCTTCCGGCGCGCACGGCGCTGCCCAGGCGCGTGCCTTCGAGCACGTACCACAGCAGCACGGCCAGTACAGCGGTAAAGCCGATCACAAACAAACGGTACTTGGGGTAGACGAAGTTGCCCCACATCACCACGCCCTGCAGCATGTCCGGCACGGCGACGCTGTCGCCGAGGGGTCCCCATTGCAGGATGACCAGTTCCTGCACCGCCAGTGCCAGGCCAACCGTCACCAGAATATGGAACTCATGGGCGCTGGCATAAACATGGCGTAAAACCAATTTTTCGGTCAGCCAACCGACACTGCCCACAGCCAG
>CAITZZ010000415.1 GCA_903897005.1 uncultured beta proteobacterium | reverse complement strand
TTTTACGGTTTCAATGTGCTGGAGGCGAGTCAGCCCAGCATGGTCTCGCGCATGGCACCGGCGCAGGCGCGCGGTGCCGCCATGGGGGTTTACAACACACTGCAATCACTCGGCTTTTTTGCCGGTGGCGTCATGGGTGGCTGGCTGATGAAGCACGGCGGCGCGCAGTTGCTGTTTGCCGTCTGCGCGGCGCTGATGTTCTTGTGGCTGCTGGTGGCTTGGCCGATGCGTCAACCAAAGACGTCATAATCAAGTTAATACCTTGCGGGACAGCCCGCAGCTAACCAAAAGGGGACCTCATGGCATCCGTTAATAAAGTCATACTCGTCGGCAACTTGGGACGCGACCCCGAAGTGCGTTACCTGCCCAGTGGCGACCCGGTCGCCAACGTCACCATTGCCACCAGCAGCAAGTACAAGAGCAAGACCGGCGAGATGGTCGAGGAGACCGAATGGCATCGTGTCACCTTCTTCGGCAAGCTGGCCGAGATCGTCGGTCAATACCTGAAGAAGGGCCGCTCGGTCTATGTTGAAGGGCGCATCAAGACGCGCAAGTACACCGACAAGGACGGCGTGGAGAAATTTGCCACCGACATCATCGCCAATGAAATGCAGATGCTCGGCAGCCGTGAAGGCATGGGTGAACCGTCCGGTGACGATGAAGGCGGTGGCTATTCACGCCCGGCGCCGGCGTCCCGTCCGGCGGCGGCGCAACGTCCGGCAGCTGCGGCAGCGGCCAAGCCGTCGAGCGGCTTCGACGACATGGATGACGATATACCGTTTTGAGGTGTAGTTCCTAGACCGGCGCGCTGGCTGCCGTCAGCCGCAAGGTAACCGAGGTGCCCGCGCCGAGCTGGCTCTGGATCTCGACCTGACCGCCGTGCAGTTCCATGATTTCCTTGACGATGCTCATGCCCAATCCCGTGCCGGGGATGTTGCCTGAGGTGTCAACGCGGTAAAAGCGTTCACAGATACGCGCTGCCTGCTCGCTGGTCATGCCCAGACCATGGTCCGTGACACGAATGCCGACCGACGCCTGGGAGTCTGAGCCAGCGTTGATCACGCTGATCGAGACCACGCCGCCGCCAGGGGAGTACTTGTAGGCATTGGAGAGAATATTGCGCACCGCCTGCATCAGTTTGCTGGCGTCCGCGCGGACCCAGCAGGCTTGCGCAGGGGTGTCCAGTACAGCGGTCTGCTGACCCGCAGGTACACCGAAATCGGCGATCACCTCACGGACCAACTGGCTGGCATCGATGCTGGAGAACTTGAAATCCTTGCCGCGCCTGTCGTCAATGCGAGCCAGATCCAGCAACTCGTTGATGATCGCGATCATCAGTCCGCACTGCCGGTGGATGATGCCCAGAAACTCTTCCTGTTCGTCTTCGCTGAAGCGCTGCGCCATCATCATCTCGGCATAGCCGAAAATGCTGGCCATCGGCGTGCGAAGTTCGTGCGCGGCGTGCGACAGAAATTCGCTTTTCATGCGATCGACTTCGGTTTCGTGGGTCACTTCACGGAAATAGAGGATTTGCGAGACTGTCTCAGCCGTCGACAGGCGCAGACCGAGTTCCAGCACATGATTGCCGGGTCCTGCCAGTTCGATCAACTGGCGCTGACGCTTCATCGCTGGCAGGGACGACTCGCCACGGCCAAGCGGGTTGCTGGCGGCAAGCTCGCTCTTGAGTTCCGCAAGGTTCGGGAAAGCACCTGGATCCAGGCAGCCTTTGGCCAATCGCGCGGAAAAAATGACTTCATCAAGCCCGATGATCTCTGTCGACTCCAGCCCTGTCATGCGGAAAAAGGCAGGATTGGCGTACTTGACGTGACTCTGGGCGTCAAAGGAGACAAAACCATCCGGACTCAAGTCAAAGATGGCGTTGAGCTGCTCGGTGCGGTCCTGCAAGGAAGCGGCAATGCGGGCTGTTTCTTCGTTGGCCCGGGTCAGCTGTTCTACGCGCTCGGCAATGGCGCGCGACATGACATTGAAAGCCGCACCCAGGCGACCGACGTCGTCCAGCCCCTCGGGCACTGGGGCCGGCGTCAACTGTCCCTGCGCGACGTTCAGGCTGGCTGCGGTCAGCAGCGAGAGCTGGCGCGTGATGAGCAGACCCAGCAGGGTCAAGAGGCCCGCCGACAGCAGCAATTCGCTGATCGCAATCAGGACGCCCTGGGTCAGCAGATTTTTCCGCGCAATCAGGATGCGCTTCAAATCCAGGCCAAATTGCAGCGTACCGAGCGATTGGCCAGCCAGCTTGATCGGCAGTGCCAGGTCATAGCGCGGTGGGTTGTCATCCAGTGAAAAACGCGCGTCAACCGGGGGTAGCGGCTTGCCGCTGGGCCAGCCGCTGGTAGCGACAATGGTGCCAGCGCTGTCAGTCACCGCCAGGTAATCGATGCCGCGAATCGCCTGGCTTTCGTTCAGGATCGCCTGCACCGTGGCGTAGTCGTACTGCGCCAGGGGTGCCACCAGCGCTGCCGAGAGTACCGGTGCGATCTGTTCGGCCTGCTCGCGTGCCTGTTCCCCCATCGCCTCGTGCAGCAGGCGCAGACTGTTGCCCACCAGAATGGCCAGCATGACCAGTTCCACCAGCAGCGCTGCGAGCACCAGTCGGCCGCGCACCGTGCGCCAGGGAGTGAAGTGCATTACTTGGCCTGTTTCAACACCAGACGAACTTCATTGGCATAGGGGTCCAGTTCGATCAACTCACGTGTTTCCAGGGCGCGATAGCCACCCAGCTGGTGCTTGGCAAAATATTGTCTGGCTTGAGGTGTTTCGGCAAACGCCCAAAGGGCTGTCAGGATGCCCGCGTGTTGCTTGGTGTGGCGCGCATTGAGAACATAGACGCGACCCGCCATGGGCAGACTTTCGGCCGCCACCCGCAACTGTTCGCGCACAGGCGGGGGCAGGTTCTGGAAGTTGGCCAGCGACATGAAGCCGGCGCTGCCCTCGCCCTTGAGCAGCAACTGACCGACACTGTCGGAGGCGCTGACATACTGCAGCGTGGCGTTGGCCACGGCGTTGCGAAGCAGCCAGTGCTGTCCCCACAGCGTTACCAGTGATGAGGGTGAGAGGCCGATCACGGTGCTGCCGGCCAGGTCCTTGGGCTCACGGTAGCGACTCTTGGCAGCGACCAGCGCGACAGCCTTGAAATCGGCCTGGTAGGTCAGCAGCGTCAGGTAACGGGCGTCGGTTTGCAGCAGACGTGCCTGGTGGCCGGTGGTGATGGCAATGTCGTAGTCCTGCGCCATGGCGCGCCGCGCAAATTCGGTGAAATCGGGCGCCGTGACAATGTCCACGGGTCGCTGCAGGACCTGCTCCAGGTGCAGGCGCAAGGGCTGGTACATCTCGATGATGACGCGCGCACTCGAATGCGGCGCGACTCCGATACGAAAAGGGGTCGCCGCCGCCGGTGCCGCCAGAGCCAGCGCTGGCAGCAGCAGCAGCACGGCAAGAATCCAGCGCATGCAACGCATTGTGATCACCTCTCAGAGTGGGGATAGAACGCGACGACCGTCGCTTCGCGGTGCATTTTACTTGAGTGGACTTGTCGTCAAGCCGATCGGCGAGGATGCAATCACGCCACCGCCCAGACACACCTCGCCTTGATACAGCACGGCTGATTGACCCGGCGTGACTGCCCATTGCGGCTGTGCAAAGCTCAGACTGAAAGTTGCTTCGCCGTCCAGGCTCAGCGTGCAGGCTGCGTCGGCCTGCCGGTAGCGTGTCTTGGCGCTCAAAGGACCCGGCGCCGGTGCTAGCCCCGCCACCCAACTGGCGTCATCGGCCTGCAGCGCAGTGGACTGCAGCCAGGCATGCTCGTGCCCCTGCACCACCCACAAGGTGTTTTTCTCCATATCCTTGCGCGCGACAAACCAGGGAGCGTGCTCGCCACCACCTCGCTGCGCCCCTTTGGCCTTGATGCCGCCGATACCCAGTCCCTGACGTTGGCCCAGGGTGTAGAAACTCAAACCGACGTGCTCGCCAATGGTGCGCCCCTTGTCGTCCTTGATCGGGCCTGCTTGCATGGCGATATAGCGATTCAGGAAATCGCGGAACGGCCGCTCGCCAATGAAGCAGATGCCGGTGGAGTCCTTCTTCCTGGCATTGGGCAGGCCAATTTCGGCGGCAACACGCCGCACCTCGGTCTTGTGCAATTCGCCGATCGGGAACAGCGTCTTCGACAACTGATCCTGATTCAGTCGGTGCAGGAAGTAGCTCTGGTCCTTGGACGGATCCAGGCCCTTGAGCAACTCGTACTTTTGTGTCTGCGGGTTCTGGCGCACGCGGGCGTAGTGCCCGGTGGCGATACGGTGTGCACCCAGGCGCAGCGCGTGGTCCAGAAAGGCCTTGAACTTGATCTCGGCATTGCAAAGGATGTCCGGATTGGGCGTGCGCCCGGCCTGGTACTCACGCAGGAATTCGGCAAAAACCCGGTCCCGGTATTCGGCGGCAAAGTTGACGTGCTCGATCTCGATGCCAATGACATCGGCCACCGCTGCAGCGTCAACAAAGTCGATGTTCGAGGAGCAGTACTCTGAGTCGTCGTCACCTTCCCAGTTCTTCATAAAAATGCCGACAACCTCATAACCCTGCTCCTTGAGCAGCCAGGCGGTCACCGCAGAGTCAACACCCCCGCTCAAACCGACGACGACCTTGTGCC
>CAITZZ010000414.1 GCA_903897005.1 uncultured beta proteobacterium | reverse complement strand
GGCAATATCGCCGTCGACCGGACACGCGCCATGACAGGGTGCAGGCGCCTTGATGTGGCGCGCCAGCGAGGCCCGCCAGGTGCCGGTCTTGATGGCCGTCGTGCTGCCCGTGGTCCAGGTCGCAGGAATGGGAGTGGGAGCAGGAGCCCCCACGCTTGTCGCGGCGCTCATGCCATGCTCCCGAGCAATTGCTGGTCTGCACAGCGGTAACCTTCGGTACAGGCCGCCACGTTTTCGTCGTGGTGCTTGGGTGCGTTGTCCACCAGCGCCTGCGTCAGCACCGCCAGTGAGGGCGCTTCGATCACACGCACCAGCGCTCCCAGCAGTGCCGAGTTGACGATCCGCCCCAGACCCTGCTGGCGGGAAATCGTCAGCGCATCAATCGGGATCACCCGTTTGCCGGGCAGGATCTGCGCAAAGTCCGCCGCACTGCGCGCCGAATTCACGACAATCAGCGTTCGCTCATCGGCGGTTGCGAGCAGCCGGCCTTCCAGCAGGCTGGCGTCAAAGCACAGAATGGCATCGGCGCGCTCGATGTCACAGCGCACCCGCACCGGGCGCTGGTCGACCCGGATGTAGGAGTTCACGGGTGTGCCGCGGCGCGCTCCGCCGTAACTGGCAAAGCACTGCACATGCAGACCCTGCGCATGGAACGCGCCCGCCAGCAGGTTGCCGGCAGTCTGAGCACCCTGGCCACCGCGACCCTGGATGATGATCTCAAGCACCTTGTCGTCTCCTTCTCGATCTCTGTCTACGAACCATCACCTAGCAGATTTCCTTATGGTTGTGTTTCCGCAAGGGTTTTGTCTGACGCCGAATTTAGGCGCTTTGTCGCCATCCGTCTAATTGATTTTTAGAATCAGCTACATTCACCAAACAGATAATCAGGATAAACCCTTATATGAATTTCAGACAACTGGACCTCAACCTGCTGCGCGTCCTGTGTGCGGTGTACCGCTTTGGTTCAGTCACCGAGGCCGGGCGCCATCTGGCGCTGTCGCAACCGGCGACCAGCAACGCGCTGGCGCGGCTGCGCACCATCTTTCGTGACGAGTTGTTTGTGCGCTCACCCAGCGGTTTGCACCCGACGCGCAAGGCGCAACGCATTGTGCCGGCCGTGATCGAACAGTTGCATCTGCTGGAAAGCACGGTCAGCAGCGCCGAGGAATTCGATCCGGCCAACAGCCATGTGCACTGGCGACTCTCACTATCGGACCTGGGCGAGATGATGTTCCTGCCGCCGCTGGCGCAGGCGCTGCGGACACACTCGCCGGGCAGCCATATCTCGAATATCGCGGTCGCCGCACCGGAGGTCAGCGCCGCGCTGGACGCGCATGAAATTGACCTGGCCATTGGCATTCTGCAGGGCAAGCGCGGCTCGACGGCCAGCGAGTTGCTGTTTCAGGAAAACTTTGTTGCCATCACGGCCAGCAACTGGCGCCCACCCAAATGGCGCTCCGGCGCTCAATTGAGTGCAACGCAGCTTGCCAGCGCGTCGCTCGCGGTCGCCTCGCCAGCCGCCACCTTTCACGGCAGCATCGATTTGATGCTCAGTGAGCTGAGGCTCAACGAGCGCATAGTGCTGCGGGCCCGCCATTACGGCGCGCTGCCCGAACTGGTAACGCGCACCGACCTGATGGCCATCGTGCCCCTGATGTACGCCAACTCACTGGCGCCGCGCTACGAGGTCAAGATCTGGAAGCTGCCCGAACACGGCTCGCGCTACGAGGTCAGCATGCTGTGGCACCAGAGTGCCAGTCCGGATCTCGCTCACAGCTGGTTGCGCGGCGTGGTGCGCAAGTTGTTTCAGAGAGAATCACCACACTGAAAATACCACTGACTCAGCCATCTGAACGTGCGGCTTTGGCCGAAAGTGATATCATCGGCAATAGTATGAATTTGCGTGCAGTCCTTGATACCAATGTCCTGGTTGCGGCCTTCACAAGCCGTCGTGGTGCATCCTTTGCCCTGCTCGATCTGGCCATGGACGGGCGCTTTGCTTTGCTGGCCTCACCCGCCTTGTGGTTGGAATATGAAGCCGTTCTGAAGCGCACAGAGATCGTGAAAATGCATCAACTTTCGATGCAGGACATTGACGATGTTCTCAATGCCCTGTGCGCCAGGGTGGAACCTGTCAAGTCGCATTTCTTATGGCGGCCGCAGTTGCGCGACCCGAACGATGAGATGGTGCTAGAAGCTGCGATCAATGGCGCGGCAACGCACCTGGTCAGCTTTAATTTGCGCGACTTTGACCCGCCTGTGCAGCGGCACCGACTGATGGGGTCAGTGCGTCTGGGGCCAAGTGCTTGCACACCTGCCGATTTTTTGAAACTTGTGGAGAAAACATCATGAGCCAAGTTGCCTTGCGTTTGCCCGATTCATTGCATCAATGTGCCAAACAATTGGCGGCACAGGACAACGCTTCTTTGAATCAATTCATCGTCACCGCTGTCGCTGAAAAAATTTCAGCGCTGAACACCGAAGCATTTTTTCAGGCGCGTGCCGCTTCAAGTGACCGAGCAAAGTTTGACCGAGTGCGTGCGCGAGTGCCTGACCTGGCACCCGTGCCCGGAGATGAGCGTATTTGATGGAACTCATCGCCAGTCGGTAGCTCACACCCGCCGTAGTCTTGCCGCAGCAACGAACTCAGCTCAGACGTGGACAACACGGGCGTTTGATCGGACCTCCTCAGCAATCGCGTAATCGTCCATCATTTGGATGCCGTTGGTTTCGGCAATGACCCCAGGTTCCAACTTCAACTCGTCGGAATGCAAACCACCTCTGACAAGGCGCAAAGGTTCCAGTCTGGAGGTCAGCAACGGCGCTAGTACCAGGTTGTGGGACTACATGACGACCGCAGCTGTGACTGATACCCGCCTTTGACGGCCATGCTCGCGCCCGATGATTTATAGTTGCCCTCAAAGGATCGCTCAACGGTCCAGCGGAGACACACCATGCAACAGCCCGTCAGCAACGCACCAGCAACCGTCCACGAGGTAGCCGCTGCGCTCATTGCGCAGGCGGTGCAGAGTGATCGCCAGACGCTCGATTCCGCCGCGTTGCAGACCCTGCTCGGTGCTCTGGGCTGCACAACAGCGAGTCAGGCAGAGCCTTCGCACGCCGATGTCCAACTGCGCGTCAGTCTGAAGCACAGCCGTGAATTTGGCCATGTGATCAGCGCCGGCCTGGGTGGCCTTGACGGCGAGCTCGACGCGAGCCATTTCTGCAAGGGGCGCGCTGCAGCGCAGGCCCTGGCGACCATGAGCAGTGGACAGGATTTTCTGCAGCGCTTCAAGCAGACCTTGGCCTGGCAGAAACTGCTGCTGAGCGAGCAGCGCCAGCAAAGGCCTGCGCCGGACGAACCGTTGATTCTGTTCTTTGATCGATTGTTGGACCTGAGTGGCGACGACCATCCTGGCAGTCCCTTCATGCTGCAGACACTGCAGCTCACGCTGCATCTGAACCAGGGCAAGCTCTTCGTCAGCCAGGCCGAATGTACGCTGGCGAAGCCGCCCGCCACACGCCTGCCGCGCCCGATTGCCAAGATCGACAAGTTGCTGCACCCCGCTTCCATCGGCGTCATCGGTGTCTCGGCGACCAGCATGAACTTTGGCCGCATCATCCTGCGCAATCTCGTTGGCAGCGGTTACCCCAAGACGCAGCTGACTGTGATTCGTCCGGACGACGCCGAAGTGGATGGGATTCCCTGTGTCGCCAACCTGAAGGCGCTGGCGCACAAGCTCGACCTGCTGATCGTCGCGGTCGGCGCCGATGCCGTCCCCGGCCTGGTTGACGAGATCATCGAAAGCGGCGTGGTGGAGTCGGTGATGTTGATTCCGGGTGGCCTGGGTGAGACCGCCAAGAGCGTCGAGCCGGCCGCCTTGCTGGCGGCGCGCATCAATGCTGCCCACGGGACGGCCGGTGGTGGCCCGATCTTTCTGGGCGCCAACTGCCTGGGTGTGGTCTCGCACCCCGGCCACTACGATTCATGGTTCATTCCGCTGGAGCGATTGCCCAAGCCGCAAAAGAAGCCGCAACGCAATTCGGTCATGCTGAGCCAGAGCGGCGCCTTCATG
>CAITZZ010000413.1 GCA_903897005.1 uncultured beta proteobacterium | reverse complement strand
TGCTCGGTAAAGCGGGCATCATCATTACCAAGTGCGGGCAATGCGTACTCAATCAGGCGGGCAACTTGCTCAAGAAATTCGGTCGCCAGAGACTGCGCAGCAAGCGATCCATTGCTTTGCGACGGCGCGCTCGGCGGCGGCAAACTGACGCTGCTGTGCGCCGGCACCGCCGGGCTGCAATCGCCATAGGCCACGAGAGCCGCTTTCACACCGTCCCAGTTGAGCTGACCGATAGCCGAGTCAAGCAGGCCCTTTTGCCGTTGCTGTCCAGGCGTGCGCATGGCTAGCTCCTGGGCGATGCTGCGCAGGCGCTCCACGGGGAAAGGATGCTCGGCGGGTACGCCGGAGACTTCGCTGTAAAGGTCCTGATAGTTGGCTGGCGTCGGGGCAAGCTTGCGCACAGAAAGCTGCTTGAGCGTTTCACGTGCAATTTCAAAAGGCTTCTTTTCAGACATGGTGTTCTCAGCCGCAGATTCAATCGCGCCGTGTGGAAATCTGGCGCTCAGCAAGCCCTAATATATCAATGATCCTGCCTGGCGCTGCCAGATACCCGTGGGGCGGGCTCAAACTACGGCGCAATCGAATCAGCGTAATCGTACAGCGCACCCAGCAGCGCTTCGCCCTGTTCGTCGGCGTTTTCCACCAATCGGTCCAACTCATCGAACAGCGCCTGCAGGGTACGGGCGCCCGCTTCGCCCTGCAGCAAGCGCGCGCTGCGGTGCTGTTGCCAGGTCTGCTGCTCCTGCTCTGACAAGCTGTGCGGAAAATTGCGTGCCCGGTAGCGCAGCAGCAACTCGCTCAGGCGCGGATCGTCAAACGCCGGTCGCGCTGCAGCCAGTTTGTCCGCAGTCAACTCCCGCAACTGGTTCAGCCGGCGCCGGTCCGCGTTGCCCACAAAGCCACCGTAAAGATCCTCATCGACATCGGGTGGCGCCTCCTTGGCCCGCTTGAACACCTCAGGCCAGATGCCACTCATGTCGGGCAGATCGCGCGCCTTCTCGGCGTTCCTGAGCTGTGCATCCAGGCCCAAGCCCCAGCGCTGTGCCAGCTGCGGCGAGAGAATTTTCCAGTTGCCCATCACCATCGGCGACTTGTTCAGATGCACACTCTTGACCGGCAAGCGTGTCATGCCCTCAGGCAAGGCATCGGTCTTTGTGAACAGGCGCAAGCGGATCTCGTCGACGTTCATCGATGCCAGTGCGCCCGGATCCTGCGCCAGGTCCCAGGCAATCAACTCGTTCTTGTTGGTGGGGTGCATGGCCAGCGGCCACATCAGGGCCAGGCAACCCCGCGTGGCCGGGAACATGCCCGAGACATGCAGGAACGGCTTGGCCTGGGCTGGCGTCGTGGGCAAACCAAGTTCCGCAGCAACCCGGTCCTTCTTGTGCAGACCAAGACAAAAATCAAACAAACGAGGCTGCGCCATCCTGATCAGCCGCGCCAGCGCAATCGTGGCGCGCACATCGCTCAGGGCGTCGTGCGCAGTCTCATGCGCCAGGCCATTGGCGGCCGTCAGATCCGTCAGCTTGAAGCTGGCGCTACCGTCAGGTTTGGTCGGCCAGACGATACCCTCGGGTCGCAAGGCATAGGCGGTGCGCACCACATCAAGCAGGTCCCAGCGGCCGCAATCGTTCTGCCACTCCCGGCCGTACGGGTCGATCAGGTTGCGCCAGAACATGAAGCGCGTGATCTCGTCGTCAAAACGGATCGTGTTGTAGCCCACGCCGATGGTTCCGGGCGCCGCCAGCAACTGCTCTATGCGCGCAGCAAACTGGTATTCAGGCAAGCCCTTCTCCAGACACAGTTGGGGCGTGATTCCGGTGATCAGACAAGCTTCGGGATCAGGCAGGAAGTCGTTGGCCGGCTGGCAGTACAGCATGACCGGTTCACCGATCTCGTTGAGATCGGAGTCGGTCCGAATGCCGGCAAACTGGGCCGGCCGGTCGCGCCGCACCTGCGTGCCAAAGGTCTCGTAATCGTGCCAGAGAAAGGTGCGCGTGCTGCTTGCAGATGTCATGAAGTTTGTCCGTCGGACGGCTGTCTTGCCAGCCAAGCCTGCGGCTCCTGCAGCGCTGCCTCGAAGCCTTCGACAAAGCGGCCCACGTGTAGGCCGTCCATCATCGCGTGGTGCACCTCCACCGAAATCGGCATCCACAGGCGCTCACCCTCGGCATCGATGCGACCGAACGCAATCTTGGGTATCGAGTCGTGCACCCCCCACTGACGTGCGTTCGAGTAGCTGCTGAAG
>CAITZZ010000412.1 GCA_903897005.1 uncultured beta proteobacterium | reverse complement strand
CGCAGCACCTTGACCAGAGTGACCGAAGACATGCCGTCCGGGTCATCGCGCGCCACCACCTTGACGCGACGCTCACCGTCAGGCAACAGGTATTTGTGCAAGGGCTTGTCAAGCACCTTCTTGTTCGCTGGCCAGGGCCCGGCGACCATGGCCAGATAGGTCTTGCCGGTCTCGCGTTCGCGAAACTGATCCTGTAAGTGCTTTAGGGCACTCCTCTTCTTGGCAATCAACAAGATGCCGCTGGTGTCCCGGTCCAGGCGATGTACCAACTCCAGGAATTTTGCCTCTGGTCTTGCCATCCGCAATTGTTCGATCACGCCAAAGCTGACGCCCGAGCCGCCATGGACCGCGAGCCCGGCTGGCTTGTCAATCGCGACCAAATGCTCGTCTTCCAACAGAATGGAAAAATCGCGACGCGGTGCCTCGCGCGCCGCGTTCTCTGCCATCGCCATCGTCTTTTCAGCTATCCGCTGTGAAATTCGCACTGGCGGCAGGCGCACGGCATCACCGGACTGGACCCGGGAATCCGCCGATACCCGGCCTTTGTTGATTCTTACTTCGCCGCTGCGGATGATTCGATAGACGTGGGTTTTGGGCACACCCTTGAGTTGGCGCAGCAAGAAATTGTCCAATCGCTGACCCGCACAGTCTTCGCTGACGACGACCGTTTTGACCTGGGGCAGCGGTGAGGCTTCATTGCCCCCTATAATGTGTTTCACTAGCGATGCGCTGTAAGTGGTTGATTTGACGACAAGTTAAGTCATAGTTTAGGTGGAGTTTAGTTCACCCCCATCACCAGCCCCTCTAGTAATGTCGATACCGCCGTTTGCCAACGCACGCAGACCTCGAGCCAGTTGCTTGAGGTGGCCTGCAAAGCAAACGGTCAAGGCGACGCGTTGAAACACTGAAATGGAATACCCCAAGTTCACAGACGTTCTGTCTGTGAATGGAATGAAGCAAGATGTTTGTGTTGATGAGTCTGATTGTCAATTGCCTGCGGGACGTTTTCGCCCCGTTAGTTGGCATTGATCGGCCATCCGTGCCCATGAACTGGGCGCAACCCGCTGTTTACAAGATAGCCTTTCCACAGCCAAGCCTCTTCGCTCCCCTCCACGCGCCTACACCGAGACTTATTGTTTAAGTCCTGGTTCTCCGGCAATTCCTCCTCATTTCAAAGCGTCAGTTCCGGTATCAATAGCTCGTCATGAGCTGGTTTGTTATTTGAATTGAAGGAACGCTACCCATGAAACGGATGCTGATTAATGCTACGCAGGCGGAAGAACGCCGGCTGGCCATTGTCGATGGACAAAAACTGCTCGACTACGAAATTGAAATTGAAGGGCGCGAGCAGCGCAAGGGAAATATCTACAAGGCCGTGGTCACGCGCGTCGAGCCCTCGCTGGAAGCCTGTTTTGTAGATTATGGTGAGGACCGGCACGGTTTTCTGCCGTTCAAGGAAATTTCCAGACAATACTTTCAGCAAGGTGTCTCTGTCAGTCAGGCGCGCATCCAGGACGCCATCCGCGAAGGCCAGGAACTGCTGGTTCAGGTTGAAAAAGAAGAGCGTGGCAACAAGGGCGCAGCCCTGACCACCTTTGTCTCACTGGCCGGCCGCTATGTCGTGCTGATGCCCAACAATCCACGCGGCGGTGGCGTCTCGCGCCGGATTGAAGGCGAAGACCGCGCTGAACTCAAGGAAGCGCTGGACCAGCTCGAATACCCCAACGGCATGAGCATCATTGCCCGCACGGCAGGCATCGGCCGCGCCGCGCCGGAACTGCAATGGGATCTGAACTACCTGCTCAAACTCTGGACCGCCATTGACGGTGCTTCCAAGGGTGCCAAGGGCGCGTTCCTGATTTACCAAGAATCGAGTCTGGTGATCCGCGCCATCCGCGACTACTTCAACAACGACATCGGCGACATCCTGATCGACACCGACGACGTCTATGAACAAGCCCAGCAGTTCATGGCCCACGTCATGCCGGAACACGCCGCGCGCGTGAAGCGCTACCGTGACGACGCGCCGCTGTTCAGCCGTTTCCAGATCGAGCACCAGATCGAATCGGCCTATGCCCGCACCGTGCAACTGCCCAGTGGCGGGGCGATCGTGATCGACCACACCGAAGCTTTGGTGTCGGTCGACGTCAATTCGGCCCGCGCCATCAAGGGTGGCGACATCGAGGAAACCGCGACCCGCACCAATCTGGAAGCCGCCGATGAAGTGGCGCGCCAGATGCGTTTGCGCGATCTGGGTGGCCTGATCGTGATCGACTTTATCGACATGGAAGAAAGCCGTAATCGCCGCGACGTGGAAAACCGATTGCGCGACGCGCTGCGGCAAGACCGCGCCCGCGTCCAGTTCGGCACCATCAGCAAATTTGGTCTGATGGAAATGAGCCGCCAGCGCCTGCGCCCGGCCCTGTCCGAAGGCGCTTCCATTCCCTGCCCGCGTTGTGGCGGCTCCGGCCATATCCGTGACACCGAATCAAGCGCACTGCAAATTCTGCGCATCATCCAGGAAGAGTCACTCAAGGACAACACGGCCTCGGTGCTGTGCCAGGTTCCGGTCGAAGTCGCTTCTTTCCTGCTCAACGAAAAGCGCGCCGAGATTGCCAAGATCGAAATCAAGCAGCGCATCAACGTGCTGATGGTGCCCAACAAGACCTTGGAAACACCAAATTACAAGCTGGAACGACTCAAACATGACGACCCACGCCTGGACAACGTTGAGCCCAGCTACAAAATGGCCGAAGAAGCGGAAGACGCGGTTGCGGTAACGCGTCGCTCGCAGGAACCGACCAACAAACAGACTCCTGTCATCAAGGGTGTGCTGCCCGATGCGCCGGCACCGGTTGCCATCCCGAAGCCGGAGTCACCCAAACCGGTGGTAGCAGCGCCGCGCGCAGCCGCCAAGCCGGTAGTCGCCGCATCTGCGCCGACAGGTTTCTTCGGCTGGCTGAAGAACCTCTTTGCGCCTGCGCCCGTTCCCGTTGCGACAGCCAAGCCTAGCACGGCCACAGACGACAAGCGCGAAATCCGGCCAGGCCGTGAGGGAGCGCGAAGAAACGAGCCACGCGGTGAAGGTCGAGATGATGTTCGCTCGGGCCGCGGTGGTCGACCAGAGGGTCGTGGTGGTCGCGGTGGCAGAGGTCCTCGCACAGACCGACCCGCACCGGGTCAGCGTGAGCGAATCGATGCGGATGGCCGGTCCGTGCCAGTTGAAACCAATGCGAACCTAGCGGCACCCCCGGCAAGCGCAGTGGACCAGGGGAATGCTGAACGTCCACAGCGCAATCCAGGGCGTGAGCGCGGCAACCGTGGCGAACCCAGGGCGGACACTCGCGCTGAGCGCAGGCCAGACCGGAACCGGCGCCCGGATGAAGCTCCACGCTCGGATTTGCCAGGAACGGATAGCACAACAGAGCGCGCCGACGCGCCAACCGACTCGGTTTCCCCGACCGAAGGAACGCCAGTGCGTGAACGACGCCCACGAGATCGTTACGGACGTGATCGCGCGCCCCGCACAGATCGCTCCGAACAAGGCGAGCGACAGGAACAGGCTACTCCGGCAGCGCAGCAGGAGTTCGTCGAAGAGCCGCGCCGGTCCTATTTCACAACGGACAACAGCGCGCCAGTTCCAGCGCTGCCTGTGACACCACCGGCTGTGGCACCCGAAAGCCAGGTCGAAATGCCACCGGTCACTAAAGTGACTCCAGCGCCAACCGCCAAAGTCGACGCCGTTGCCATGCCCAAGTTGCAGGCGTTTTCACTGCCCCTGGACGAATTGGCCCAGATCGCCGCAAGTTCGGGTTTGACTTGGGTAAATTCCGATGCCGCGAAAATTGCAGCGGTGCAGGCAGCGATCGCGGCTGAACCGAAGCAGATTCATATTCCAAGAGAGCGCCCGGCATTGGTCGAAGTCGACACAGGACCGCTGATCCTGGTCGAGACCAAACGCAATTTGCGCACGATGGAGTTGCCATTTGAAGCACCCCAATAAGCACCGCAGCTGGTAGCAGAAGCAAAAAAGGGCGCCTTGTGCGCCCTTTTCAATGCATCGTGAAACCTCGGGCGACTACGGCATCCCGGATTTTGCGGCCATCTTCCACGCCTGCGCCGCCTCAGCCGTGTCGCTGCGTTGCTCTGCGAGTTCAGCCAGCGCTGCCCATGCGCTTCGCTCCAGTCCTGGGTTATGCAACCGCGGCAGCGATTGCTTTAGCAACTGTTGTGCTTTGCCCCACAACTGCAGGCGCAAACAGGTGACCCCTGCCAGATACTGCAAAATCGGATCCCCTGGATTGGCCATTTGTGCCTGCTCGATCCGGCTCAGCCAAAGCGCCTGCGGCGTGCCTGACGCGGCGGCAAAGCCATTCTCCATACCCAGCACAAGCCCGATGCGCTGAACTTCCGTCAGTGTGCCCAGGCCATCCACCATTCGTTCCCACACCGGCAGCAACCAGGCCAGCGCGGTGTCCACATCGCCACCCATCTGCAGCAGACGCCGGCAGGCCTCCAGCGCCACCTCGGGTGTTGCTCTTTCTGCATTGTCAAGCTGCTGCCAGACCGCCAATAGCTGTTCCGGATCGTGCGCCGTCGCAACGAGTTCGAGCGCCAATGCGCGCAGCAAACCGAGTGCTGCCGCCTCCGAAAAAGCACGATGCTTGGCCAGCAAGCGCGCAGTTTCCAGGGCCAGCTTCGGTTGGCGTGCAAGGCGCTCCGCCTTCAGACGCAAGCGCAAGGCAATGGTGCGCCGTGAGGCCCCCTGCGACAGATCGTCGATCCAGGCAAGAGCTCCCGGCGCGTCTCTGTCCTCCAGCGCCCAGCGCGCGGCGCGCAACTGGATTCCGTCGCGCATTTCCTGCGCCTCGCGGCTTGAACTCTGCTCCAGGGCGGAACGAAAATGTTCTTCGCGGGCCGTTTTGTCCTGCAGCACCTGCGCGCTTTCGGCCGCCAGCAGGTGTGACAGGGTACGCAGGCGAGCAGAGTAAGCCAGTGGTTCACCGCTCGCGGTCATGGCACGGTCACGTGCAAGAACAATTTCGGCAGCTTTTCTTGCCCTAACGAAGCGTCCCGCAATCAATTGCGATATCGCGTCAAGCAAGGCTTGCGCAATCATGCGCTCCTGGTGCTGGATGCGCCAGCGTCGCGCCAAGCCTGGCATCGCAAAAAGTGCTGCCAGGGCACGCAATGCCAGATGCACTGCAATAAACAAAAGGGCCGTCACCAGCAGCACGAGGTTGAGCGACAGATCGACGCGGTAAGGGGGCCAGAACAGCGTGATTGTTCCCTGATTGTTGCCAGCAAACAGCGCGGCAGCAACCGCGACACCAAACAATCCCAGAAACCACAATGCCGAGCGCATCGCTAACGTCCAGCGGCCGCAGTTGCGAGCGCCGCCAGAGTCTCGTCGACACGCGGAATCTGCAGTGTTTTCATCTGCGATTGAACCTGCTGCAGCATGGAGGCCACCAGCTGCGTCTTGCGCGAACCTGGATCAAAATAGCGATTCAGTGAAACCGTGGCGGCTGCCAAATCGGCGCGTGCCGAGTCGAGTTGACGGGCTAGCAAACCAAGTCTGGCATTGAGCAATTTCAGTTTGAAATTTTCGCGCAGGAAAAAGGACTGCTCAGGGGACAATAGAGCCGCCTCCGGTTGCTCGATCCGGCTGACCCGTAGCAGCGAACTGGCCTGATCACGCAGTACCTGCAAGCTGCGCAGCCACAGGGTCGAGGCCGCGTCAGAAGGCTCGCGCTTGACGGCGCTGGACGCACGCGTTGCTGGCACCGCATTGGCAAGCGTCAGTTCATCGGTAAGATGCACCAATTCGTCGAGCTTTACCAACAGGCCTGGTGTATCGCTGATCGCAACGGATTTGATCCTGTCAATATCGCGCCCGATCGCCCGTTGCAGGGGTGTCAGACGCGGTTGTGCGGCGCGCGCGACTCGTTGATCAGCACTCTTGAGCGCCGCCAGCAGGGGTTCGACGCTGCCGGTCAATTGGGCCTGTTGCTGCGCCAGGCGAATGGCCGATTCGATGTCAACCACCATATTTTCATCGCGTGAACGCGACAAACTCTGCATCAGTTCTTCGAGCTGCGTGCGTTGCAACGAGACCTCGCTTAGCCTGGCATCAAACACTGCCACGCGCGCGGCCGCCTCGCGGGCCAGCTCCTGGGCCTGTCGGGCAATGGCCCGGGCTTCCGTTGATTGAAGTCCTGCATCGGCGCTTTGACGTGCCAGTTGCTCCTGCATCGACGACAACTTTTGCCATAGGAAGGCACTGGACAGTAGTCCCACCGTGGACAACACTGCCAGACTGACGATGAACCAGCGCGGTGCGCTGGTTGATTTCGCCGGAGGCAACGGTTGATCGACACCGGCAGCCACGGCAGTCAGGTCATCGGCTTGGGCCTTGGCATCGGAGTTCATCGCTTGATTTTAGCGCTGCCAACACGTCCGGCAGTGTTGGTCGAGACTCCAAAACAACACCAAACCCAGCGCTTCGTGCGGCCGCAGCAATCCGCGCATGCGTTGCCAGCGCGTGCCCGTGAACCCAGCTTTGTTCGGGCCAAGCCGCTTGAAGATTGCGCACCGCCTGGGCGCTGCTAAACAACCAGACGGAACCGTCACGCGCCGCCTGACGCGCCAGCGCACGCTCATCCGCGCTGAAAATTGGCACCTGACGCTGGTAGGCGGCAACCAGTTCCACCTGCGCCCCCGCGGCCGCAACTTTTCCGGCGAACCAGTCCCGACCACCGCCAGCAGTCAACTCCTCACCATCGATTGCGTCGGCACCGCGCACAATCAGCACGCGATCCGCTGCGCGCACCTGTGGCGCTACGACTTGCCATAAGGCTTCAGAATCGAATTGCGCAGCGTCGCTTGGCGGCACATCCAGTCGTTCAGGCGCAACGCCGGCGCGCAGCAGCGCCTTGGCGGTGCCGGGGCCAGTGGCCCATGCCCTGGTTCTGCCATGGCCGCTCGCATTCAAGCCAGCAGCCAGCGACGTGTCGGAAGCAAAAAAATAGTCTACGGCATTGGCACTGACAAACATGACACCGGCATAGCTGGCCAGTTGCTGCCGCGTTGTAGTCAGTTGCGTCTGATTGTGAACTGGGCCAATCTGGATCAGCGGCAATGCCAGCGCCTGAAAACCCTGCGCTGCCAGATCAATTACCCAGCGCCGTGCTTCACGTTCAGGACGGGTAACGATAACGCGCATAGATTGAGTCAGGTCACAACAAGGGACCCACCCCTGGCCAGCACAAGTGAGCGCAAATCAGCGGCAAGCTGCGTTCCCAACGCCGCTGCACTGACCAGGTCCGTCACCGGCGCACTGGCTTGCACGCTGACCAAATCGAGCACACCTTCGGGGTCGCCCCAGGCCGCATCCATGGTCAAGATTTTGCCCTTCAACGTGGCAAACGCGGCCAGCGGCATCGAGCAGCTGCCACCCATCGCCCGACTGACCGCGCGTTCAGCCGAAACGGCAAGCCAGGTGTTGTGGTGCGCCAGCACTGCCAGTGCGTCGATCACATCCTGTCGCACACTCAGCACCTCGATTCCGAGCGCTCCCTGCCCTGCGGCAGGCAGCATCATGGCAGGCTCAAAGGTGGCACGAATTCTTTCCTTGAGCCCCAGTCTTTTCAATCCGGCTGCAGCCAGCACAATGGCGTCATACAACCCGTCATCGAGCTTGCGCAGTCGCGTATCCAGGTTGCCACGCAAAGGCTCGATTCTGAGGTCTGGACGTGATGCGCGCAGCAGCGCCATGCGGCGCAGGCTCGAACTGCCAACCACTGCACCGTGCGGCAAACTGGCCAGATCGGCATAGCGATTGGACACAAACGCATCGCGCGGGTCTTCCCGCTCCATCACGCAAGCCAGGCTGAATCCCTCGGGCAGTTCCATCGGAACGTCTTTCAAGGAATGGACCGCCAGGTCAGCGCGCCCGTCCGCCAGAGCCACTTCCAGTTCCTTGACAAACAGCCCCTTGCCGCCAACTTTGCTGAGCGCCCGGTCCAGTATTTGATCGCCCAAGGTTGTCATGCCCAGCAGGCTGACCTGGTGCCCGTGCTGCTCCAGCAAGGACTTCACGTGCTGCGCCTGCCAAAGTGCCAGTCGGCTCTCTCGTGTTGCTATCGTCAAACTGCTCATAAGCTGTGTTTCTTGGTTGTAACTTGCTTGTAATCCAAAGCGGACGCAGGATGCTAGCATGGCTAATGATCGACTCTTTGACCTCAGCTCTGCCAATGCCATGATCAAGAAGCCAAAATCGGAATCGCCCGGAGCCAGCAAGGTCAATGAACGTCCGCTGCTGGAAGACATCCGGCTGCTGGGTCGAATCCTTGGTGATGTCATTCGTGAGCAGGAAGGACCCGCCGCCTTCGAACTTATTGAGCGGATTCGCCAATTGTCCGTCGCTTTCCGCCGCGACGCCGATGCCGGGGCCGACAAGGCGCTGAAGAAGCTGCTCAAAGGTTTGAGCAGCGATCAAACCGTGAGCGTGATTCGTGCCTTCAGCTACTTCAGCCACCTGGTCAATCTGGCAGAAGATCGCCACCACATCCGTCGCCGCGCTATCCACGAGCGCGCTGGTCAGATGCAAGCCGGCAGCCTGGAAGCAGCCTTGCTGCGTTGTCACCAAGCGGGAATCAGTTCGGCACAGATAGCAGCCACGCTGGGGACGAGTTTTGTCTCGCCCGTGCTGACCGCGCACCCAACCGAGGTGCAACGGAAGAGCATTCTGGACGCAGAGCGTGATGTTGCCGGTTTGCTCAGCGTGCGTGACGACATCAAGATCCGGGCTGCCTGGTCTCATCAAGGCAAAGACACGCTGACACCACGAGAACTGGCCGGCAACGAGCAGCAGATGCGCTCCCGCATTTCGCAGTTGTGGCAGACCCGTCTCCTGCGCTACTCGAAACTCACGGTGGCCGACGAAGTCGAAAATGCGCTGAGCTATTACGAATTGACATTTCTGCGGGAAATCCCCAGGGTTTATGCCAGCCTGGAACGCGAACTCGGGCATTACCCGGTACACAGTTTCCTGCGTATGGGTCAGTGGATCGGTGGCGACCGCGACGGCAACCCCAATGTGACGGAAGGAACGCTGAAGAACGCGCTGCGCCGACAGGCGGAAGTGGCACTGCGCCACTATCTGACAGAAGTCCACTTGTTGGGCGGCGAACTGTCCCTGTCGTCGTTGCTGGTGAAGTGCCAGCCGCAAATGCTGTCCCTTGCCGACCGATCCCCTGACACCAGTGAGCATCGGCAGGACGAGCCTTACCGGCGCGCCCTGATCGGCATCTACGCCCGACTCGCTGCCAGTCTGAAAGAACTAACAGGCGGTGAGGCGGCACGCCACGCCGTCGCGCCACAAAATCCTTATCCCCATGCGCAGGCCCTGCTGGCCGACTTGCGCACGATCGAAGCATCACTGCTGGCACATCATGGCGGCACGCTGGTAACGCAGCGCCTGCAGCCCTTGATTCGGGCGCTTGATGTTTTTGGCTTTCACCTGGCGACGGTCGACTTGCGCCAGAGTTCAGACCAGCACGAGGCGGTGGTCGCCGAATTGCTTGCCGTGGCGCGCCTGGAGTCAGGCTACGCCGAACTCGACGAAGCTGCCAAGCGCCGGTTGCTGCTCAATTTGCTGAACGATGCACGCCCATTGCGCGTCGTCGGTGCCACTTACTCACCAGGCGCCCAGGGTGAACTGGCCATCTTCGAAGCTGCCAAAGTCTTGCGTCGGCGCTTCGGCTCGGAGGCCATTCGCCACTACATCATCAGCCACACCGAAACAGTCAGCGATCTACTCGAAGTTCTTCTGTTGCAAAAAGAGGTGGGTCTGTTGCAGGGGACGCTTGACGTCGGCGCGTATTGCGACCTGATTGTGGTCCCATTGTTCGAGACCATCGACGACTTGCGCAACGCGGCACCCATCATGCGAGAGTTCTATGCCCTGCCTGGCATACTGCCCATGGTGCAACGTGGCCAGGCCGACCAGTATTGCGAGCAGGACATCATGCTGGGCTACTCCGACAGCAACAAGGATGGCGGAATCTTCACGAGCAACTGGGAACTCTACCGGGCCGAAACCGACCTGGTAAAGGTGTTTGATGAACTGGCGGCCGCCGCCTCAACCAAACCCATTCCCTTGCGCATGTTCCATGGCCGGGGCGGCACCGTCGGTCGCGGCGGTGGACCCAGCTACCAGGCCATTCTGGCCCAGCCTCCAGGCACGGTCCGTGGCCAGATACGCCTGACCGAACAGGGCGAGGTCATCGGCTCCAAGTACGCAAACCCCGAAATCGGTCGGCGCAATCTGGAGACCCTGGTCGCGGCAACGCTGGAGGCGACGCTGCTGCAAACGACAAGATCGGCCAGCGCTTCTTTTCTGAACGCGGCTGCGGAACTGTCGGCAAGCAGCATGGCGGCCTACCGCAAGCTGGTGTACGAAACCCCCGGCTTCACCCGGTACTTCTTTGACTCAACACCGATTCGTGAAATTGCCGAACTCAATATTGGCTCGCGCCCCGCATCACGCAAGGGAACAAACAAGATTGAAGACCTGAGGGCGATTCCCTGGGGTTTTAGCTGGGGCCAATGCCGCCTGACCTTACCGGGCTGGTTCGGCTTTGGCGCTGCGGTGGAGCAATTTCTTCGTCAACCAGGCACGGCCACCAGCAAGGAGCGCCTGCAGTTGCTGCGGCAGATGTACCGGGACTGGCCGTTTTTCAATACGCTGTTATCAAACATTGACATGGTGATGGCAAAAAGCGATCTGGCACTGGCCAGGCGTTATGCGGAACTGGTGTCTGACGGGCGACTGCGCAAGAGCATCTTCCAGCTTATTGAACTTGAGTGGCACAGTACGGCCAATGCGCTGACCCGCATCACCGGCGACAAGCACCGCCTGACCCACAACGCAGCGCTTCAACGATCCATTCGCCACCGTTTTCCTTACATCGATCCACTGCATCATCTGCAAGTCGAACTGGTACGGCGCTACCGCTCGGGGCAGACCGACGCGCGGATCCAGCGCGGCATCCATATTTCCATCAACGGCATCGCGGCCGGACTCAGGAACACAGGTTAGCCACCAATTCACGCACGGCAGGGAGTTGTCGCCGTGACACCAACAACGACTCCTCAATGCCGTAGAGTCGGACTCCCCAACTCTCACCGTCCGCAGTATCGTGCTGTTTCTCAAGCGAGCGCACACGTCCTTTGGTGACCAGGGCGTTTCGGTGAATGCGCAGAAAGCGGTTGGGGTATTTGGTTTCCATTTCGCTCAGCGAACCTTCCATCAGATAACTGGTAGTTTGCGTTCTCACCGTGAGGTACTTCAGCTCTGCCTTGAGATACAGCACTTCGGACAGCGGCACCCGCTCTGTTCGGCCGCGCTCCTGAATGATCATTAGCTCCTCGGGCGGAACTGCTTCCTTGTCGCGCCGCGCCTGCACAAAGCGCGCCGCCTTTTCCAACGCCATCTGTAAACGCTGCAGGCGCACAGGTTTGGTCAGATAGTCCAGCGCTTCGAGCTCAAAGGCCTGTACGGCGTGTTCAGCATGCGCGGTCACAAACACCAGCGCCGGCGGACTGGGCAGCGCACGCAGGGCTTGGGCAAGTGCCAGACCATCGGCTCCCGGCATGTGAATGTCCACCAAGGCCAGGTCAAAGGATTGGCGCTGCAGCCATTGCAGCGCCTGCGTCGCATTACCTGCCTCCGCCTCAACGCTGGCTTGTGGTTCATTGCAGTCTGCCAGCAAGGTGCGCAGGCGCGCCCGCGCAAGTTGCTCATCATCAACCAGTAGCACCTTCAGGCGCATGATGGGCAGGCTCGTGGAATCACAGCGGCACCTCGATCCTGACCTGAAAAATGCCGTCTCGCATGACACAGCTGAACTGGCACTGCACGTCATGCAACAAACTCAGCCGGTCCCTCACATTCTCCAGCGCTACCCCGCTACCGGATTCGCCCTGCCCGGCTGGAACGGTATTGATGACCTTGATAACGACGCGGGAACCACGGCGCTCCGTCGAAATTCTGATCTGGGCGCCGCTTGCGCTGGGTTCAACGCCGTGCCTCACTGCGTTTTCCACCAGTGGCTGCAGCAACAAGGGTGGCAATTTGGCCGTCGCCGCCGCCGCATCGAGCGACCACTCGACCCGGATTCGATCGCCAAAGCGCACATGCTCTATCGCCAGATAGCGTTGAGCCAGCGCAATTTCATCGGCCAATGTCACTGATTCTCCCTGCTCGACCAGCGCGTGACGGAACAAATCGCTCAAGTCTTCCAGCAGCGCCTCGGCTTTGGCCGGCTCGGCGCGCACCAGTGCGATGGCACTATTCAAGGTATTGAACAAAAAGTGCGGTCGAATACGCGACTGCAATTCATTCAATCGCGCCTTGGTCTGTGCTGGCGCTTTGCTGCGCTGGCGCCACAGCAGCGCCAGCACCAACAATGCCGCCAACAAGGCCCCAGCAAAAGCACTTGCCAGCCACGGCACTGGCTCCTGCCAGCCAGCCATGTACAACATGGCGCAGCCGCAGAGGCCAGCCAAAGCGCCCAACGCCACGCCCGCTGCATGCTGGAGCATCGGCCCCATCAGCGCGATCAGGTTTTTCAGTCCACAGGCAGCAATAAGCCAGACCAGGGTAGCCGGCAAAGCAGCACCTGTGAGCACCGACAAACGAGTCACCCACTCGAAAAAAGTGGCCGCACCGAACATAGCCCCAACCCCGACCACCAGTTCCACAAACAGCACGGCGCGCAGCGCCACACCAACGTGGCAGGCATCAAACAACAACGCGGGCGCGGACGCCGGTCCGCCTGGCTCTGGCGGAAGTTCCTGGAAGGTCGATAAAATTTGCAGGTCTTTCATTCAGGATTCGAGCGTATGCTCGCTTGGCAGACCCGATTATTGATGATCCCTTGCCACCAGTCCAATGGGACTGCGAAGGCCAGCTTTTTAAACCAGGTTTCAAACGCATGACACACAACCAATTCAACAACAAGTCCCAAGCCTGGTCAGCCCTGTTTTCCGAACCCATGAGCGACCTCGTGAAACGCTATACCGCGAGTGTTTTTTTTGACAAGCGGCTTTGGCAAGCCGACATTGCAGGCTCGCTGGCTCACGCGGAGATGCTCTGCGCCCAGAAGATCATCTCGCCACAGGATCGCCATGCCATTGAGCAAGGCTTGAGCACGGTGACAGCGGAGATCGAAGCTGGTACGTTTGAATGGAAACTCGACCTGGAGGACGTGCACCTGAATATTGAGGCACGCCTGACGCAGCTGGCGGGCGATGCCGGCAAGCGTTTGCACACGGGTCGCTCACGCAACGACCAGGTCGCCACCGATGTCCGCCTGTGGTTGCGCGGAGAAATAGATTTGATCAGTGCGTTGTTGCGCGAACTGCAAACGGCACTCCTCCATGTTGCAGAGAGCAACATCGACGTCATCCTGCCGGGTTTCACCCATCTGCAGGTAGCGCAACCGATCAGTTTTGGCCACCATTTGCTGGCCTACGTCGAAATGTTCAGCCGCGACGGCGAACGCATGAGCGAGGTTCGGCATCGCACCAACCGTCTGCCCCTGGGGGCGGCAGCGCTGGCCGGCACCAGTTACCCGCTGGACCGCGAACGGGTTGCCAGAACCCTGGGCATGGTTGATGGCAGTGGACAAGCGCAAATTTGCCAAAACTCGCTGGACGCAGTCAGTGACCGCGATTTTGCCATCGAGTTTTCGGCTGCCGCCGCTCTGTGCATGGTGCATATCAGCCGCTTGAGCGAAGAACTCGTTTTGTGGATGAGTCAGAGCTTTTCGTTCATCAAGATCGCAGACCGCTTTACCACAGGCAGTTCCATCATGCCGCAGAAGAAAAATCCTGACGTACCGGAACTGGCACGCGGAAAGACGGGCCGCGTCGTGGGTCATCTGATGGGCCTCCTCACCTTGATGAAGGGACAGCCGCTGGCCTACAACAAGGACAATCAGGAAGACAAGGAACCCTTGTTTGACACGGTCGACACCCTGAAGGACACGCTGCGCATATTTGCTGAAATGATCGGCGGCCAACCCAACCCGTCGACTGGACAGCTCGAAGGCGGCATCCTGGTCGACGCCAAGGCCATGGCACGTGCTGCCTCATTGGGTTATGCCACAGCTACCGACCTGGCAGATTACCTGGTGAAGAAGGGGCTGCCCTTTCGCGACGCGCATGAGACCGTCGCCCATGCCGTGAAGACGGCGATTTCGCGGCAGCTCGAATTGTCCGAATTGCCACTCGACGTACTGCAACAGTTCAATCCTCTGATTGAAGCCGATGTCTTCCAGGTGCTGTCTCTGCGCGGATCGCTGCAATCCAGGGCGGTCACGGGTGGGACAGCACCCCAGCAAGTGCAACTGCAAATTGCGTCGCACCGTGCAAGGCTGGGATGATGGAGCGCAACAAGGTGGCAATCAATGATGATGGCCGTGCGCCCCGTGCACATGACCGTGTGCAATCTCTTCCTCAGTGGCAGCGCGAACTTCTGTCACGGTAAGTGAAAAGCGCAAGGCCTTTCCGGCCAGCGGATGGTTGCCATCAAGCATGACCGACTGCCCCTTGATCTTCGTAACGGTAAACATACGCGCACGCCCGTCCGGACCCTGGGCCTGAAGTTGCCCGCCGACCTTGACACCCGGCGGAAAGTCCGACTTCTGGATGACCTGGGCCAGACTCTCGTCACGCTCACCAAAGGCGTCCTGCGTCGATAGATCGAGTGTCGTCTGGTACCCAGAGGTCTTGCCCTCCAGCGCCTGCTCCACCTTGGGAAATAGATTGCCATAGCCGCCATGCAGATAGGCCAGGGGCTCGCTGCTCTGCTCCAGCACTTTGCCCGCGATGTCGCATACTTTGTAGCGCAATGTGACGGCACAGTTCTTTTCGATCTTCATGAGTTTATTCGCCTTAATGTCAGTATCTCAACGTGCCATTTTCGCGCATCGATCACGCCTGTCGCCGCTACTACGTAGAATCGGCGGCTGATGCTTTCGCTCCGTGGCGAAAGGCACTGATTCCCCTTGCAACTCTGAGCTCTATTTGGCATGCCCGGCAATCCATCCCCAAAACCACTGTCCATGCTGCAGGTTCTGCTGTGCGGCGCCACCATCGTGACACTGTCCATGGGCATCCGCCATGGCTTTGGTCTCTGGCTACAGCCTGTCACGCAGAGCCAGGGTTGGAGTCGTGAAACCTTCGCCTTTGCCATTGCCCTGCAAAACCTGGTTTGGGGGTTTTCCGGCATATTTGCCGGCATGCTGGCTGACCGCTTTGGTGCCTTCCGCGTGATTGTTGGAGGTGCCATTTTTTATGCACTCGGACTCACCGGAATGGCTTTTGCCAGCACCCCCTTGCTGTTTTCAATGACTGCAGGTGTTCTGATCGGCATGGCGCAGGCCGGCACAACTTACGCCGTCATTTACGGTGTCATTGGTCGCAACGTATCAGCAGAGAAACGCTCCTGGGCCATGGGTGTAGCAGCAGCAGCCGGCTCGTTTGGTCAATTCCTGATGGTGCCAACTGAAGGATTCCTGATCGGCAGCCTGGGCTGGCAGGAGGCATTGATCGTCCTTGGCATCGCCACCTTGATGACAATTCCGCTGGCTTGGGGCCTGCGCGAGCCGGGCTTCGCCAGTGGTCATGCGAGCCGACGTGAGCAATCCATTGTTCAAGCCCTGATCGAAGCTTTCAAGTACCCAAGTTTCCAGTTGCTGATGGCTGGCTATTTCGTTTGTGGTTTTCAGGTCGTCTTCATTGGCGTCCATATGCCGAGTTACCTTAGAGACAAGGGCCTTTCACCGCAAGTGGCTAGTTACGCCCTCGCCCTGATCGGCTTGTTCAATGTATTTGGCACCTATGCAGCAGGTGCGTTAGGACAGAAACTGCAGAAAAAGAACATTCTGGCCTTTATCTATTTCGCTCGCTCCATCGCCATCAGCGTGTTCTTGCTGGTACCTCTATCGCCCTTGAGCGTCTATGTGTTTTCAAGCGTCATGGGGTTGCTCTGGCTCTCTACCGTACCCCCTACTAACGCCACTGTGGCACAGATTTTCGGCGTGGCGCATCTTTCTATGCTCAGCGGCTTTGTCTTTTTTAGTCATCAAATCGGTTCTTTCATGGGAGTCTGGCTGGGTGGCTACCTGTACGACCAAACCGGCAGCTACGATCTGGTCTGGTACATCTCCATCGCCTTAGGCGTTCTGGCAGCGCTTGTGAATCTTCCGATCAAGGAAGCCTCCATCGTCCGCGCTGTGGCACTTCAAACGACCTGAAATCGTGAAACACGGCAAGGAAATTCTGCTCTACGTCGCAGCCGTTGGACTGCTTCTGGCGGTGTTTTCACTTTATGCTCGGCCCGACTTCCTGGTCACGCTGGCAAATCAGGTATGGGGTTGCTTCTAGACCCGACAGGTATGACCAATCGACCTGAACCGCACATTTCGCAGGACTCCATGCCGGCATCTGCCTGGGTCCAGCGCTGGTCTCATTTGCTTGCGCCAGGGCAATCGGTCCTGGACATCGCCTGCGGAAGGGGGCGCCATATGAAATGGTTTACCCAGCAGGGTCATGCAGTCACTGGTGTTGATCGCTCCACCGAGGCACTGGAGGCGGCTGCAAGGTTCGGCCAAGTCATTCTGGCCGATCTCGAAAATGGCCCCTGGCCACTCCAGAGTGACCAGCACCCGCAGCAATTTGGGGTCGTCGTCGTAACCAACTATTTGTGGCGCCCCCTCTTCCCGCGCATCGCGGCCAGTCTGGCCCCAGGCGGTTTGCTGATTTATGAAACCTTCTCCGCTGGAAATGAAACCGTTGGCAAGCCCAGCCGCGCAGATTTTCTGCTGCAGCCGGCGGAATTGCTGCACGCCTTTGCGAGCCTGCACATCGTCGCCTTTGAAGAAGGTTTTCTTGATCAACCGGCTCGCTTTTTGCAGCGCATTGCCGCCGTGAAACCGGATTCGGCCAATCCGGGCATGCAGTCACCAAGGCGCCTGACTCTCTAGTTAGAATGCTTCTTTACGACGTTAACAAGCACTTGGACATGACATCCTCATTCAGCCAGATCACCGGCAGCATCGTGGCACTCGTCACACCCATGCACGAAGATGGCAAGGTGGACTATTCCTGCCTGCGCAAACTGATCGATTGGCATATCGCAGAAGGCACTGATTGCGTCGGTGTCGTTGGCACCACCGGTGAGTCGCCCACTGTCAATGTCCAGGAACACTGCGAAATCATCCGTGTGGCGGTCGAACAGGCTGCCGGGCGCATACCGATCATGGCTGGATGCGGTGCCAATTCAACAGCCGAAGCCATTGAATTGGCAAGTTTCGCCAAGGCGGTTGGTGCCGACTGCCAACTGCAGGTTGTTCCCTACTACAACAAGCCAACCCAGGAAGGACAGTATCTGCACTTCAAGGCCATTGCAGAGGCGGTCGACCTTCCCATAGTGCTCTACAACGTTCCGGGTCGGTCGGTCGCAGACCTGGCCCACGACACGGTACTGCGTCTTGCTCACGTCGACGGTATTGTTGGCATCAAGGAAGCTACCGGGAATATTGAACGGGCGCAGTGGCTTATCCGGGAGGCGCCAGCGGGCTTTGCCATTTACTCAGGTGATGACGGAACAGCTGTCGCCCTTATGCTGTGTGGTGGCCACGGCAACGTCAGCGTTTCGGCCAACCTGGCCCCCAGACTGATGCACGAGTTGTGCATCGCCGCCATAGCCGGTGACAGAGCAAGAGCGATGGAAATTCAATTCAAGTTGCTGCCCTTGCATAAGCATCTCTTTGTGGAGGCCAACCCTATTCCGGTGAAATGGGCGATGGCAAGAATCAAGTTATGCGGGGGAACGATGCGTCTGCCAATGACGCGTTTGACACAGGCCAACGAAGCGACCGTTGAGAGCGCTTTGCGCGCAACCGGTCTGCTCTGAGAGCTTCCACCCTACCCTATTCATCACCCTAAGGGAACATTTTTTGTGAATCATTTCCGCAAACTCGTACTACTGAGCCTCACGCTGGCATTGGCAGCATGCTCGGTTCTCGATACCGACAAAATCAACTACAAGAGCGCAGGCAAGGGCCCGTCGCTGGATGTCCCTCCTGATTTGACCCAACTCGCGCGCAATACCCGGTATGCCGTTCCCGGCGGAATCGTCACTGCTTCAAGCTTCCAACTCGGGCAGTCCGCCTCAACCACACCGACTGCAATCACAGAACTGGGCGACGCGCGCATCGAACGTGCAGGGAACCAGCGTTGGTTGGTCATCAGTCGCCCAGCGGACAAGCTTTGGGATACGGTTCGAGATTTCTGGCAGGAAAACGGCTTCCTCTTGATTCTCGACCAGTCCAATCTTGGGATCATGGAAACAGAGTGGGCCGAGAACCGCGCCAAACTACCACAGGACTTCATTCGCAGCACACTGGGACGGGTATTCGATTCACTCTACTCGACCGGTGAGCGCGACAAATTTCGCACTCGGCTGGAACGCAATGCGAGTGGTGGAACTGAGATTTACATCAGCCACCGCGGCATGATGGAGGTGTATAGCAGCAAGGAAAAGGACGCCACAGTATGGCAACCCAAGGCCCCAGACCCGGAACTTGAAGCAGAATTCCTGAGCAAATTGCTGGTGAGGCTCGGGGCCACGCCTGAGCAATCGAAGGCCATCATTGCGGTTGCACCGGGCAAGACAGTTGCTCGCACCGCCGTGGTCAACGGCGTCTCGGTAGTCCAGATTGACGATGGCTTTGACCGCGCTTGGCGTCGTGTTGGCTTGGCGCTTGACCGGGCCAACTTTACAGTCGAAGATAGGGATCGCAGTCAAGGCATCTACTTTGTCCGATATGTCGAACCTTCGACTGAGAAGTCGGAGCCCGGTTTCCTGGCATCCTTGTTCGGGACGTCAAAGGACAATGTTGCGCCTTTGAAATACCGCATCAAACTGGCCAGCCAAGGGGAATCGACAACCGTAACCATTCTGAATGCCAGTGGTGCTGCGGACAACACGGCCAACGCACAGCGTATAGCCAAAGTCATTGCAGATGACCTGAAGTAGGCCACTCTGCCGATCAGTTTCGACAAATCTTCCAAAAAAAAAGCCACCTGACGGTGGCTTTTTTTCTCAAACTAGTTGAGAAATCAGAAGATTTACTTCTTGGCGCTGGCAGCAGCCTCTGGTGCCGGAGCAGCAGCGGAAGCCGGAGCAGCTGCGCCGGACGCAGCAGCCTCTGGTGCCGGAGCAGCAGCGGGAGCAGCAGCAGCCGGAGCGGGAGCGGGAGCGGGAGCGGGAGCTTCCTCTTTCTTACCGCAAGCAACCAAAGCGGCCGCAGCAATAACAGCAGCCAAAATGAGCGTTTTATTCATTTGAAAATTACCTAGTGAGTTAATGAAACAATTTCCGGAAATTGTCACTGCAGCTAAACTGCAACGACCAAGCAAAAATGACTCGAGATCTTTCTGCTCAGCGGGTGATTATAGGGCAATAACCCGCTGAATCTGCAGTTGAAGTTTGACGGTTGACGCTCAAGCACTCCGCGCCAATCGTTTTTTTGCATCACGAGGTACGAAGACCTTCCCGCCATTGCCAGGCTTCACGCCCATCGGCTTGCCAAAGGCAGGCTTGCGCGGCCCAAAATCCCCACGCGGCGCGGCACTGTCATTGCGCGCGCCAGCGAATCGGTCATTGAAGCCCCCTTTACGTTCGTAGCTGAAGGCTTCGCGGTTACCAGCAGCATTCCTGTCCGGAAAGCCACCACGGTTCGCACCAAATCCTGCTGGACGCCCGGGGCCACCAAAATTGCGCTCGCGGGACGGATGATTAGTGTTGCTTGAGCGGCCATCACGGCCGGCAAAATTCGAATTCGGGCGTGAATCAAGAAAACGTTGTTGCGGCTCCAGACCAGGAATGGTTTCGCCCTTGAATTGGTGATGGCTGTAAAACTCGATGTCCATGATCTTGCGACGATCGCGGAACTCGGCAAAGGTCACCGCAAGCCCATCGCGCCCAGCACGCCCGGTACGACCAATGCGGTGGGTATAGTCCTCGGCTTTCATGGGTAAGCCGAAGTTGAACACGTGACTGACTGTGGGCACATCAATGCCACGCGCAGCAACATCGGTTGCCACCAGAATCTGTACCTGTCCCTGCCGTAGTGCCATTAACCGACGGTTGCGCAAGCCCTGGCTCAACGCACCGTGCAAAGCGACTGCCGAGAACCCCTCTTGTTGCAAATCATTGGCCAAGCCATCGCATTCAATTTGAGTACTGGCAAAAACAATAGCCTGGTTGATATTGCTGTCGCGCAGCCAGTGATCCAGCAATTTGCGCTTGTGCTGAGCGTTGTCGGCCCAAAAAAGCTTCTGCTCGATGTTCTGGTGCTTCTCCTGCGGACTGTCAATTTGCAGACGCTGCGGCTCACGCATTACACGGGAAGCGAGTTGCTGAATACGCGGCGCGAAAGTAGCGCTGAACATCATGGTCTGCTTGCGGGCAATGGTCAGTTGGTTTATTTCGGCCAGGTCATCCGAAAAACCCAGATCAAGCATCCGGTCGGCTTCGTCTACCACGAGAAATTGAACCTGGTCCAGTTTGATTTGCATTGACCGCTGAAGATCAAGCAAGCGTCCCGGGGTGGCCACCACGAGGTTGGCATTCTGCAGTTTTGCAATCTGTAACTGGTATGGCATGCCACCCACAATGTTGGCGATCCGCAGACCACGACAGTGCTGTACCAGATCAATGGCATCGTGTGCAACCTGTTGCGCAAGTTCTCGCGTGGGACAGACCACCAGTGCGCCGGGTGCAGCAGCAGAAAAATTCCGTGGATTGGTGGGATCCTTGCGCTTGGCACGCTTCGGAGCCGCCTCGCCCTTGGCAGCAGCCTGCGCCACCGCATGCTCAAAGTCTGCACGTTCTTTAGCCTCGGCCTGCGCCTGCTGTGTCAACAATGTGTGCAAGACGGGCAACAAGAACGCAGCCGTCTTACCGCTGCCAGTTTGACTGGACACCATCAAGTCGATAAAGCGTGCTGCTTGGTCAGCCGCTTCGTGGCCTTGCATAGCCAGCGGGATGGTCTTCTGCTGTACGGTAGTAGGTTGAGTGAATCCGAGGTCTTTGACCGCGTGAATCAACTCGGGAGCCAGGCCGAAAGTCAGAAAGCCATTGGGTGCCTGATCGGCATCATTCAATGCCGCGGGCACTGCATTTGGCATTTCTGCCGTTGGATTGGAAAAATTTTCGACAAGCGAAATATCGCCCGTCGCCAGAATAGCGTCAGTCATGAATTTACTCACACGCGAGCGTTGCAGGGTATGCAACTGCTCCGTCAATGGTTAAAAAACATCAACCATCAAACGGAACCCGCGCGAACTCAGGATGAGTTATTCAGCGCCGGGGGTCCTTTCCTGCGAAATTTCGACAACGAAACCGCTTTGGACCCTGTGAATGAAGGAGATGTACAAAATGCACCGGTGTTTTCGATGCAGCCTGCGATTATGGCACAAATTCGGGTTTCTACCTAATTCACCAATTTCAGGAAGTGCTCGCGGTAGTGCTCGAGTTCGTCAATTGACTCATGAACGTCGGCCAATGCAGTGTGGCGTTGCTGCTTCTTGAACGACGCGTAGACCTCCGGAGCCCAGCGCTTGGATAACTCCTTGAGCGTGCTCACGTCCAGATTACGGTAATGAAAAAAAGCTTCGAGCTTCGGCATGTACCTGACCAGGAAACGTCGGTCCTGCCCGACGCTGTTGCCGCACATGGGGGAACTCTTCTTGGGGACATACTGTCCGAGAAATGAAATCAACCGTGTTTGTGCCTCTTCCTCGGTAACAGTTGACACCTTCACTTTTTCGATCAGGCCGCTCTTGCCGTGTGTCCCTTTGTTCCATGCGTCCATCTTGTCAAGCTGTTCCTGGCTTTGGTGAATAGTCAAAACCGGACCTTCTGTGCGGCTTTCGAGCGCCGGTCCGGTTACCACGACGGCAATTTCGATGATGCGATCCACCTCTGGATCAAGACCGGTCATTTCACAATCAAGCCAGATCAGATTTTGATCTGATTTTCCAAGTGGCGCCTGGTGTCCAGGAATGTTCTGCGTATTCATGGTCTGAATTGTCGCCGATGGCCTAAACTTGAGCGCCATGGCTGATTCACCCTATCTTTACTCCCCTTCCTGGATCTTGACCGCTGCCTTTACCTTGTCGTTGGTCATTGCCACCGCTCTGAAAGTCTGGCTCGGCATCCGACAAGCCCGCCACGTAGCACTGCACCGCAACGAAGTACCCAAGGCGTTCTCCCTGAATGTCAACCTGTCCTCTCACCAGAAGGCTGCCGATTACACGGTCGCAAAGATCCGCGTCGGGCTATTGGAACTGGCGATGGGTGTCATCGTGCTTGTTGCCTGGACATTGCTCGGAGGCCTGTCAGCCCTCAACGGCGCGCTTCTGCAGTGGCTGGGGACTGGCATGATCCAGCAAATTGCGCTGTTGGCAAGTTTTGTGCTCATCAGCGGAGTGCTTGATTTGCCTCTGGCGCTGTACCAAACCTTTGTTATTGAAGAACGTTTTGGCTTCAACAAGATGACGATCCGACTTTGGCTCATCGACTTGGCCAAATCATGCCTGATCGGCACGCTGGTTGGCCTGCCAATCGCCACCCTGATCTTGTGGTTGATGGGTGCGGCCGGAAGTGAATGGTGGTTGTGGGCTTGGTGCGTCTGGATGGGTTTCAATCTGTTGTTGCTGCTGGTCTACCCCTCGTTCATCGCTCCGCTGTTCAACAAGTTCACACCTTTGGACGACCAGTCGCTAAAGTCCAGCGTGACAGCACTGATGCAACGCTGCGGCTTTACGGCGCAGGGGCTATTTGTGATGGATGGCAGCAAACGAAGCGCCCACGCCAATGCATATTTCACTGGATTTGGGGCTGCCAAGCGGGTTGTCTTCTACGACACTCTGCTGGCAAAACTTTCGGTTGCTGAGGTGGATGCGGTACTGGCCCATGAACTGGGACACTTCCGACATTGGCATATTGGCAAACGCATCCTCATGATGTTTGGCCTCAGTCTGCTTTGTTTTTCGTTGGTAGGCTGGCTCGCCACTCAGGTCTGGTTCTACCAGGGACTGGGCGTTGATCCCAACCTGAACACACCCAACGATGCGCTGGCATTGCTGCTTTTCATGTTGAGCCTTCCTGTTTTTGGCTTCTTCTTGACCCCCATCTTCGCGGCATTGTCACGTCGACACGAATTTGAAGCCGATGCTTATGCGGTCGCGATGACCAGCGGGCCAGACCTGTGCACTGCTTTGCTCAAACTGTACGAGGACAACGCCTCGACGCTGACGCCAGACCCGGTCTATGCGAAGGTCTACTACTCCCATCCTCCTGCCTCTGAGCGCTTGGCACGGATTACGTTCCTGACCGGTTAATGGATTCCGTACGACTCCACAATGGACTGATCGTGGCGGCCTATGGGCGCCATTTTCTAGTCGAAACACCCGAGGGAAGCCGCCTGATCTGTCACTCCCGAGGCAAGAAGAGTCAGGGACTGGTGGGCGACCAGATCTTGTGGCAGGCCACGGGCGACGAAGGCACAGTTGAAAAGATCAAGGAACGAAAGAATGTCCTCTTCCGCCAGGATTCCCTTCGCACCAAGTCGTTTGCCGCAAACCTGGATCAAATATTGATTCTGATTGCAGCCACGCCTGAATTTTCCAGCAATCAACTTTCCCGCGCCCTGATTGCCGCCGAGGCTGAACACATCACCCCCATCATTGCCCTTAACAAGAGCGACTTGATCGAACCTTTCTCCCGCGCCTGGGAGTGGCTGCTCCCTTACAGGCAGATGCATTACGGCGTATTGCCTTTGTCGCTCAGACTGTCCCCCGACATAGATCGCGAGAAGCTATTGAAGTTGCTCGCAGGAAAGACAACGCTGGTGCTGGGTCCGTCCGGCGCCGGCAAGAGCACCTTAATCAATCTACTGGCGCCGGGCGCTCTGGCACAGACTCGTGAAATTTCCGACGCCTTGAACTCAGGCAAACACACCACCACCAGCACCACCTGGTACTGGGTGGACAAGGCAAAAACGACCGCTGTGATCGATTCGCCTGGCTTTCAGGAATTTGGGTTAAACCACATTGATGCCGCACGGCTGGCCTCCTACATGCCCGACCTCAAGCGCCACGCCTCCCACTGCAAGTTCTATAACTGCAGTCACTTGCACGAACCCGGGTGTGGCGTTCTGGCGGCAGTCGCATCTGACACCAACGCTGGTGAAATCAGCGCCAACCGCTACAAGATTTACAGCCAGTTGTACGCCGAGCTAAGCGAGCCGGCAAGATATTGAGAAAGTCAACCCAGCAAGCGGGCCAGTGTCAGCAGGGCAAGTAACAACATCCACATGACCACTGTGCGCCAGACCAAACCCACCACGACCGCCAAATGAGCCAGTTCGGGTACTTGTCCGGTGAACTGTTCGCTTTGCCCGTCCACCGCCTGTAGACGAATATTCACGGCGCCGGAGGTCGCTGCCAGCACCACACTATCGTTGTCGCCCACAAAGCGCGGTTCATGACTGCGCCAGCAATCGATTGCTTCCTCAAAACTGCCGACGACGGCAAAGCTCAGCGCTGTCATTCGGCTGGGTATCCAGTCGACAACAATCCATGCGTCATTGGCTGTCTGCCGCAAGGCTTCACTAACCGGTTGATGGTGCGCCTGACTGGTGTGTCGCCAGTAACGGGCAACAAATTCTGTCAATCTATAGAGCACAGCACCGGCCGGACCAAAGCCAAAGGCAGCCAGCAATGAATACCAGCTCAAAACACCAAAAACATGACGATGTGCCGAAAGCACCGAGTGTTCAATCACGTGGCGTACGATCTCGCTACGCGGTAGCTCACTCGCATCAATCTGTTGCCAATTCGCCAGCAACAATCTCGCTCGATCTTCGTCGCCATCAGCCAAAGCGTCCCTGATCTGCGTGAAATGAAAACTGAACTGCCTGAACCCCAGCGTTGCATAAAGCACAGCCACACTCCACACAACGGACGCCAGCCACCCCAACCAGGCATCAAGCGCCCAATAGATGGCCATGACGAGCGCGGATGGAGCAAGGACCGAAAAACCCCAGGCCAACCAGCCATGAAACGACTTTCCGGCGTCAAAATTTCGCGAACTCCATCGCACCCACGCGCGCAGACTTGCATGCACCGGATTGCCTCGGCTGAGGGGGCGAGCCTGCTCCAAAAGCAGGGCGACAAGCACAGAAATGAAGCTCATCGGCGCATCATAGCGGACGTGCTGTCAGGCTGATAGCAGACGGTAGAAATTGCGCAACATACCTGCCGTGGCACCCCAGATAAATCGTTGCGCCGACTTGACCTGATAGGGCATCGAAAACCACTCCCTTCGGACGCCTTCCCACTCAAAAGCGTGACGCCGATGGTGGGATGGGTTCATCAGGAACTCCAGTGGCACCTCAAACACGTCAGCCACCTCATAACCGTTCGGACTCAACGCAAACTCGGGTTGCACCAAGGCGATGACCGGCGTAATGATGAATGCCGTTCCCGTAACGTAGTGGGGCAAGACGCCCAGCACATCCACCAGAGCCGGATCCAGTCCGATTTCTTCCTCGGCTTCACGCAGTGCGGTGGCCGATGCGTCGGCATCCTCCTTGTCGGCCTTGCCACCAGGAAAGGCGATTTGTCCTGAATGGTTTGAAAGATGCTTGGTGCGTTCCGTCAGCAAGACGGTCGGTTGCTCACGCATCACGATGGGAACCAGCACGGCTGCCTGAATTGGAGTCCGATCCGAGAACCTCTTCTCAGCCCATACTTCGGGTTCCCAGGCAGGGAGAGCCGCAAACCGCAGGCGCAAGGCCGCCGGCTGCAGGACGTCCAGCCCCACAGCCGGCAAATGTGAATCAACACCCAGTATCGGCACCTGAGAGGGATCAAAATTTGGCAACTTTGACAAAGGAATTTCGATCGAACTCGTCAAAATGAGGTATCAAAAAAAAGCCGCCACAAGCGCAAGCTGGGGCGGCAGTTCAAAGAACAATTCGCTCTATTCGGTAACTGCCTTGCTGACATTCTTTTTCGTCGACAGTTTTTCCTTGATGCGAGCAGACTTCCCACTGCGATCACGCAAATAGTAGAGTTTGGCGCGACGGACATCGCCACGACGCTTGATTTCAATGCTGGCGATCAACGGACTGTAGGTCTGGAACGTGCGCTCAACACCCTCACCACTGGAGATCTTGCGAACAATAAACCCACTGTTGAGGCCGCGATTGCGCTTGGCAATTACAACGCCCTCATAGGCCTGCAAACGCTTGCGGGTGCCTTCAACGACGTTTACGTTGACGATGACCGTGTCACCAGTGGAGAATTCAGGGATGGTTTTCCCAAGACGAGCAATTTCTTCCTGCTCAAGGGTTTGAATCAAGTTCATGATGGCCTCTTATGATCTTGGCAGCGCCAGTGTCCGGATTGACACAAAAGCTCGGTTGGCGACGCAACATAGCGGCCTGCCAGAGGATCTGTAAACCGGAGATTATAGCCTGCGTCGCAGGAACAGGGCGCGACGCCCTAGGCAAGGCCTGCGAGGAAGGCCTCGTCAGCGACGCTCAGATTTCCGGCGCGGCGTGCCTGGTCTATCAATTCGGGACGCAAAGCCGCCGTCAACGTCAAACGTTGCTGACGCCGCCACGACTCAATCTGCTCGTGATGACCCGACAGCAGGACCTCCGGCACGCCCAGGCCAGACCATACTTCCGGCCGTGTGTAGTGCGGACAATCCAGCAAACCGTCCAGCGCCGGATTAAAACTGTCCTGCTGATGACTGTCTGCCGTATTCAATACGCCCGGCTGCAAGCGCGCAACTGCGTCCAGCAACGCCATGGCCGGAATCTCACCCCCCGACAGCACGAAGTCGCCCAGACTGATCTGCTCTGTCACATGCGTATCAATGAATCGCTGGTCAATTCCCTCGTAGCGGCCACATATCAGAATAGCGCCCTCGCTCTGCGCCCAACGAGTCACCACGGAGTGATTCAGTTGAAGGCCCACTGGAGAAAACAGCACAACAGGAGGACTTTTTGCACGTTGCGCCCGGATTGCTTGCAGACACAGCGTCAAGGGCTCGGCCATCATGATCATGCCAGGGCCACCACCAAACGGTCGATCATCCACCCGTCGGTAGTTTCCAGCCGCAAAGTCACGCGGATTCAACAATTTGACATCCACCTGACCCGATTCAAATGCGCGCCGCGTGATGCCGGCCGTCAGGAAGGCACTGAACATTTCCGGGAACAGCGTAATGACATCGAATCGCATAGCAAGCTAGTCAATATTCGGCTTGCCAGTCAACAACAATGCGCCCTGCCGCCAGATCCACATCGTCCACGTAGACCGACACAAAAGGTATCATCCGCTCTATCCTTTTGCCCTCCAGTTCGGATTCCATGACCAGCACGGTCTGTGCTCCGGTTGAAAGCAGTTCGGTCACCGTGCCAAGCGTCACACCCTCGCGGTTGAGAACAGTCAGGCCGATCAGGTCAACCCAATAGTATTCATCTTTCTGAGCAGTTGGAAAGCTGCCTCGGGAAACAAAAATACGAGCACCGCGTAATGACTCCGCAGCGTCCCGGTCATCAACTTCACGCGCTGAAGCGACAACCATGCCGGAATGCATCTTGGCCTGGATGACAGCCAGCCTGGCCACACCGGAAAAAGTCCTGGCGCCCTTTTCAGCCGGCATCAAGAACCATCGTTTGGAAGAAAAAAGCGCCTCTGGATCGGCGCTATAGGGCACTACTCTGAACCAGCCCTTGATGCCCCAGGCATCACTGATACGCCCAACTTCGATGGCATCCGACGGCAGGTCGGCCGCTTCGAGGCCAGGCAACATCACAACAATCGCATCAAGCTGCTTTTTTTGCCGCTTGAGCTACCAAACGTTCCACCGTTGGAGAGGCCTGAGCGCCAACGCTCCTCCAGTACGTCAGGCGGTCCTGCGCAATACGGATGCTTTCTTCTGTGGCCGTGGCGATCGGGTTATAAAAACCGATGCGCTCGATGAAGCGTCCATCGCGACGGGTACGCTTGTCGGCAACAACAATATTGAAAAACGGGCGAGCCTTAGCACCGCCACGGGCGAGTCGAATAACGACCATGGTATATCCTTTGGGTAGCGGAGTTTTATGTCCACCAGTAAATTGAGCACTTCAATCAGCGCTTGAGACACGCGACATGACCACCTGGCCAGCGACACGCTGAATAGTCCTTCATTATAACGTTTTCAATATTTATGACCACCATCCGTCCCAGTCAACCGCAAGATGTCCCTGACATTGCTGCAATCTATGCCCACCATGTACTGGTCGGCACAGGCACTTTCGAAACGGAGCCCCCTGCGCTCCGCGACATGGCAGATCGGCGTGCCGACATACTGGCCAAGGGCCTGCCGTACCTGGTTGCTGTTGACGGCAACAAGGTACTTGGTTTTGCCTACTGCAACTGGTTCAAGCCCCGACCGGCCTATCGATTTTCGGCCGAGGACTCCATTTATCTGGCACCCGCCGCTCAGGGGCAGGGTCTTGGACGAGTACTGCTGAATGAACTTGCATCGCAGGCCGAGCGGTCTGGCGTCCGAAAACTGATCGCAGTTATCGGCGACTCAAGCAATCTTGGATCTGTTGCGGTCCACCGTTCGGTCGGCTTCAGACCGGTAGGCGTTCTCAAATCCTGTGGCTGGAAATTTGACCGATGGCTGGACGTCGTTCTGATGGATATGCCACTCGGCCCGGCAGATAGTTGCTCACCGCACTAAAAGATCTGCAAGCTGACCCAGTAGGCAATTGCAGCGACGAACGCGGTAGCTGGAATGGTCAGAATCCAGGCCCAGATAATATTTCCGGCGACACCCCAGCGCACGGCACTGGCTCGCTGGGTAGCACCAACGCCCACAATCGCCCCGGTGATGGTGTGTGTCGTCGATACCGGAATGCCAAGAATTGCTGCCATGAAAAGGGTAATCGCGCCCCCAGTTTCAGCGCAGAACCCATGCACCGGCTTCAACTTTGTCAACCTTTGCCCCATCGTTTTGACGATGCGCCAACCGCCAAACAGTGTCCCCATGGCAATTGCCGTATAGCAACTGAGCACTACCCAGGTCGGTGGCGACTTGTCACTTGCCACGCTGTAGCCGGTTGCGATCAACAGCATCCAGACAATACCGATGGTTTTCTGTGCGTCGTTGCCCCCATGACCCAGGCTGTACGCGCCCGCCGACACCAATTGAAGACGGCGAAACCAGCGATCTACCCGACTCGGCGTGCTGCGACGCAGAAGCCAGGACACCGAAATCAGCATCAGTGATCCAAGCAAGAATCCCATCAGCGGCGACACAAAAATAAAGATCACCGTCTTCCATATGCTCGATGCCACAAGTGCCGAAGCACCGGCCTTCGAAATAACCGCGCCAACAATGCCGCCAATCAAGGCGTGTGAGGAACTGCTCGGAATGCCGTAGTACCAGGTAATGAAATTCCAGCTGATGGCGCCGACCAACGCACCAAACACCACATTCACATCAACGACGCCTGGCTGGGCAAGCCCTTTGCCGATCGTGGCTGCGACGCTCAGGTGGAAAACGAATATCGCAATGAAGTTGAAAACCGCCGCAAAAAGTACGGCCTGGCCAGGCTTCAGAACACCGGTCGAAACGACGGTTGCAATGGAGTTTGCCGCGTCATGAAAACCATTCATGAAATCGAAGGCGAGCGCCAGCAGAACCAGCAGTGCCACCACCCACAGTCCGACCTGAGCTGATGCCATGGCAGGCAATCCTCAGGAATTCTCGAGGACGATGCCCTCGATGACGTTGGCGACGTCTTCGCACTTGTCGGTAATGGTCTCCAGCAACTCGTAGATGGCCTTGAGTTTGATCACCTCCCGCACGTCCGGTTCTTCGCGAAACAGCTTGCTCATGGCACTGCGCATCACACGATCAGCATCAGATTCCAGTTGGTCAATTTCTTCACAGGTTTTCAGCGCTGCCGCTGCCGTTGCCGGATCTGCAATCTTGGCCAGCATGGAGACCGCATCGCGCACCCGTTCACAGCATTTCACACTCAGGTCGGTCAGTCGGGTGATGTCTTCCGTCATGTGATGCACGTCGTACAAGGCCATAGTCTCGGCCGAATCCTGGATCAAGTCGGCGATATCGTCCATCGTATTGATCAGGGTATGAATCTGCTCCCTGTCAATCGGTGTGATGAAGGTAATATGAATGGCCTTATTGACATCATGCGTAACCCGATCGGCCGCGCGCTCGGCGTTATCGACATCCTGATTGTATTTTTGGCGCAGATGCTGATCACTGTAATTAGCCACTAACTTGGAGAACGCCATGGCCGCCTCGACGATGCGGTCGGCGTGCTGGTTGAACATCTCGAAAAAATTGCCTTCCCGCGGCAACAGCTTGCCAAAAAACATGGCTGACTCCTGAAGGGAATATGTCAAACTTTTGACGACTTTGTGACTGCGCGAAGTTTAACCGCCTGACCTCCAAATATGACCCCGAGGAATCAAGCTGTTCGAAAAATAAAATCCACCGCGCCAGCCATGCACAAAGCCGCCCAAACGTAGTCCAATTTAGAGGATTCCTTGCGATAGCGCAAAGCAACAATGAAAATGCCCCACAAGAAATGTTGTGGGGCATCCCTTAAACATCCGTCCCGAATCGATCGGGGACGTCGGCTACAGACTAAACCGTTGCATCGTCCTTGACACTGTTCGCGGCATCGGTGTAATCCTTGACCTTGTCGAAATTCAGGTACTGATAGACCTTGTCACTGGCAGTTGTCAATACGCTCATGTCAGCCATGTACTCCGCTTTGCTCGGAATGCGCCCGAGTTTGGAGCAGATGGCAGCCAACTCGGCGCTGCCAAGATAGACATAGCTGTTCTTTCCCAATCGATTCGGGAAGTTGCGGGTGGAAGTGGAGAACACGGTCGCGCCCTCGCGCACCTGCGCCTGGTTGCCCATGCACAAACTGCAGCCCGGCATTTCCATGCGAGCGCCAGCAGAGCCAAGAACGCCGTAATGCCCCTCCTCGGTCAACTGCTTGGCATCCATTTTTGTCGGAGGAGCCATCCACAGTTTCACAGGAATATCGCGCTTGTTCTCCAGCAATTTGCTGGCGGCCCGGAAATGACCGATGTTGGTCATGCAGGAACCAATAAAGACCTCATCAATCTTGGCGCCAGCCACTTCGGACAATGTCTTGACATCGTCTGGATCATTCGGGCAAGCGACGATCGGTTCATGAATATCAGCCAAGTCGATTTCAATGACGGCGGCATACTCGGCGTCCGCATCGCCCTTGAGCAACTGCGGATCCTGCAGCCAGCTTTGCATGGCCTTGATACGCCGGTTCAGGGTACGTACATCCGAATAACCTGAGGCAATCATCCATTTCAGCATCGTGATGTTGCTTGTGATGTACTCGATGATGGGCTCTTTGTTCAGATGCACGGTGCAGCCACCGGCGCTGCGTTCGGCCGATGCATCACTGAGCTCAAATGCCTGCTCTACCTTCAAATTGGGCAGACCTTCAATCTCAAGAATACGGCCCGAAAAAATATTTTTCTTACCCTGTTTGGCAACGGTCAGCAGGCCAGCCTTGATGGCGTAAAGCGGAATCGCGTTGACCAGATCGCGTAGCGTGATGCCGCTCTGCATGGTTCCCTTGAACCGCACCAGCACACTCTCGGGCATGTCAAGCGGCATCACGCCGGTAGCAGCACCGAAGGCCACCAAACCAGAACCTGCCGGGAAACTGATGCCGATGGGAAATCGGGTGTGGCTGTCACCGCCCGTTCCTACCGTGTCAGGCAACAGCATGCGATTCAGCCAGCTGTGGATGATGCCGTCACCCGGGCGCAAGGGAACACCGCCACGTGTACTCATGAATTCCGGCAGTTCGTGATGCATCTTGACATCCACCGGCTTCGGGTAGGCGGCCGTATGACAAAACGATTGCATGACCAGGTCCGCACTGAAACCCAGACAGGCCAGATCCTTCAGTTCGTCGCGGGTCATGGGGCCGGTCGTGTCTTGCGAGCCGACGCTGGTCATCCTCGGCTCACAATAGGTGCCAGGCCGCACGCCCTTGCCTTCTGGCAGGCCGCAGGCACGACCAACCATTTTTTGAGCCAGCGTGAATCCTTTACCAGTGTCTGCCGGGTTCTGAGGCAGTCGGAACAGGGTACTTGCGGGCAGGCCCAGCGCCTCGCGCGCCTTGGCCGTAAGTCCCCGGCCAACGATCAGGGGAATGCGACCACCCGCACGCACCTCGTCGAACAAGACATCACTCTTGACCTTGAATTCAGCGATCACCTTGCCGCCTTTGAGCGCCTTGCCCTCATAAGGTCGAAGTTCGACAACATCGCCCATATTCATCTGACTGACATCGAGTTCAATCGGCAGCGCGCCAGAATCTTCCATGGTGTTATAAAAAATCGGCGCAATTTTTGAACCGAGACAGACTCCGCCAAAACGCTTGTTCGGAACGAACGGAATGTCCTCGCCAGTGAACCACAGCACGGAGTTGGTAGCAGACTTGCGGGAGGAGCCTGTACCCACCACATCGCCGACGTAAGCCACCAAATTTCCCTTGGCTTTGAGATCATCGATAAACTTGACCGGACCACGTTTGCCGTCTTCTTCGGGCACGATGCCAGGTCGCGCATTTTTGTGCATGGCCAAAGCGTGCAAGGGAATGTCGGGGCGACTGAATGCATCCGGTGCTGGTGACAAATCGTCCGTATTGATCTCACCCTCTACCTTGAAAACGGTCAGAGTAATTGACTTCGCAACTTCGGGGCGAGAGGTGAACCACTCAGCGTCCGCCCAACTGCGCAGGACAGCCTTGGCGTTCGCATTGCCTTTTTCTGCCTTTTCCTGGACATCGTGAAATTGATCGAACATCAGCAGTGTCTTCTTCAAACCTTCTGCCGCAACGGTTCCCACTGTCGAATCATCGAGCAAATCGACCAAAGGGCTGATGTTGTACCCACCCAGCATGGTCCCGAGCAACTGTGTTGCCTTCTCGCGCGAGATCAGCGAACACTTTTCAGAGCCATGTGCCACAGCGGCAAGATAGCTCGCCTTCACTTTGGCGGCATCATCAACACCCGCTGGTACGCGATGCGTAATCAAATCGAGCAAAGTCGCTTCTTCACCCGGCGCTGGACTCTTCAACAACTCAATCAGTTCACCTGTCTGCCTGGCGGACAGGGGTAACGCCGGAATGCCGAGGGCTGCACGCTCAGCGACGTGAACGCGATAGTTCTGCAACATGATTACTCCTTATCAAGATCAATAAAACAGTGTGGCACCCACGAGCAGGGCCAATCTTCCAACTATTTGGTGGGAGCCACCTTGGGTGCATCAAGAATGCTGGGTACCGGATTCTTCTTCAAATTTTCAGCCACCACAGCCTGATTCGGACTGAGACATTCGTCGGCCAGACGCTGACCCAATTTTTGGCTCATCAGCATGGACTTATTGCCCAACTGCAGCCACATCGCCCCGGCTTTGGGATCTTCAAGACGGATGGCACCGGTCCGGCTGCTCACCGGATGCATGCGAAAAGTCATATTCTTGGTCCGAACCCAAAAAACACCAGGTCTTTTTTCACTGGGCGTGATCGTGACGGATGCCCCCAATTCGCAGGGAATCACGCCAACATAGACCAGTTTCGCCAGTTCAAGTTCTTCCGCAGTCAAATTCAACTGAACATCATCGTCAATCGGCGTCACTTCTTCCACTGCCTTGAGTGCAGAGCGACGCACGCCAGGTGTCAGCTTGGGCGTTGCGGCCACCGCCTTGGTCTGTGCAGGAACAGACGCGCCGACCTGAGACAAGGCCAGCGCGGGCACTGCCATCGCCAGGGCGAGGAACAAAACAGACTTCATGGCATCCCCCAGAACCGATTGAGTTGATGGGCGATGCGAGGGGCCAGAATTGCGCCCCCATCAACCGCACGCCGCGCCAAAAAATATCGCACAGCTGGCGTCAAAGCCGGCTGCGCGACAGTAGTACCTGACAAATCGTATTAGCCGACCAGATGAGCAACACCCGCTTGCTCGTCTTGCAGTTCCTTGAGCGTCTTGTTGATGCATTCCTGGCTGAACGCGTCAATTGGCAAGCCCTCAACCACTTTGTACTCGCCGCCCGAGCACGTCACGGCAAAACCAAACATCGTATCCTTGGGGATCCCATACTGGCCATCCGACGGGATACCCATGGTGACCCACCGGCCATTGCTGCCGAGTACCCAGTCACGCATGTGATCAATGGCGGCATTGGCAGCAGAAGCCGCCGACGAAACGCCGCGCGCGGCAATGATGGCAGCGCCGCGCTTGCCGACGGTCGGCAAGAAGGTGTTGGCATTCCAGTCCTGATCATTGATCATTTCCTTGACGCTGGCGCCATTGATGGTGGCGAAGCGATAGTCAGCGTACATGGTCGGCGAATGGTTACCCCAAACTGCCATTTTCTCTATGTCCGCCACCGCCTTGCCCGTCTTGGAAGCCAGCTGACTCAGAGCGCGGTTGTGGTCCAACCGAAGCATGGCGGTGAAGTTCTTGCTCGGCAGATCAGGCGCACTCTTCATCGCGATATAAGCATTCGTATTGGCCGGGTTACCAACCACCAGAACCTTGACGTCGCGACTCGCTACCGCATTCAGGGCCTTTCCCTGCTCCGTGAAAATTGCGCCATTGACGGCCAGCAATTCGGCGCGCTCCATACCGGGGCCCCGGGGCCGCGAACCAATCAACAGAGCGTAATCAGCATCTTTGAACGCCGTCATTGGATCCGAATGCGCCTGCATCCCGACCAACAAGGGAAACGCACAATCCTGCAGTTCCATCATCACACCCTGCAAAGCCTGCTGGGGCTTCTCCAAAGGAACCTCCAGCAGTTGAAGAATGACGGGTTGGTCCTTGCCCAGCATCTCGCCAGAGGCGATGCGGAACAGGATGGCGTAACCTATTTGACCTGCTGCGCCGGTAACGGCGACGCGGACGGGCTTTTTGCTCATGGCGAGACTCCAGAGTTGTTGTGAAACCGGGTTCCGGGTAGCTCAAACGGGATGCTGAACCCCACAGAATGCGATGCTAGTTTACTCTGGAAAGTCCCAAACTCGAAATTTGTCTTATGTCTTATATAAGATAAGATCAGACTCAAACGCACCAAGCCAAATGAGGTTGCACACGCATGATCACATCTCAGCTCCCAACCAGCGACACGAGCCCCGCCGCAAACGACAACGGGCCCTCCATAACACCGTCTTTCAGCCCGCTTTACCAGCAAATCAAGGGCATGATACTCAACAGCCTGCGTCTTGGAGAATGGAAACCAGGAGAGGCCATTCCCAGCGAAATGGACCTGGCAATACGCTTTCGTGTCAGTCAGGGAACGGTCCGAAAGGCCATTGACGATCTGGCGGCTGAACATTTGCTGGTGCGGCGGCAGGGAAAAGGAACGTTTGTCGCCACCCATGCAGAGCAGCAAGTGCAGTTTCGCTTTCTGAAACTGGTACCCAACAGCGGCAATCCAGGCAGTGAAGGTCCGGCCCATCGAGACATCGTGCAATGCCGTCGCAGCAGCGCCAGCGCAGACATCGCGCGTGCACTGGCCTTGCGCACCGGCGACGCCGTGCTGCAGGCTCGCCGTGTCCTGAGTTTTGTTGGCACGCCCGCCATTCTCGAAGACATCTGGCTACCGGCGGCTCCCTTCAAGGGTCTGACCGCCGAGCGGCTGACGAACTATCAGGGTCCGATGTACGCCTTGTTTGAGACCGAATTCAACATGCGCATGGTTCGTGCGGAAGAAAAGATACGGGCTGAACCAGCCACGCAAGGACAGGCCGAACTGCTGAAGATCGCTCAGGGCACCCCGCTACTAAGCGTCGAACGCACTGCCTACACCTACAAGGATGTGCCAATGGAACTGCGGCGCGGCTACTATCGCACTGACACTCACTACTATCACAACCGATTAAGCTGAGTGTGCCAAGGGCTTGCGTGTCTGCCATAGAATTTCCAGGCAAACGACAGGTGATTGCAGCGCAGCGCTTACCCGTAACAAGGAAAATAAAACATGTCTGAATTATCACCAAGCACAGCAACAAGCCGACCCGAATTTCGCAATATTCATGCTTTCAGGGACCTGCCGGGCTACCGATGGCCACCCGCTGCGGTCGTGTCCGGCATGCATCGTGCCAGCGGACTGATGATGTTCCTGCTGCTGCCCTTCATCATCTGGATGTTCGACAACTCGATTTCTTCCGAAATTTCGTTTGCGAAATTCAGGTCGACCTTCAATGTCGGCATGCTGGGCTTGCCAGGCCTGATCTGGAAACTAGTGGCACTGGCGCTGATCTGGGCCTATTTGCATCACTTCCTCGCGGGTCTGCGCCACCTCTGGATGGACGCCAGCCACGCTGCCGTCAGCAAGGAATTTGGCAAGTCGTCGGCGCTCATCGTCATGTCAATGAGTGTCGGTCTGACAGTTGTGCTGGGCGCAAAGCTGTTTGGCATCTACTAGGGAAATCATCATGTCGATCAATTTTGGCTCCAAACGCCTCGTGGTAGGCGCACATTACGGCCTGCGCGACTGGCTGGCCCAGCGCGTGACTGCAGCGTTGATGGCCCTCTTTACGTTGCTGGTTCTGGCCCAAATCCTATTCAGTCAGGGTCCGATCGGCTACGACCAGTGGGCAGGCATCTTTTCACCGCAATGGATGAAGGCCCTGACCTTCAGCGTCATCGTCGCCCTCGCATTTCACGCCTGGGTCGGCATGCGCGAAATATGGATGGATTACATCAAGCCCGTGGGTCTGCGCCTCTTCCTGCAGGCATTTGCCATCGTCTGGCTTCTTTCCTGCAGCGGATGGGCGATACAGGTGCTATGGCGCCAGTGAGTCTTTGCCAAGTCACGCCGTCCCGGCAGCGACTGCCCTTTTGACATCCATTTCAAACCCATCATGACCGTTACATCCAAACTTCCGCGACGCCAATTCGACGTCGTCATCGTCGGCGCCGGCGGCTCAGGCATGCGCGCCTCACTACAACTGTCTCGAGCCGGTCTGAAAGTCGCCGTGTTATCAAAAGTCTTCCCAACGCGATCCCACACGGTCGCAGCGCAAGGTGGCATCGGTGCCTCCCTGGGCAATATGTCGGAAGACAATTGGCACTACCACTTCTACGACACGGTCAAAGGCTCAGACTGGCTCGGAGATCAGGACGCCATCGAATACATGTGCCGTGAGGCACCGAAGGTCGTGTACGACCTGGAGCACATGGGCATGCCGTTTGATCGCAACCCCGACGGCACGATCTACCAGCGCCCCTTCGGCGGCCACACTGCCAACTACGGCGAAAAACCGGTGCAGCGCGCCTGCGCCGCGGCCGACCGAACCGGCCATGCCATGCTGCATACGCTGTACCAGCAAAACGTCAAGGAAAGGACCAGTTTCTTTGTCGAATGGCTGGCGCTCGATCTGATTCGTGACGCGGCGGGCGACGTCATTGGCGTGACTGCGCTGGAAATGGAAACCGGCGATATCCACATCTTTGAATCGAAAACCACGCTGCTGGCCACCGGTGGGGCTGGCCGCATCTTTGCCGCCTCGACCAACGCTTTCATCAACACCGGGGACGGACTGGGCATGGCCGCGCGCGCCGGCATCCCGCTGGAAGACATGGAATTTTGGCAATTCCATCCGACCGGCGTGCACGGAGCAGGTGTGCTACTCACCGAAGGCTGCCGTGGCGAAGGCGCCATTTTGCGCAATGGTAGTGGCGAACGATTCATGGAGCGTTATGCGCCGGCCTATAAAGACCTGGCACCGCGGGACTACGTATCACGCTGCATGGATCAGGAGATCAAGGAAGGTCGCGGCTGCGGCCCGAACAAGGACTACATCAACCTCGACATGACGCACCTGGGCGCCCAGACCATCATGAAACGGCTGCCTTCCGTGTTCGAAATCGGCCATAACTTTGCCAATGTTGACATCACCAGGGAGCCGATTCCGGTCGTGCCCACGATCCATTACCAGATGGGCGGCATTCCGACCAATATTCACGGTCAGGTGGTCACTCAAAACGCCGCAAACCAGAGCGAGCTTGTCAACGGCCTTTACGCGGTCGGAGAATGCGCTTGTGTCAGTGTCCACGGTGCGAACCGGCTGGGCACGAATTCCCTGCTTGATCTGCTGGTGTTTGGTCGGGCGGCGGGCAATCACATCGTTGAGTTCAACAAGGAAACCAGGGCTCACAAGCCCTTGCCGCAGGACGCTGCAGATGCGACGCTGGCACGCATGGCCCGTCTGGACGCCACGGGCAGTGGCGAGTATTCACAGGACGTGGCCAACGATATCCGCAGCACCATGCAACAACACGCTGGCGTGTTCCGCACACAAGCGAGCATGGACGAAGGCGTGGCCAAGATCGCCGCCTTGCGCGAGCGCGTCCAGGGCATTCATCTGAAAGACAAGTCGCAGATCTTTAACACAGCACGGATTGAGGCGCTCGAAGTCGAGAACCTGATTGAAGCAGCGCAGGCCACCATCGTCTCGGCCGCTGCGCGGCACGAAAGCCGCGGTGCCCATTCAGTCAATGATTACGCTGACAGCCCGGAACACCCGAACGGCCGCAACGATGCCGACTGGCACAAGCACACGCTTTGGCACCGCGAAGGCAACCGCCTGTCCTACAAACCCGTTCAAATGAAGCCGCTGACGGCGCAGTCGGTACCGCTCACCGTACGCAGCTTTTAATGAGGACAAGCATGTCAAAACGCATTTTTCAGATCTACCGCTACAACCCCGATGCAGATGCAAAACCCTATATGCAGACCATTGAGGTGGAACTCGACGGCAGCGAGCGCATGCTATTGGACGCACTGGTGAAGCTAAAGGCACAGGACCCCAGCATCAGTTTTCGCAAGTCGTGCCGCGAAGGTGTGTGCGGATCCGACGCGATGAACATCAATGGCAAGAACGGGCTGGCCTGTCTGACCAATATGCGCACACTGCCCGACACCATTGTTCTCAAACCACTTCCTGGGCTGCCCGTGGTGCGGGACCTGATCGTCGATATGACGCAGTTCTTCAAGCAATACGACTCCATCAAACCCTACTTGATCAGCAGCAGCGTGGCGCCCGAGAAGGAGCGTTTGCAGAGCCCGCAGGAGCGCGAAGAGCTCAACGGCCTGTACGAGTGCATCCTGTGCGCCAGCTGTTCCACTGCCTGTCCCAGCTTCTGGTGGAATCCGGACAAATTTGTCGGCCCGGCCGGCCTCCTGCAGGCCTACCGCTTTCTTGCTGACAGCCGCGACGACGCGACGGCCGAACGTCTGGACAACCTGGAAGACCCCTACCGTCTGTTCCGCTGTCACACCATCATGAATTGTGTGGAGGTGTGTCCCAAGGGGCTCAATCCAACCCGCGCAATTGGAAAAATCAAGGAAATGATGGTGATGCGTACGGTTTGACTTCGATCAACATCTGGGCCAATCAGCCATGGTACAAAGCAGCAACCTGATCGATGCGAGAAGTTTGAGCAAGCTGAAATGGCGCTGCCGTCGCGGTTTGCTTGAGAACGATATTTTCATCGAACGATTCTTCAGACGCTTCGAGTCCAGCCTGACCGTCAGTCAGTCACAAGGGCTCATGGCTTTGATGGATCTGGGTGACAACGATCTGCTGGACCTGCACCTGGAACGCAAAACCCTGGCGCAAGTCGACGCTGATCTGGATCGCGGTGATGTGCGTGAAGTTTTGTGTATGTTGAGAAAACCCCTTGAAAGGCAAGAATATGAAATTAGCTGACAACAAAGCCACCCTGTCGTTTAGTAACGGCAGTCCCAGCATCGAATTGCCTGTCTATCAGGGCAGCGTTGGGCCTGATGTGGTGGATATCCGCAAACTGTATGGCCAAACCGGCATGTTCACATACGACCCCGGGTTCCTGTCCACGGCGTCCTGCCAGTCGACCATCACCTACATCGACGGAGACAAGGGAGAACTGTTGTATCGCGGCTATCCGATTGAGCAACTTGCGACGAATTGCGATTTCCTCGAAACCTGCCATTTGCTGCTGTACGGAAACCTGCCCAATGCGACCGCGAAGGCGGATTTCACCAAACGTGTGACGCATCACACGATGGTCAATGAACAAATGCAATTCTTCCTGCGTGGTTTCCGGCGCGATGCCCATCCGATGGCCATCATGACCGGCCTGGTTGGTGCCCTCTCTGCGTTTTATCATGACAGCACCGATATCAACAATCCCGACCATCGTGAAATTGCTGCGCTGCGCCTGATTGCAAAAATGCCGACTCTGGTTGCGATGGCCTACAAGTACAGCATGGGGCAACCTTACATGTACCCGAGGAATGACCTGAGCTATGCAGGCAACTTCATGCACATGATGTTTGCCACTCCGTGCGAGGACTATGTTGTCAATCCCGTCATTGAACGCGCCCTGGACCGCATCTTCATTCTGCACGCCGACCACGAGCAAAACGCTTCCACCTCGACGGTTCGCCTGTGCGGCAGTTCCGGCACCAATCCGTTCGCAGCCATCGCTGCTGGCGTGGCTTGTCTGTGGGGTCCAGCCCACGGCGGCGCCAACGAAGCCTGCCTGAACATGCTTGAAGAAATCCAGGCCTCGGGTGGCATTGCCAAAGTCGGTCAATTCATGGAACAGGTCAAGGACAAGAATTCCGGCGTCAAGCTGATGGGATTCGGCCACCGCGTTTACAAGAACTACGATCCGCGCGCCAAACTCATGCAGGAAACCTGCAGGGAAGTACTCACCGAACTTGGGCTCGAAAACGATCCCCTCTTCAAATTGTCAATGGCACTCGAAAAAATCGCTTTGGAAGACGATTATTTCGTCTCTCGCAAACTCTACCCGAACGTCGATTTCTACTCTGGCATCGTGCAACGCGCCATTGGCATTCCGGTCAATATGTTCACCGGCGTATTCGCACTGGCCCGCACGGTCGGCTGGATCGCACAGCTGAACGAAATGATCAGTGATCCTGAGTACAAGATCGGCCGTCCACGCCAGTTGTTCTCGGGCTCAGTCGCCCGCGACGTTCCGCCCATGGCGAAACGCTAAGCCAAACTGATTTGGCGCGCCCGCCGGCTGGCGACACCGGCGGGCGTTTTTGTTTGCGGCGCAGCATCGCCCGATGCGGCCGTCTAAAATCACGCCACACCAAGGAAAAATATGGGTCGCAACGATATTCAGCCACACGGACGCACGCTCTACGACAAGCTCTGGGACGAGCACGTGGTTCACACTGAAGAAGACGGAACCGCCCTGCTCTACATCGATCGTCACCTGGTGCACGAAGTCACCAGTCCGCAAGCCTTTGAGGGGCTGCGTCAAACCGGGCGCAAGCTGTGGCGTGTCAGCTCGATTGTCGCCACCGCCGACCACAATACCCCTACCACCGGTTGGGAATTGGGATACGAAGGCATCACCGACCCGACCAGCAAGGAACAGGTTCTGACACTGGACGCCAATATGCGGGAAATTGGTTTGGCAACCTACTTCCCCTTTCTGTCCAGACGGCAAGGCATTGTGCACGTCATAGGCCCTGAAAATGGCGCAACCCTGCCCGGCATGACCGTCGTTTGCGGCGATTCGCACACCTCTACGCACGGTGCCTTCGGTGCGCTGGCCCATGGCATTGGCACCAGTGAGGTCGAGCATGTGATGGCAACCCAGACCCTGCTGGCCAAGAAGGCCAAGAACATGTTGGTGCGTATTGATGGCATTCTGCCCAAAGGCTGCGGCGGCAAGGATATCGTGCTGGCCGTCATCGGCAAGATCGGGACGGCGGGTGGCACCGGTTACACCATTGAATTTGGCGGCTCGGCCATGGCGGCCCTGAGCATGGAAGGCCGTATGACCGTGTGCAATATGGCGATTGAGGCCGGTGCGCGTGCCGGCCTGGTCGCGGTCGATGACAAAACCATCTCCTACGTCAAGGGTCGTCCTTTGGCACCGGGCCAGGGTGCCGGCACGGCCGCAGCAGCCGCCATGGAGTGGGATATGGCAGTGGCGTACTGGAAGACCTTGCACAGCGATGCCAACGCCTTGTTTGACTCTGTCGTGGTGCTTGATGCCAGCCAGATCGTTCCCCAGGTGAGCTGGGGTACCTCACCCGAAATGGTGCTTGGCATTGACGGCCTGATCCCTGATCCCGACAAAGAAAAAGACCTCGGCAAGCGCAGCGCGATAGAACGTGCGCTGGTCTACATGGGTCTGGAGCCAGGCAAGGCGCTGAACGATCTGTTTGTTGACAAGGTGTTTATCGGCTCTTGCACCAACAGCCGGATTGAAGACATGCGCGAAGCTGCGAGCGTGGTCAAGAAACTTGGACGCACAGTAGCCAGCAGTATCAAATTGGCCTTGGTCGTACCAGGCTCTGGCCTGGTCAAGGAGCAGGCTGAACGCGAAGGGCTGCATGAAATCTTCAAAGCCGCCGGGTTCGAATGGCGAGAGCCAGGTTGCTCCATGTGTCTGGCGATGAATGCAGACCGACTCGAGCCAGGCGAACGTTGTGCTTCCACCAGCAACCGGAATTTTGAAGGGCGCCAGGGAGCCGGCGGACGCACACATCTGGTCAGTCCCGCCATGGCCGCTGCGGCCGCCATTCATGGCCACTTCGTTGACGTCCGAAAATTTGCCTAGCCAGGCCGGCCAAAGAAAGCATCATGCAAAAGTTCACCGTACACCAGGGACTCGTCGCTCCGATGGATCGAGAGAACGTCGACACTGACGCCATCATCCCCAAGCAGTTCCTGAAATCCATTCGCAAGACCGGTTTTGGACAGAACCTGTTTGACGAATGGCGCTACCTTGATGCCGGCTTTCCGGGACAAGACCCGAGCAGCCGTCGGCCCAACCCTGACTTTGTGCTGAATCTGCCGCGCTACAAAAATGCATCCATCCTGTTGGCACGCAAGAACTTCGGTTGCGGCTCCTCGCGCGAACATGCGCCCTGGGCGCTTGACCAGTATGGCTTTCGCGCCATTCTCGCCCCCAGTTACGCCGATATTTTCTTCAACAACAGTTTCAAGAATGGCTTGTTGCCCATTGTCCTGAGCGAGGCTCAAGTCAACCAGTTGTTTGATGAGACAGCAGCCTTCCCTGGCTACACCTTGACCATCGATCTGGAACGGCAAAGGGTCATCAAGCCCGATGGCGTCGAGTTGGCGTTCGAGGTCCAGGCCTTTCGCAAATACTGCCTTCTCAACGGCTTCGACGACATTGGCCTGACCTTGCGCCACGCCGACAAGATCAAGACGTTTGAAGCACAGCGCCTGGCGCAAAAACCGTGGCTGACCCGTACCTTGCTGGCCTAGCCCACCGATCAAAATGCCTTCCCAGTTCTTTCCTTAACCGTTCGAGAGATTTAGTCTGACCATGAAAATTGCAGTATTGCCGGGTGATGGTATCGGCACCGAGATTGTGGCTGAGGCGGTCAAGGTACTCGGCGCGCTTGACCTGAAATTCGAGATGGAAACCGCCTTGGTAGGCGGCGCCGCATACGAAGCCTACGGCCATCCTCTGCCAGAGGCCACGCTGAAGCTGGCAAAAGAGGCAGACGCCGTGCTGTTTGGCGCTGTGGGCGACTGGAAATACGACAAGCTCGAACGCAGCCTGCGCCCCGAGCAGGCCATCCTTGGACTGCGCAAAAATCTCGGCCTGTTCGCCAACTTCCGACCGGCCATTTGCTACGAACAGCTGGTCGACGCTTCCAGCCTCAAACCTGAGCTTGTGGCGGGTCTGGATATCCTGATCATTCGCGAACTGACCGGCGACATCTATTTTGGCCAGCCAAGAGGGCGGCGCATCGCCACCGATGGACACTTCCCCGGAACCGAGGAAGCGTTTGACACCATGCGCTATTCGCGCCCCGAAATTGAACGCATCGCCCACGTTGCCTTCCAGGCGGCCCGCAAGCGATCCGGCCGCGTGACCAGCGTGGACAAAGCCAACGTCCTGGAGACGTTCCAGTTCTGGAAGGATGTGGTGACCGAGGTCGGCCAGCAATATCCGGATGTGCAACTCGATCACATGTATGTGGACAACGCCGCCATGCAACTGGTGCGCGCGCCAAAAAAGTTCGACGTTGTGGTGACCGGCAACATCTTCGGCGACATACTCAGCGATGAAGCGGCGATGCTGACCGGCTCGATTGGCATGCTGCCATCGGCGAGTCTGAATTCCAGTAGCCAGGGCTTGTACGAGCCCAGTCACGGCAGCGCCCCGGACATCGCAGGCAAAGGCATAGCCAACCCGCTGGCGACTATTTTGAGTGCTGCGATGATGCTGCGCTTCAGTCTGAAGCAACCGGCTGCAGCAGATCGAATTGAAGCGGCGGTTAAATCGGTGCTGACTCAGGGGCTTCGCACCGCCGACATCTTCAGCGCTGGCACCAGGCAGGTGAACACCCAGGAAATGGGCGCTGCCGTGGTCAAGGCCCTGTGATTTTTGATTTCGTAATTCCAACCATTTGAAAGAGCAATATGAAGAAAATTGGTAATCTGGTCGGTCTCGTAGGCTGGCGCGGTATGGTCGGCTCAGTATTGATGGACCGCATGCAATCCGAAGGCGATTTTGACTTGATCGAGCCCGTCTTCTTTTCCAGTTCTGACGCCGGTGGCAAGGCACCAGCGCAGGCCAGGAATCAGACCGCGCTGAAGGACGCCTTTGACATCGAAGCACTGAAGAAGTGCGACATCATCATCAGCGCACAGGGTGGCGACTACACCACCGAGGTCTTCCCCAAACTGCGTGCCAGCGGCTGGACCGGACACTGGATTGATGCGGCCTCAACCTTACGTATGAGGGAAGACGCTGTCATCATTCTGGACCCGGTCAACATGCCGGTCATCCAGAACGCACTGTCCAAAGGCGGCAATAACTGGATCGGCGGCAATTGCACGGTCAGTTGCATGTTGATGGGCGTCGGAGCTCTCTACAAGGCGGGCCTGGTCGAATGGATGACCAGCATGACTTACCAAGCCGCCTCGGGTGGTGGCGCCCAACATATGCGCGAGTTGCTGACCCAATTCGGAACACTCAACGCCGAGGTCAAAGCCTTGCTCGACGATCCGAAGTCGGCCATTCTCGAAATAGATCGCAAAGTGCTGGCCAAGCAACAGTCGCTCAGCGGCGCCGAGACCGCCAATTTCGGCGTGCCTCTGGGCGGCAACCTGATCCCCTGGATTGACAAAGACCTGGGCAACGGCGTCAGCCGCGAGGAATGGAAAGCCGGCGCCGAAGCCAACAAGATCCTGGGACAGGGTCCGGGCTTTGGTACGGCGGCGGTGCCGGTGGACGGCTTTTGTGTTCGGGTTGGCGCCATGCGCTGCCACAGCCAGGCACTGACCTTCAAACTCAAGAAGGACGTGCCAGTAGCCGATATTGAGGCCATGATCGCCGCCGACAACGCCTGGGTCAAGGTCGTTCCCAACACACGTGAAGCCAGTCTGGGCGATCTGACCCCGGTGGCCGTCACCGGAACACTGGGAATCCCGGTGGGACGAATCCGCAAGCTTGCCATGGGACCGGAGTACGTCGGGGCCTTTACGATTGGCGACCAACTCCTGTGGGGTGCTGCAGAGCCCTTGCGCCGCATGCTGCGCGTATTGCTGGCGGCCTGAGCCGGGGTTGACCCAGGTACCAGATATGTTATGGTTTGCTTCCAATTTTCGGTATCGAGGTCTTGTTTCAGAAAATGAAGTCGATATTCCAGCACTCTGAACTACGGAGTCCACTAATTGATTGCTAAATCACATCGCTGGCACCGAGTCGCTGTGGCGGCCGCTGCCTTGTGCGGACTGTGGGGATCCAGTGCCATGGCCTTGTCGCTTGGCCGGATCACAGTCCAGTCGGCGCTGGGTGAGCCGCTGCGTGCAGAAGTTGATTTGCTCGACATCAATGCCGAGGAAGCTGCTTCATTGCAACCCTCGGTTGCGTCGCCGGAAAGCTTCAAAGCCGCAGGACTGGACTACAACCCGGCCCTGTCAAACCTGCAGGCCAGTTTACGCAGGCGCTCCGATGGACGAGCCTATATTCGTTTAAGCGGCGAGCGCGTCATCAACGACCCCTTTGTCGACCTGATCCTGGAGACAAGGTGGTCCAGCGGTCGCATTGTGAGGGACTACACGCTGCTGTTTGACCCGCCCAATCTGCGCACCACGACGGCGACCACACCAACACCAGCGCAGATCAGCCCGCAGCCAGTTGCCAGTCCACCCCGCCCTGCTGCAGCCCCGACTCCAACTCCGGCGGCAGCGCCCCCTACGGCCAGCGTCAAACCAGCGTCTGAAGCAACCAGAACGGCCATGCCCGCAGCAGCACGAGCGCCCATGGCACTCACGCCGTCAGCCGGCGCTACCAAAGTCAGCGTCAAGCCAGGTGACACAGCGAGCAGAATCGCTGCGGCCACCCGACCAGACAATGTTTCTCTTGATCAGATGCTGGTCGCACTGTTGCGCACCAATCCAGCGTCGTTCATGGGCGACAACGTCAACCGTATCAAGGCCGGAAGCATCCTCAATATTCCAACGGCAGAGCAGGCAGCAAGCACGCCGGCAGCCCAGGCTGCGCAATTGATTGTTGCGCAAAGCAGGGATTTCAACGAGTTTCGTCGAAAGCTTGCGCTCGCTGCGCCTGACACGCCATTGATCGTGACGGATCGACTCGCTGCCGGCGCGATCGAGGCGCGGGTCGAAGAAAAAAAATCCATCGCAGCGGCGCCTGACAAGTTGACCTTATCGAAAGCCGCCATCGAAAAGGTCACTGCGGAGGATAAGCTGGCAAAGGAACGCAGCGCCAAGGACAGCGCCGACCGCGCAGCCGAAATCGCCAAGAACATCAGTGATCTCGGAAAGCTTGGCACTGCATCGAGCGCTGCGGCCACATCGACGGCAGCAGCATCAGCGAATGCGGCCACTGCAACGGTTGTCGGCCCGGTAAGCACGGGCGCGTCTGCACCGATCGGCATTGCCGCAAGCAGCGTCAAGGCGGCGCCCCCTGTCGTGGCGAAGCCGCCAGCGGGCATCTTCGACGGATTACTTGAAAATCCATTCCTTCCGGCAGGCGCCGGCATTGTCGTGTTGCTGGCAATTCTTGGCTTTCTCCGATCTCGCCAACGCAAGAACGATCATCCGGTTGACGGCGTCATGCTCGATAACCGGGTCCGTCCGGACACCTACTTTGCGGTCAGCGGCGGTCAAAATGTCGATACCCATCACGGCACCGCAGCCGAGCCCTCCATGGTCTCCGCACCCAGCCAGCTTGAGGGCGTTGGCGTTGACGACGTCGACCCGGTGGCCGAAGCCGATGTCTACCTGGCCTACGGACGCGACCTGCAGGCCGAGGAAATCCTGAAGGATGCGCTGCGGGCAGCCCCGGAGCGCATTGCCATTCACCAGAAATTGCTCGAACTTTTTGCCAAGCGGCGTGACATCAAGTCGTTTCAGCACGTCGCTGCGAAGGCATTCAGGTTGACCGACAGCGACAGCCTGGAATGGCAGCGCATACGCGAGCTCGGGCTGAGCATTGACCCGGGTAATCCGCGTTACTTGCCAGGTTGGCAACCCGCCGAGGCCGAGGGCAAGCCCTCCATTCCTGCCCCGCTGGAAGACACTGCCACTCGACCCGGCGGCGGTGTCAGTCCTCAGGCCGGCGTGCCGCAGGCCAGCCCGGCGGTCGATCTCGATCTGGATCTGGACTTTTCCCTTGATGACGAATCACCCCATGCTGAGGGAGAAACGAGCGCCAGCGTTGCCACAACGGCCCCTGCTGCGCTTACCGAATCCCCCAAGGTTCCGGTGTCCGAAGCCAAAGCACTGCCGGCACAGGATTTCGGCATGCTGGAATTTGACCTTGGATCGCTCTCGCTTGATTTGGGAGACGAGATTGAATCTGATTCCACCAGTGACCCAGCCAAAGCGCAAGATCCCTTGGCAACCAAGCTGGAACTTTCAGAAGAATTCATCGCCATCGGCGACATCGACGGTGCGCGCACACTGATAGAAGAAGTCATCGCGGAAGCCTCGGGTGACATCCAGCTCAGGGCAAAAAAAGCTTTGAGCGATCTTCCGTCGCTGTGATCGTACCGTGCGCCTGGCACTTGGCATCAGCTACAACGGCCAGGCCTATCAGGGCTGGCAGAGCCAGTTGTCAGGGAAAACCATCCAGGATCAACTCGAGTTGGCGTTGAGTAAGTTCAGCGCGCACAAGGTGTCGACCCTGTGCGCTGGGCGCACCGATGCCGGCGTGCACGGCTTGATGCAGGTGATCCACTTCGACACCCGACTCGATCGCGCGAGTTCCTCCTGGGTGCGCGGTACCAATTCGTTCCTGCCACGCGACATCGCAGTTCAATGGGCGCAGCCGGTACCTGATGAATTTCACTGTCGCGCCAGTGCCCTGTCCCGCCGCTATGCCTATGTGTTGCTGGAGTCGCCAGTGCGCCCCAGCATCGACCATGGCCGCGTCGGCTGGGTTTTCACACCCCTGGACCACGACGCCATGCAGCAAGCCGCCCGGCACCTGCTGGGCGAACATGACTTCACCTCCTTTCGTGCCTCAGCTTGCCAAGCCTTGTCGCCGGTGAAAACCTTGCAGTCGATCGATATCTCCCGGCGCGGCGCCTACTGGCGCTTTGACTTCGAAGCCAACGCCTTCTTGCATCACATGATTCGCAACATCATGGGCTGTCTGCTGCTGGTTGGCCAGGGCAAACAGCCGCCGCAGTGGCTGCAAGAAGTCCTGCTCGAGCGCGACCGCGACGCCGCCGCGCCCACTTTTTCCCCGGATGGCCTGTATTTTCTCGGGCCCCGCTACGCCCAGCACTGGGGTCTGCCCGAGCGAACGCCTGCTTTTGATGGATTGCCATGAACGCAAGAACCCGAATCAAGATCTGCGGACTGACACGCGAGGCCGATGTGGACGCCGCTGTGGCGGCCGGCGTCGATGCTCTGGGCTTTGTGCTGTATGAGAAAAGTCCGCGCCATGTATCCATTGATCGCGCCGCCGAACTGGCTGCGCGTTTGCCGCCCTTCGTGACGCCGGTCCTGCTGTTTGTCAACGAGACGGCACGCCGGATCGGTGAGGCCTGCGCTGCCATCCCTGGCGCCACCCTGCAATTGCATGGTGACGAGTCACCCAGCCAGTGTCTGGCGGCTAGCCAGGGTGGAAAGCACCCCTATCTGCGCGTCGCGCGGATACCGACGGGTCCATCCACGGAGCCGTTCGATCTCGTAAAATACGCACTCGATTACTCAGGAGCCCAGGCTATCCTGCTCGACGCACAGGTCGACGGGTATGGTGGTTCGGGACAAACATTCAATTGGTCACTGCTGCCTCCAAGCGT
>CAITZZ010000411.1 GCA_903897005.1 uncultured beta proteobacterium | reverse complement strand
TGAAGATGTGGCCGACCACTGCACGGTCTGCCACAAATGCCTGTCACCGTGTCCGGTGGACATCGACTTTGGCGATGTCACCATGAATATGCGCAACCTGCTGCGCAAGATGGGGCAGAAGACTTTCCGCCCGGCCGGCGCCGCGGCGATGTTCATGCTCAGCGCGACGAACCCGGAAACGATCCGTCTCGCGCGCTCGGTGATGGTCAACCTGGCGATCCGGGCGCAGCGCTTTGCCGCAGATCTGTTCAAGGTCATCTCGCGCCGCCAGACCAAGGCGCCGCCAGCCACCGTGGGCACGGCACCGCTGAAAGAGCAGATCATCCACTTTGTCAACAAGAAGATGCCCGGGGGTTTGCCCAAGAAGACGGCGCGGGCCCTGCTCGACATCGAGGACAAGGATTACGTCCCCATCATTCGCGACCCGCAGGCCACCAGCGCCGAGACCGAGGCGGTGTTCTACTTCCCCGGCTGCGGCTCCGAGCGCCTGTTCAGCCAGGTCGGTTTGGCAACGCAGGCCATGCTCTGGCACGCCGGTGTGCAGACCGTGCTGCCGCCGGGCTATCTGTGTTGCGGCTACCCGCAGCGTGGCGCCGGCGAGTTTGACAAGGCCGAGAAAATCATCACCGACAACCGGGTGCTGTTCCACCGCGTCGCCAACACCTTGAACTATCTGGACATCAAGACCGTGGTGGTGAGTTGCGGTACCTGTTTTGATCAGTTGCAGGGCTACGAGTTCGAGCAGATCTTTCCGGGCAGCCGCATCATCGACATCCACGAGTACCTGCTGGAGAAGGGCATCACGCTGAAGGACGCGGGGTCTTTCCTGTTCCATGACCCGTGCCACAGCCCGATGAAGTTGCAGGAGCCGATCAAGACGGTGCGCGCCCTGCTCGGTGACAAAGTGATCCTGTCTGACCGTTGTTGTGGCGAATCCGGCACGTTAGCGCTGAACCGGCCGGATGTCTCGACCCAGGTGCGCTTTCGCAAGGAAGAAGAAATTCGCAAGGGCGAGGCCCAACTGCGTGACATGGGTGGCCTGGGCGCCAAGGACAACATCAAGGTCCTGACTTCCTGCCCGGCTTGCCTGCAGGGCCTGAGCCGCTTTGGTGAGGACCTGCAGAACGGTTTGTTGCAGGCCGACTACATCGTGGTCGAGATGGCGAACCAGATTCTGGGCGAGCAGTGGCTGGCGGACTACGTGAAGCGCGCCAATGCCGGCGGCATCGAGCGGGTGCTGGTGTAGACATTGCATTTCCGGCTGTCATTGCGGACTTGATCCGCAATCCAGTGCTCGCCAACACTGGATGCCGGATCGGGTGATATCTGGCATCCAAATAGCGGTACTTTTGCAGTTTCTCGCTCCCTTACTGAACTCCCGTAATTCACCGTATCAGAATCGGGACGCAGCACCAAGCGAACTGTTGGCCCATCCTGAAGAGGCCTCGGCGCTTTCATTCACCAGCAGTGCCGAAACGTTTCGCACGCGAAGCGACAGTTCGCGGGCAATGTTGCTGGTAATTTTCAAGACGGCCTTGGGCCGCTGTTCGATCAGCGCTTCGAGGGCCTGTTTGTCCAGCAGCATGGCGCGCACCGGGGTATCTGCCCGCGCAGTGGCCGAACGCGGCTTGCCATCGATGTAGCCCATCTCGCCGACGAACTGGCCGGGTCCAAAAGTTGCGAGTCGTGAGGCAGCGCCGTCGTTGTCGCCGCCGGCCAGTATGCTGACCGATCCTGACTCCAGCAGCCAGATGCCATCGGCCGGGGCGCCCTTGTGAAACAGTTCCGAGCCCATATCGACTTCGCGCTGCTCGCACAGCAAAAGTACGGCAGTGAGCTCATCGGGTGCAAGACCGCTCAGCAGGGCGTTGCTGGCCAAGGGGATCACCGTCTGCCTTGTGCCCATCACATCCGAATTCTGGAGGATCAGCTCTTCGCACAGCTCAAGGCCACGGTCCATGTCGATGTTGTACTCCACGCCAGCCATGTCCTGCAAAGTTTGCTGCAACTCCATCGAGGAGCTTCGTCTCAGACCTGTGAGCACCACCTTGAGCCGCCGGTCCAGTAGAGCGCCAATCAGCCAGACCAGAGCATCCGAGCCACTGGGATCCACATCGTGAACTTCGCTGACATCGATGACCACAGCCGCCGCTTCCTGGTGCAGTTCATCAAAGAGCTGTGCGAGTCTGGCGCTGTTGCCAAAGAACAGGTGACCGGTGAGGCGCAGAATACCGACGTGATGAACCATGCGGTCCAGGCTGGTCAATTGATCCAGACTCCTGGCCCGGTGCGATCTGTACTGATCCAGATACGCCCACTGTGCAGTCAGATTGACCGACACGCGTCGCAACACCACCAGGCAGGACAGACTGATGCCCACAAAACTGACCCAGATCAGACTGCCAAAGATCCCGACCAAGGAGATGACAACGGTAATCCAGAACCCCAGGTCTGTTTCACCGTTCTTGCGCCAGTGCTGCACGTGCAGCATCGACGCAAGTCTGTTCTTGAACGCTGGGTCGACCATCATGGGGGCCTGTATCAGGAACAAGCCAGCCACGATGCCGGCGGGGAGCGCCAATAGCCAGGGACCGATGGCTATCAGCAGCGCTCCCGTCAACACGAGACTTGTCAGGGCGGCCAGCAAACCGCGTCCTCCAACGATCCAGCTCGCCATGCTGACAAGGGGTGCGCCGGTGCAGGGAACACCGCCGAGCAGGGCGCTCGCCAGATTGGTGCCACCCATCACGAGCAATTCGCGGTTGGGGTCAATGCGAACGCCCGAGCGCTTTTCCAAAATGCTGGCGGCCGTAAAGGACTCAAGAATCATCACCAGCGCCAGCGTCACTGTTCCCGGCAATGCAGCAACCAGCAGCGGCGCAATGCCGGCTTGATTCCACACCGAGGGCCACGAGCGCACAGAAATCCATGCCAGGTCATAAACCACAGCGTGGGTGTGCTCCAGCGGCGCAGGCTCCACCACCAGGCTCATAGCCAATCCTGCCACAACAGCAACGAGGATCGCCGGTACAAACTGCAATGCGGTGACTTGCTTTTGAAACTTGGACCAGACACCGATGCAAAGCAGCATGACGCTTGCTGTCACGGCTGCCATCGAACTGGATTGCATGACCTGCTTCAATGCCAGCCAGACCAGCAGGATGGCAATGCTGTTGCCGATGCCGGCAGTGACCGTGCTGGGAATCATTTTGAAAATATTGCCGAGCTTCAACAGGCCCGACAGCAAGATCAAAGCGCTGGCCATTGCAAACATCAGACTGCCCGCAGCCAGACCAGCCAGAAGCTGATTCGCCGACAGACCGAAGCCACCTGAAGACGGCCCCCCGATGGCAACGCCCAGTTGTAGCACCAGAGCCACGTAGGCTGTCAGGGATGCCGTGCGCGTGCTGTAGCGAAGGAAGGCCTTTCCTCGAAGAAGCAGCCTCACTGCGGGCACGATGGTTGCGGTTATCAGGGTTGCCCAAAAGGCCGCCGCCAGCGAAGGAGCGCCAAAAGTTCCCAGGAAAAACAGGATGGGCCCGATCGTGGTGGTAAGACCCAACACGGATGATTCAAGGCCTCCCAGAAGTTCACTGCGCATGTCGTGGATCTCCACTATTTGTTCATTCGCGGGATCGACCCATGCTGCATGGCCACGTCCTCCCCTTGCCAGAATTGTATAGACGGGTGTTTACCCTCGCTTCGCCAGGCGAATGACCCGATTCGGGAAAACAGGGCTTGGTCTGTGAGGTCTGCTGTGATCTAATTCACAAAAAAAGACATTGATTTCCCGGAAAATCGTCAGCTTTTGGGAGGGTGCACTGTGTCGGGTCACGCATCGCTGAATCATATCTATAGGACCGTCTGGAACCAGGCTCTTGGAGCCATGGTCGCGGTTGCCGAAATCGCGTCCAGCGGTGGACGGGGCAACAGTGGCTCTGGCGTCTCGACAACGCGTTCACTGAGTCCGCTGCTGCTAACTTCCCGGTTTTCCGTTCTGTCTCTTGGCGTTGCCATCGCCTGGGGTTTGAGCACATCCATGGCATTTGCCAATCCGACAGGTGGCGTGGCCATCGTCGGCCAGGCCAGCATGCTCAACCAGGGCAACAAACTCACGGTCACGACGCAAAACGGGGCTGGCACCAATCATTCGGCCATCAACTGGCAGAGTTTTTCGATTCCATCCGGCAGCACGACGTACTTCCAGCAGCCCGGCGCGAACAGCACCTCCATCAACCGGGTGGTGACCAACACGCCATCACAGTTGTTTGGCACATTGGGCAGCAACGGCAAACTGGTGCTGGTGAACCAGTCGGGCATCGCCGTGGGTGCTGGTGCGGTCGTGGATACCGCCGGCTTTACGGCATCGAGCCTGCGTATGAGCGATGCCGACGCGCTGGCCGGGCGGCTGCTGTTTGGTGATGGCCTCGCGTCAAGCGCAGCCGTCTCGGTGCAGGGCCGGATTCTGGCGCGCAGTGGCGACGTGGTTTTGCTGGGCAGTTCCGTCGATACCGGAAAAGACGCGCTGATCCAGGCACCCAACGGCAGCACCATTCTGGCAGCGGGCCGGCAGATCGAACTGACCGGCCGGGGTCTGGAAGGCATCAGCCTGCAAGTGCAGGCGCCGACTGATCAGGCCGTCAATCTGGGCACGCTCAAGGGCGATGCGGTCGCCATCTTTGCCGGCACGCTCAGGCACAGCGGTTTGATCCAGGCAACCACAGCCACGCTGGAAGGTGGCAGGGTGGTGCTCAAGGCGAGTGGCGACGCCTACGTTGAAGGCACGGGCACCATCACTGCCACAGGTACAAAAGGCGGCGCGGTGGATGTGCTGGGCAATCGGGTGGCGCTGACGGATCAGGCTGCGATGGATGCATCAGGTGAACAGAGTGGTGGCACGGTTCGTATCGGTGGCGACTACCAGGGCAAGAACCCGGAGGTGCAGAACGCCACTATTACCTATTTTGGTTCGCAAGCCTCCATTAAGGCAGACGCTACGGTGAATGGTGATGGCGGCAAGGTGATTGTGTGGGCCGACGACACGACACGGGCCTATGGAAGTATTTCTGCGCGGGGTGGTGAGCAGGGCGGGAATGGCGGATTGGTTGAAACCTCGGGCAAACGCGCGCTGGATAGCGCCGGGGCTCGGGTCGACGCTTCCGCGTTGTCCGGTAGCAATGGGCGATGGCTGCTCGATCCTACCGATGTGACGATCATTCACGGAACCGCTCGCACCCTCTCTGGTGGATTATTCGATCCACTTACAAATTCAACCGTTGGCGATTCCGAAATCAACAGCGCGCTCAATGGCGGCACTGATGTCACCATTCAGACCACCAATACCAGTGGCACCGGCAGCGTGAACGGCCTAGGGTCTATCGTTGTGAACGGATCGGCCGATACCGGCGCAGGCGGTGCAGCCGTCATCAGTTACAACCTCAGCACAGGTGGCACCCGCACACTCACCTTGAATACGGCCGGCACCATCAACATGCATGCCGGCGCCAGCATTGCTAGCGCCACGAACCCCTTGAACGTAAACCTGAACGGGGCTGGTGGAAACACCATTGCCGGAACGATTGACAACCAAGGCGGCACGACGGCACTGACTGGTCCGACCACGCTCAGCAGCACTGGAACCATCAAGAACGGGACGCTGACCAGTACCGGCACGCTGACGAGTTCATCGGGGACGCTCAACCAGGTGACGATTGGCAGCAGCATGAGCGAGAGCGGGACCTTGTACATCACACAGGACCTGCTGCTGGGCAACGCAGTGAACTTCGACACTGGATCAAGCAATCTGTACTTCAGTGCGGCAGCGGCCAACCTC
>CAITZZ010000410.1 GCA_903897005.1 uncultured beta proteobacterium | reverse complement strand
GGCCACCTACATGCACGACGCGAGCCGCTACCCGGCGCCGGTGATGCTGCAACTGCCGCTTGAGAGCCATGGCAATCTGGACGCCCTGCTGCAACTCGGTGTGCGTGGTGCCTCCGGCAAGCTGGTGCGCATCAGCGAACTCGTAACCGTTAGCGACACCGTGCGCGAACAGCCGGTCTATCACAAAGACCTGCTGCCAGTGAACTATGTGGTTGGCGATATGGCGGGCAAGCTCGACAGTCCGCTCTACGGCATGTTCCAGATGCGCAGCGAGATCGCCAAGATCCAGACACCCGGTGGTGGACCCATGGTCGAGTACTTCATCCGCCAGCCCGACGATGCCACGCGCGACTACGCGCTCAAGTGGGACGGCGAATGGCAGATCACTTACGAGACCTTCCGCGACATGGGCGCGGCCTACGCGGTCGGCCTGATCCTGATCTACCTGTTGGTGGTAGCGCAGTTTGGCTCCTATCTGGTACCGCTGATCATCATGGCGCCGATTCCCTTGACCATCATCGGCGTTATGCCGGGCCACGCGCTGCTGGGTGCGCAGTACACCGCAACCAGCATGATTGGCATGATTGCGCTGGCCGGCATCATCGTGCGCAACTCCATTCTGCTGGTGGACTTCATCAACCTGCAGGTCAAAGAGGGTGTGCCGTTCAAGCGCGCCATCGTGCACTCGGCCATCACCCGCGCCCAGCCCATCATGCTGACCGGGCTGGCTGCCATGCTCGGCGCCTTCTTCATTCTGGACGACCCGATCTTCAACGGTCTGGCGATCTCGCTGATCTTTGGCATCTTTGTCTCGACCATCCTGACCCTGGTCGTGATCCCGACACTGTATTACGTGGCCTACCGCAAGCAGTACGAACCTGCGGTGACCACCTGAGTTTCACCCCTCCCTTTGTTCAATTCTTTAAGGAAAATTACCATGACATCCTGGCAAGCCGTACGCGTCGTCGCAGGCACTTTCATTCTTCTGTCGCTGGCCCTGGGCATTCCCGGCAGCCCGATCTTCATGAGCCAATGGTGGCTCGCCTTCACCGCCTTTGTCGGCGTCAACCTGCTGCAAAGCGGGATCACCAAGTGGTGCCTGATGGAAACCATCATGAGCAAGCTCGGCCTGCGTCAAGGCAACTGATCAAGGAGGAAACATGCAACTGGTCTGCCCTCATTGCGGCACCAAGAACCGCGTGCCGCCTGAAAAACTTGACCATGAGCTGGCCTGTGGCCGTTGTGGTCAAGACATCATGGCCGCCGCGCCTTTTGCGATGAATGACCAGGCACTGCCTGGTTTCATCGCTGGCACCGCCTTGCCGGTGGTGGTGGACTTCTGGGCCGACTGGTGCGGCCCCTGCAAGATGATGGCACCGCAGTTTGTCATCGCGGCACGCCAGTTGCCGAAGGTGCGTTTCATCAAGGTCGATACCGAGGCCTGTCCCATGGCCAGTTCTCGTTACGCGATCCGAAGCATCCCTACTCTGATCCTGTTTGAGCGCGGGCAGGAAACGGCGCGCCTCTCCGGCGCTGTCTCAGCCGCCGAGCTGCAACGATGGATTGAGTCCAACATAACGGGGGTCACAGCGTGATCGCAAAACTCAGACAAATTTCCGTGGGCGCCTTGATCATCAGCGCTTTCCCGGCCCAGGCCATGGACCTCATGGAAGCATGGCAGGCCACGCGCCAGCACGACCCGCAATCCGCCGTGTCACAAGCCGCGCGCCAGGCCGGAGAAACCCGCCGGACACAAGCCGCTTCACTCTGGCGCCCGGCCGTCATGCTCAGCGCCAGCGCCGGACGCATGACGGGCGAGACCGAGATGACGGGTGCGCATTTTTCTGCGCCTGGTCTGGGCGAGTCCGACGGTGTCGGCTTTGCCACTTCGATCAACAACGGCACTTCAACGCGCTGGACTCTCAGCGCACGCCAGCCGCTGTTCAATCTGGAGCGCAAGGCGCAAGGCCGGCAGTTGGAGCTTGCCGCTGACGTGGCCGAGCTGGAGTGGCAGTCTGCCCAGCAGGACCTGATGCTGCAAACAACGCAACGCTATTTTGATGTGCTGCTCGTGGGCAACAAGCTGGTCTTGCTTCGTGAACAGCAAAAGGCGGTTGAACTGGCGCTCACCGAAGCAAAGGATCGCTTTGCCCTGGGCGACAAACCCGTCACCGACACCCACGAAGCATCGGCGCGCGCCCACGCGCTGCGCGCCCAGGTGCTGGCAGCACAGGATGAACTTGCGCTGGTGCGATCTGCGTTGACCGACGCCACTGGCGTTGCGGACCCCGCACTGCAAAGCCTGGCAGGAAACGCGAATGTGCTTCCCGCCAGTCTCCAGCCGCTGACGCATTGGCTGGCCGAGGCTTCCGGGAAGAACCCGCTGCTGCGCATGCAGAGCGCCGGCGTGCAGGCGGCACAACAGGAAGTTGCCAAGTACAGCAAAGCGGCTGCGACAACGCTGGATCTGGTGGCACAGGCCGGGCGTGATCAACTCAGCGGCAATGGCAACTTTGGTGCGGCCAGCAACACGGCGAGTCAGCAAATGATCGGTCTGCAACTGAACCTGCCTCTGTACACCGGTGGCTACCGCAATGCCAAACAGGAAGAGGCGCTGCGTCTGCAGGACAAGGCGTCCGCTGAGTTGGAGCGTGCAAAGCAGCAAATCAGCCAGCAAACCCGTGCCGCCTGGCTGGCACTGCAAACCGGCAGTGCCCGTCTGCTGGCACTCGCTGAATCGCACAAAGCCAGCGCCGCCAGACTCGACGCCACCCGGCTCGGACGCCAGGTCGGCGACCGCACCACGATGGACCTGCTGCAGGCCGAGACCGACGCCAGCAGCGCCACACTGGCGCTGCTGCAAGCACGCATCGAGTTGTTGATCAAGCAGTTGCGGCTGCAGGCACTGGCCGGGCAACTCAATGAGGCGGCGCTGCAGAGCGTCAATGCGCTGCTGCAGCGCTGAACATCATCCATCTCACCAGGAGCATCCCATGAGTGAAAAATCCATTACGGTCGAACTGACGCAGCAGCAGGATTACCGCTTCGATATCAACTTTGGTGCAGGCATCCCTGTCCTCACGGGCGACGAACCGGCACCGCTCGGCACCGGACAGGGGCCATCCCCGGTTCAACTACTTTGCGCTGCTGTAGGCAACTGCCTGAGTGACTCGCTGCTCTTTGCATTGCGCAAGTTCAAGCAGGCACCCGACCCGATTCGCTGCAGCGTGCAGGCCAGCGTGGGGCGCAACGCCGATGCCCGCATGCGCGTGCTGGAGATGACGGCCACGCTCACCCTGGGTGTACAGGCTGCTCAGCTGGAGCATCTGGATCGGGTTTTGTCCCAATTCGAAGCGTTCTGCACGGTGACCCAGAGTGTGGGCCAGGGTATTCCCATTGCCGTTCAGGTGTTTGACGCCGCCGGTGTCCGATTGAAGTAGCGAAAGCATTCTTCCATGGCATCACACCACGCGACTCCTCTCAAGTTCCTGGCCCCAGGCTGGTTTTCCGTGGTCATGGGTCTGTCCGGCCTGACGCTGGCCTGGGAGCGGGCGGTTCCCTATGCGGGCGATAGCGCGCAAACAGTGGCCTGGGCGCTGGGAATGGGCGCGGCGGTGGTGATGGCCCTGCTTTTTGCTTTTTCACTGCTGCGAAGGCTTCGACATCCGCAGGCATTTATGGAGGACCTGCACCATCCCGTGCGTCACGTATTCGTAGCCGCGTTCCCGGTTTCGCTTATTCTGCTTGCGACAGTCGCCTTTGCCTTGAGTGGCGACTCTGCGCTGGCCCGAGTTACCTGGCTGTTCGGCTCTGTTTCGCAGATTCTGGTTACGGTTTGGGTGCTCTCGCGCTGGTTGAATACCGGCGATGCCGG
>CAITZZ010000409.1 GCA_903897005.1 uncultured beta proteobacterium | reverse complement strand
GTGCACCTCCTCCACGGCAAAAGCCTGGGTCGTGCGCGCAAACTCTGTCACGATGAGAATGCCCAGGCCGTTTTTTGGAACGCAGCCGACCACGGCAGGCAAATCGATCACCGATATCATTTCACCGCGAACATTGGCCACGCCCATCACCGCCGGTGGCGCGCCAACGATGGTGGTAATGGGTGGCATCACCAGGATCTCCCTGACCTTGAAGACATTGATGCCAAACCACTCACGCTGCTGCGTTCCCGCAGCCTCGCCCAGCCGAAAAAGCAGCAGCTCAAACATGCTGTTGGCCGCCAGGTTGGTTCGTTCGTCAATTTCCTGGTTTTCTGTATTCATTGACTTCTCCGCCTTGATTCAGGGCTTGAAATGAAACGCGCTTGAGGCCGATTTACCTGAAACGCCAGCTGATTCCGCCCGTGATGCCCCTGTTACTCGTGCTGTTTTCGTCCTGACGGCTGATGAAACCCAAGGCAATGTCCAGATCCTTGCCCGGCGAGTAGACGGCGCCGATTTCGATGAACCTTCTGTAGCTCTGCTTACCCGCAGCCGACTCCCGCGCGCTACCCATGTCCAGCGCCAGTTTCCATTGCTCATTGACTTGCCAGACCGGCGCCAGCGAGACACGAAGCAGGGTCACATCCGGGTTGGCCACGGTATCGCTGTAGCGCACCTGACCACTGGCAAGATTGACGAGCAGAGCGCCAAAGCTGGTTTCCTGCATCAGGATGGCCGTTAGCGTGTAGTAACCCCTGCCATTGCCCAGCCCCAGAGCTTCGCGCTCCTGACCGACCGGCAGGCCCAGTTCGGCCTTCAGCGCCAGACTGGTCTTGCTGGTTTCGTTCTCATAAAAACGCCACTTCAAACCCACAGACGGATTGCCATTGCCACTGACGAAGTCAGTACCAAACGCGTCGGAATTGAGCTGAGTGTGGTTGACGCCCAGCGAGATATCCAGGCTTGCGCTCAAACCTCGGGTATAGGTCAGCGGCAGCACGCGCGAGCTGTAAGTCACGCCGGATTGCTCGCTGCGGTCGTCGCTGAAGGAAAGCTCCAGCTGGTTTTCGCCCTGTCCCTGGGTACCGGTGTCATCAGTGATCAGCGGTTGAAAAGCCCAACTCGAGGCGGCACTCATCGTCAGCACAAGGGCCGCCGTCCAGGTCATTTTTTTCTTGGAAAACATCACGCGACTCCCAAAGTGTTGGTGTCAATTGAAAGCTATCTTAAGACTTAGCGGCCTCAATCTATCCAACTTTAGGCCGATAGTCGTAGTAGTACGAAGTAGTTTATATGCGAGGTCTTCTTGATTGCTGCCAATAAAAACGCCTCGGAGGCTGCGTCAGCGCATGCGCCGCGGGCCGCAGACACAGAAGTGATCGGGACGGAAAGTCTTGGGCACCATCTGTTTCGTGCGGTTCGGTCCCACGTGGGCGCCGCGGTATGTGGCGTTCTTGATCCCTGCATCGCCGCCATGCAGGGGCTTCGCCGGCGCGCTGGCGGTGCGCCAGCGGCTGATCTGCACGCCGCGGAGGGCCACGCCAAACCCAGGGCAGGCCGGCCAGGTGAACAACACGATGCAGCGACGCAGGAGGTGCAGGCAGCCAAGCCCAGGCGACGTCTGCTGACCTGGCTGATCTATTTCAGCATTCTGCTTGCCGGCGCGCTTGCTGGCGCTGCAGCCTCCTTCGAGTTGCTGGCAAAGTTGCTTTACCGTCAGTCGGCTGAAAACCAGCGCATCGAAGCCGCCATGGCCAAGCAATCAAAGTCCGTGGCCTCGAATCAGGCCAAACTCGAGGCCTCCGAAGCCAAGCGTTCGCAAGCCGAGAAGAGTCTTGTTGAAGCAAAAAAGAAGCAAGCCGAAGCCGAGAAGAAACTTGAAACCACTCTCAAAGAGTCGAATGCCTTGGCAGACAAACAGAAGAAGCTCGACCAGGTGGCAAAACTTCTGGAGCAGATTCGTCTGGCCGAGGCACCGGGAGCCGGCTCGCGCCCGGTGCCAGCCAGCAGCAGCCATCGTCCGGAGACGGCCAGGCAAAGCCCCGCCAAGACCGCGGATTGCACCCTGAGCTCGGGAAACATCAAAGGCATGAAGGACTGCCTGGAATCCTTTAACCGCTAGGCAAACGTCGCGTCCTCTTTACGACGCCGCGCCGATCTGGGCAAACAGTCTGGCCTCTTCAACCGTGCCGGACAGGTCCCCCAGAGAGCAGACCAGTTCATCGAGCGTGCCGCCGCAGCGTGCGGCAAGCGCCGCTGGCAAGGGTTCGATGGCACTGTCGTCCAGTCCGGTACCCAGGCTCTTGCCGATCAGGTTCGCGGCAAAAATGCATGCCGACATGGCTGAATCGCAAGCCGCGCCGTCATGATGAAAGCGGATGCTGTCCGCCAGGGACTTCGGGAACTGCCACTTTTCTGTCAGCATCGCTCCCGCCGCGGCGTGATCGACACCCATGATTTTCCGCTCTGCCAGGTACAAGGGCATCGCGCTTTCCCGGCTCAAGGCGATCGCCGCCGCGCATTCTGCCGGCATGAACTGGGCAAACACGACCTTGCCGAAGTCGTGCAGCAAACCGGCGATATGGCAATCCATCGGATCCGCGGCGGCGCCCATCCTGGCGCATAGCAGCTTGGCGACCCCGGCCACGGTAAGCGAGTGCACGAGGTAGCGCTGGATATCCAGCCCCGCCTTGTTCTCCTTGGGAAGCACGCCAATGGCCGCGATGCTCAGTGCCAGGTTCTTGATGGTGTTGACGCCAAGGTACACCACGGAACGATTGATGGAGGTGATCTTGTTGGGCCAGTTGTAGTAGGCCGAGTTCAGCACTTTGAGAATCTTGACCATCATGACCGGGTCGGTCTCGATCACCGAGACCAGCTCTTTCGGCTGGGAATTGATGTCCCGCGACAGCTGCAGAAGTTTTTGCACGCTCCTGGGAAAGGCGGGCATTTTGTCCACCGCATCGCTGATTTTCCGGTTCAACTCGGCAGGGGTTTGCATCATGCCAACCAGCCTGCCGAAGCGCGACGACGAAAGTCGCTGTCTTGAATCCTGGAGAGATCCATAGCGTGGATTACTGCGGAAAATTCCGCCCTATTCGTCCAATCGCAGGCCGCAACATTTCTGCAAAATACCTTGCGCGCAGCGTCTGATTGGTAGCAGTTGATCACCATGTCAGTGTAATACCCCTTGCCAGGGCAGACCAGCTGAAGCGACTTTGAAAGAAATGTATGTCGGCTTTTAGTGGGATGGGACTGCAACACCGGTTGCAGTTTCTGATTCAGGGATTGTTGTTGGTCATTTTGCTTGCTGCGCAGCAATGGCTGATGCGAGAGTTTGAGTCTGGCGCGCTGAGGGCGGCCGAGGCGCGCGCCATGACCGTGGCAGACAGCGCCAACAATGGCTTGAATACCTTTATGGAAATTCAAATTGGCGGCAAGGACGTCGTCAGTGACCCCAAGAGCCGCGAATTCTTTATCAAGCGCCTGGGCGTCTCTGACGATCTCAAGGAACTCCGCGTTGTTCGCGGCAAGGGTACCAACGACGAGTTTGGCGAAGGTCTGCCGATGGAGAAGCCGGTTGATGCCCTGGACCAGGCTGTGCTTGCCAGCGCAAAGCCACAATTCAAGATGACCACCCTGGCCAGCGGCGAGGCTTCGATGAGAGCGGTGATTCCATCGATTGCCATCAAGGAGTACCGCGCTTCGAAATGCCTGTCCTGTCACGGCGTGAATGAAGGCACGGTACTGGGTCTGGTCAGCGTGACCGTGGATATCACGAAAGACCTGGCGAACATTCGAAGAATTACGACTTTGTTATGGATCGGTCAGGGCATCTTGCAGGTCGTGCTGTTTTTCATCATTGGCCTGATCGTGCGCCGCTCGCTCAATCAATTGGGGGCCGAACCTCTTGAAGCTGCCAATCTGGCAAGAAGCGTGGCTGCAGGTGACCTGGCCCAACCCATCAATCTCAAGAGCGGCGACACCCACAGCATGATGGCGCAACTCAGGGACATGCAGCTGAGCTTGGCCAAAGTGGTGGGCAACGTCCGCCTGAGCGCTGAAGGCGTGGCCGCCGCCAGCGTGCAAATTGCCCAGAGCAACAGCGACCTGTCGGGACGCACACAGCAGCAAGCCAGTGCACTGGAGCAGATCGCAGCCTCCATGGAGGAGTTGGAAGCGACCGTCAAACAAAACGCCGAAAGTGCGCGCCAGGCCAACCAGCTTGCACTGAGTGCCTCTGGCGTAGCGGTACGAGGCGGGGAAGTGGTGGCCCAGGTGGTGCAAACCATGAAGGGAATCAATGAGTCCTCGCACACCATATCGGAGATCATCAGCGTCATCGACGGCATCGCCTTTCAAACCAACATCCTGGCGCTGAACGCCGCAGTCGAAGCAGCGCGCGCCGGCGAGCAAGGGCGCGGCTTTGCCGTCGTTGCCACAGAAGTCCGCTCACTGGCCGGCCGCTCAGCGAGCGCCGCCAAAGAAATCAGGTCGCACATCAGTGCCAGCGTGGAGCGCGTTGATCAGGGCAATGCGCTGGTGAGCCAGGCTGGCAGCACCATGCAGGAAGTGGTCATCAGCATCCGGCGAGTGACCGACCTGATGGGTGAAATCAGCGTTGCCAGTGGTGAGCAAAGTGCTGGCGTTTCACAGGTAGTCGAAGCCCTGTCCCAGTTGGACCAGGGTACCCAGGAAAATGCAGCCCTGGTCGAAAAAATGGCCGCTGCCGCGGCCGGCCTGGAGTCTCAGTCGAAGGAACTGGTTCAAGCAGTGGCGGTGTTCAAGCTGGGCGGCGCTGCAGGCGGCACGCTATGAGCAGCAAGGCCAGCGCGCATTCTGAAGCAGTGACTGCTAACGCAAGAAAGGAATCCATTCGATGATTTTCCTGAGTTGGCGCGAAGAATACCTGGTTGGCATTGCCCAAATCGACGCAGAGCATCAATACCTTTTCAAGTTAATCAACGACTTTCACGACGAGCACGCTCGAGGCGGCAAGAGTCAGGACGTGCTGCATGTGCTGAACCGGCTGGTGGCTTACGCAGAGGAGCATTTTCAACATGAAGAAGCACTGATGCGCTCGATCGACTACCCGGGCCTGGCGCGCCAGCAGGCTCTGCACGAGAAGCTTTTTTCTTCGATTTTCACGCTGAACGAGAAGTTGTCACTCAGCAGCGCCACGGTGGATTCCGAAACGCTGCGCTTTCTCAAGGATTGGCTGGTCGAGCACATCGTCAAGGACGACACGGCCATCGGCGATTTCATGAAGCGCCAGGCTGTGCAGCGCGACAAGGACACGCCGCTCCCGTC
>CAITZZ010000408.1 GCA_903897005.1 uncultured beta proteobacterium | reverse complement strand
GACGCCACACCGTCTTGCCGCCACTGGCTTTGTCGAGCTCGGTCAGCACTTGCTCATGCGCGGCCATCTCCTGCTCATTGGCGCTGAGCACCGGCAACTTGAAGACACTCAAATCGATCCTAGGCACGCCCGGGTCATCACCATGCGAAGAGCCGGCATCGATCAGCAAGGCTTCCTGCCCGCGCGTCATGTTGATGTAGACATCGGCCAGCAGTTCAGCGTCCAGCAGGGCGCCGTGCAGCGTGCGTCCGGAATTGTCGACGCCCAGTCGTCCGCACAAAGCGTCCAGCGAGTTGCGTTTGCCTGGAAACATCTCCTTGGCCAGCGCCAGCGTATCGGTCACGCTGAGCACGACTTCGCGCAGGGGCGCACGCCCGAGCAATGCCAGTTCCTTGTTCAGAAAACCCATATCGAAGGTGGCGTTGTGAATGATGATTTCAGCCCCTTGCAAGTAGGCCAGCAGATCATCTGCCACGGCTTCAAAAACCGGTTTGTCACGCAGGAACTTGGTGGTCAGCCCATGCACTTTGAGCGCCTCTTCGTGACTGTCGCGCCCGGGATTGAGGTAAAAATGCTTGTTGTTGCCGGTCAGCTTGCGGTTAAGCAGTTCGACACAGCCAATCTCGATGACGCGGTCACCGTTGTCAGCGGAAAGACCGGTGGTCTCGGTGTCCAGAAATATTTGACGCATGAGTCAATGATTCTCTTTGGCGTGATTGATCGAATAGCGGGGAATATCGACCACGATATCGGTCTGCGCCAGATAGGCCTGACAACTCAGGCGCGACTGTGGCTCCAGGCCCCAGGCGCGGTCCAGCAGGTCTTCCTCGTTTTCGTCAAGTTCATTGAGCGAGGCAAAGCCTTCGCGCACGACGACGTGGCAGGTGGTGCAGGCACAACTCATGTCACAGGCGTGATCGATGGCGATGTGGTTGTCCAGCAGGGCCTCGCAGATGGAGGTGCCAGCGGGCGCCGAAATTTCAGCGCCTTGCGGGCAATAGTCCGGGTGGGGCAGGATTTTGATGATGGGCATGTGTTTCCAGCTCGATCAGTTTCAGACCGTCTCAATATTCTTGCCAGCCAGTGCTCGTTGAATGCCGCGATTCATGCGCAGGGCAGCAAAAGCTTCGGTTCCTTTGGCCAGCGTCTGGGTCGCCGCTTCTATCGCCGCCGCATCTTCCAGCGCTCGCGCTGTGTTGACAGAAGCCATCAGGACATCGATGGTGGCGCGCTCGGCGTCCGACAGCAGATCACCGTCCGCCGCCAGGGCGCTCAGCGTGGCCAGCAGCATACGATCACCATCCACCCGCGCTTCGACCACGGCACGGGTTTTCATATCCGCATCGGCCGTACTGAAACTTTCCTGCAGCATGCGCGCGATCTGCTCGTCACCCAAACCATAGGAAGGCTTGACGTCAATCTGTGCCTGCACGCCACTGATCTGTTCTTTGGCACTGACGTTCAACAGGCCGTCGGCATCGACCGTGAAGGTGACGCGAATGCGCGCCGCGCCGGCAGCCATTGGTGGAATACCGCGCAGCTCAAAACGCGCCAGACTGCGGCAGTCACTCACCAGGTCGCGTTCGCCTTGCACCACGTGCAGGGCCAGCGCGGTCTGGCCGTCCTTGTAGGTGGTGAAGTCCTGCGCCTTGGCGGTTGGAATGGTTTCGTTGCGCAGCACGATGCGCTCGACCAGCCCCCCCATGGTCTCGATGCCCAGCGACAGCGGAATCACGTCGAGCAAGAGCAAATCACCGCCAGGGTTGTTGCCGGCGAGCTGATTGGCCTGAATCGCCGCACCCAGCGCGACCACTTCGTCAGGGTTGAGGTTGTTCAGCGGCGCGCGACCAAAAAAGTCGGCCACCGCCTGCTGGATCTGCGGCATGCGGGTCGAGCCGCCGACCATCACCACACCCTTGATGTCGTCCTTGCCCAGCCGCGCATCGCGCAGCGTCTTGCGCACCGCAGCCATGGTGCGCTGTGTCAACTCGGCGGTGAGTTTTTCGAACTGCTCATTGACCACTTCGAACCTGACGTTCTCGCCGCCAATGCAGGCGTGACAGGCCGCGCAATGCGTCGCTGACAACTCTTCCTTGCAGGCACGCGCCGCGATGATGGCAATCGCCTTGTCCTGCGGCGTCCTGGCTTGCACGCCGGCCTGCTTCATGACCCAGTCGGCCAGCGCGCGATCGTAATCGTCACCGCCCAGGGCCGAATCGCCACCGGTGGCCAGCACCTCAAAGACGCCTTTTGTCAGGCGCAGAATCGAGATGTCAAACGTGCCACCGCCCAGATCGTAGATCGCGTAAACGCCCTCACTGGCGTTGTCGAGTCCATAAGCGATGGCTGCCGCGGTCGGCTCATTGATGAGACGCAGCACCTTCAAACCGGCCATTTGCGCGGCGTCTTTTGTCGCCTGGCGCTGCGCGTCGTCAAAATACGCCGGCACCGTGATCACCGCACCATACAAGTCATCAGCGAAGGTGTCTTCAGCCCGATAACGCAGCGTAGCCAGAATATCGGCACTGACCTCGACCGGCGACTTTTCACCCTGTACCGTCTGCACGCCGAGCATGCCGCCGTGCTGCGCAAAACGGTAAGGCAGTTTGGCACTGCCAGTCACATCGGCAAGGCTGCGCCCCATGAAGCGTTTGACCGAGGCAATGGTGTTTTCCGGATCCTGCGCCATGGCCTGCAGCGCATCAAAGCCGATTTGCCGACCACCACCTTCGAGATAGCGCACGACCGAAGGCAGGATCACCCGACCCTGACCATCGGGCAGGCATTCGGCCACGCCGTGCCGCACGGAGGCCACCAGTGAATGGGTGGTCCCCAGATCGATGCCGACGGCGAGCCGCCGCTCGTGCGGATTGAGCGACTGCCCGGGTTCGGAAATTTGTAGCAAGGCCATGGTTGATTATGGTGTATCCATTAGGTCCAGTCGGGACTGAACGTCGCTGGCAAAGCGCTCGATGAACATCAGCGCACGCACCTGCTGCACCGCCGCCTTGTAATCCTGTTTCTCATCAAGCAACTGAGCGCATTGTTGCAGTAGTTCCAGTCGGGCTAAAGCCACCTGCCGGGCCAATCGATCGAGTTCATCCATGCCGGCCGCTTCTTCGAGCTCTTCACGCCACTGCATTTGCTGCAGCAGGAAGTCGTTCGCCATCGCCGTGTTGTTCTCGGCGTTGACCGGCTCGCCATGAAGCTCGCACAGGTAGGCAGCGCGCTTGAGCGGATCCTTCAGGCGCCGATAAGCCTCGTTGATTCGCACCGACCACTGCATCGCAAGGCGCTGCGCCGCAGCGCCCTCGGTGCTGAATTTGTCAGGGTGAACTTCGCGCTGCAGTTCCTTCCAGCGCGCCTCGACGGCGGCGCTGTCCTGCGCAAAGCGAGGCGCAAGATCAAACAGTTCAAAGTCGCTGGATTGAAGATTCACACCCGAAACGACTCGCCACAACCGCAGCGATCACGCTCGCGCGGGTTGTTGAATTTAAAACCTTCATTCAAACCTTCGCGGACAAAGTCGAGCTCGGTGCCATCGAGGTAGGCAAAGCTCTTGGGTTCAATCAGGACCTTGACGCCATGACCTTCAAAGACCATGTCTTCGGGTTCGATTTCGTCCACGTACTCCAGCTTGTAGGCCAGGCCGGAGCAGCCCGTGGTCTTGACACCCAGACGCACACCCACACCCTTGCCGCGTTTGCTCAGGTACCGGCTGACGTGCCGGGCGGCTGCTTCAGTCAAAGTAACAGTCATGACAGGTGCTTTTGTTTGTAGTCGTTGACGGCCGCCTTGATGGCATCCTCGGCCAGGATAGAACAATGAATTTTTACTGGTGGCAGCGCCAGCTCTTCGGCAATCTGGCTGTTCTTGAGCGCTGCCGCCTGCTCCAGCGTCTTGCCTTTGACCCACTCGGTCACCAGGGACGACGAGGCAATCGCGGAGCCGCATCCGTAGGTCTTGAAGCGCGCATCTTCAATCACGCCGGTCTGCGCATTGACCTTG
>CAITZZ010000407.1 GCA_903897005.1 uncultured beta proteobacterium | reverse complement strand
GTTCTGATGACTCTCTTGTAGGGCGGCGGTTTTTCGGTGAACCTGCCGGTTGAGCAGAAAAACAAACAGTGCCAGAACGGCAGCCGCGACCAGGACGCCGCCGCTGGCGTAGAGCATCCAGGCCGGCACAACCGAGGTCGGCCGCGCACCGATCCAGCGCGCCAGATACTGAAAATACACCGACCCCGGATCTGCTTTCAGCGCACTGACATGGCGGTCAAGGCTGGCCATGATGCCAGTATGCGCACCCTTTTTGGCGGCAAACATCACCTGGACTGGTGAAAAAACGATGCCGCTGCGCACCACTCTTGTCTTGCTCTCCAGACCCAGCCCGACAATATTGGAGCCAATGCCGGCTGCGCTGCGACCCGCTTCGACGTCTGCGATGACCTCCGGGTAGCCATCGCGCTCGATGAATTCCATCTTGATGTCAAATTGACTCACCAAGCTCTTGAAATGACTGGTGTAGATGCCGCTGCGAAGGACGCTGACGCGCGCACCGGCCAAGTCGGTAATGCTCTCCCAAGGATTGTCTGCACGCTTGTAGAGCAAGCCCCAATCGGTGGCGATAGCATCGTGGCTGAAGTCGAGCGTCCGGGCGCGCTCTTCGGTAAAGCTCACGCTGACCAAAAGATCAATCTCGCCGGTGTGCAGGCGTTCCTGGCTCTGCGACCAGGTACCGTGAACATACTGTAGTTCCCAGCGCTCTTGTTGTGCGATATGCGTCAGTACATCAATAAACAAGCCCTGGGGTTTGCCCGTCGAATCCCTGAACACCAGCGGACTCAGGTCATAGTAGCCCACCCGCAGGGTGTCGGCCGCCAAAGCAGAGCTCGCCCCGAAATGGAGCGTGACAATCAGCATTGCCAACATCAGCCGGCGCATCATCCTGTGTGCGAACCCTCTGAGCCAACCGATCGCCACAGACAGCCCGCTCACACAGGCTTTAAACGAGAGCCATTGGGTGACCATTTGATTGAAATTGCCGTTCAACGTGACCCGCATTTGCTGCGTCAAAAGGTTTCCCAATCCTCATCGCTACCCTTGGCGGATGTTAAGTTTTTAGCTGGTGTATGGCTGAGCGCCTTTGCAGCTGCGGGCCGGGCGGGCGGCCTTGCAGGAGGCTTCGCAGGGGTTGCCAGCGACCGGCGCTCAGGGCTCTTGTAGGCTTTTGCAGCCGCCGCCGGCGCGCGCACCGCCGTGGAGCGCGGGACTTTGCTGTGGCTGTCGCTGCCCGAGAGCTTGAACACCGCCACCACCTGCACCAATTCCTGTGCCTGCGATTTGAGGCTACCGGCCGCAGCCGCCATTTCCTCAACCAAGGCGGCATTTTGCTGGGTGACCTGATCCATCTGCGTGATGGCTTCACCGATCTGCGACACACCCAGGCTTTGCTCGTTGCTGGCGGCGCTGATCTCGCCCATGATGTCAGTCACGCGCTTGATGCTGCTGACCACTTCGGTCATGGTGCTGCCAGCCCGGTCCACCAAAGTCGTGCCTTGCTCGACCCGCTCGACGCTGGCATTGATCAAGGTTTTGATTTCCTTCGCAGCATCGGCCGAGCGACCGGCCAATGAGCGCACTTCGCTGGCCACCACGGCAAAGCCACGCCCTTGTTCACCGGCGCGAGCGGCCTCCACCGCGGCGTTCAGCGCCAAAATATTGGTCTGGAAAGCGATGCCGTCAATCACGCTGATGATGTCGGCGATCTTGCGTGAGGCATCGTTGATGCCCTTCATGGTGTCCACCACCTGGGCCACCACCTCGCCGCCCTGGACGGCTACGGTAGAGGCGCTGGCCGCCAGTTGGTTGGCCTGGCGGGCGCTGTCGGCATTTTGCTTGACGGTTGCGCTGAGTTGCTCCATGGATGCAGCGGTTTGCTCCAGCGCGCTGGCTTGCGCTTCGGTGCGGGCTGACAGGTCGTGGTTCCCCTGGGCAATTTCGGCGCTGGCGGTGGAGACTGATTCACTGCCGTGCCGAACGTCGGCAACAATTTTGGCAAAACTGTCGCGCATGCCTTGGATGGCAAACAACACGCTGGATTGATCATTTGGCTTGAGCACAATACTGGTGGATAAATCGCCTTGTGCGAGTCGGTGCGTGATTGCTGCCGCATCGATGGGTTCACCCCCGAGTTGCTTGAGCAGACTGCGGTTGACCAGCAGGCCCATGCCCACCATCAGCAAAGCCAGCACGACGCAGCCTGCGGCAATGGTCATCAAACGGTAACGGATTCCTGCGTCAATGGTGTCGGTGTAGACCCCCGAGCCGACCACCCAGCCCCATGGCGCAAAGCCCATGACATATGAAATTTTGGGTACCGGCACGTCGCTGCCTGGTTTAGGCCACATGTAGGCAACAAAGCCTGAGCCGCTGGCCTTGACGGTACTGACAAATTCCATAAAAAGGTGTTTTCCAGCGGGGTCTTTGTTGGCGCTCAGGTCGGTACCGTCAAGAGCTGGCCTGATCGGATGCATGACCATTTTGGGCGCCATGTCGTTGATCCAGAAATACTCTGAGCCGTTGTAGCGGAGCGCCTTGATGCTCTCGATGGCCCGCTGCTTGCCTTCGGCTTCCGTCAGCTTGCCCTTGCTGACTTCATCCTGAAAGTGGGCGATCAGGGCATGCGCCACTTCCACGTTTTGACGCACACTGCTGTAACGCTCATTGGTCAGGATATTGGCTTCTGAGTACAGGGAGATTGCAGCCTGGACAAGCACGCCGCCCAAGGCAAAGATCACCATGAACCAAAGCCGCTTTGAAATGCTGAGGTGGCTAAATTGAAACATACGTGTCTCCTGCTATCTCTTGTGTATCCAACGGAAGAAAGCCTTGCTGAGCCCCAACAGACGGACCCGAACTGCAGCACAAGCAGTAGAGGCAAGCAGCTTGATGTCGCATCCGCGACTCGGCGTCAATTATGACGCTGCAGAGTGACGACGAACACCGTGTATACCCTCTCCTTTCACCCGCGCAGGCTAGGTTCATGCTGGCATGGGTGAAGGCGTCTACCGCGAAGTGCTGAAGAACCCGCTGGTGACCTGCCGCGTGTACGCGCGCCCGTGGGCGCCCACCGCGACCTGCTGGCCTACCTGGTGCGTCGCTTGCTGGAAAACGGCGCCCACTCGTCCTTTGTGCACCAGATGGC
>CAITZZ010000406.1 GCA_903897005.1 uncultured beta proteobacterium | reverse complement strand
TCGCCGGATGGAGACCGCCCTTTTCTGGATCGTCTGGACTTGAAGACGAAAAAGTCCGAGCGCCTGTTTCGCAGCGACAAGGAATCTTACGAACGCTTTCTCTCCTTCAGGGGGGTCGACCCACGCAGCTTCCTGACCTGGCATCAGTCGGTGAACGAGCCGCCGAACGCCTATCTGAGAACGCTGGGCGCGGCGCAGCAGGCGCCCGCCAGTGAGGCGGTGTTTGCCTCCAGCAGGGTAGCCGTGACGCAGATTGCCGATCCGACACCTGCCGTGCGTGCCATCAAGAAGCGGCTGGTCAAGTACAAGCGCGCTGACGGGCTGGATCTTTCTTTCACGCTGTACACGCCGCCTGGCTACCAGGAAGGCACTCGCGTTCCCACGATTCTGTACGCCTATCCCCGGGACTATGCGGATGCCTCCAAAGCCGCTCAGGTGACCGGCTCGCAGGCCACGTTCACCCGACTGCGTAACTATCGGCTGCTGCTGCTGGCGGGTTACGCCATCATCGACAACGCGTCCTTCCCGATCATCGGTGATCCGAAAAAAGCCTACGACACTTACCTTGAACAGCTGGTCGCGGATGCCAAGGCAGCGGTCGACGAGGCGGTACGCCTGGGCGTGGCCGATCCCAAGCGCATTGGCGTTACCGGGCACAGCCATGGCGCGCTGATGACGGTCAATCTGCTGGCGCATTCCGATCTGTTCCGCGCCGGTGTGGCTACCAGCGGCTCCTACAACAAGACACTCACACCGTTCGGATTCCAGAACGAGCGCCGCTCGGTCTGGGAAGCGCCCGAGGTCTATCGCAAGGCATCGCCCTTTTTCTTTGTCGACAAGCTGAAGACGCCGCTGCTCATCATCCACGGCGCCGATGACGCGAACCCGGGAACCACACCGCTGCAGGCGAGCAAACTCTACGAAGCGCTGCGCGGCAACGGCGGCACCTCGCGCCTGGTCATGCTGCCGCACGAGCCGCACTGGTACTCCGCGATGGAGTCCAACGAGCAACTGCTGTACGAGCTGGTCAGCTGGTTTGACAAGTACGTCAAGGGCGCCCCCTAATCCAGGCTGATCTGCTTGCGGTTATCACTTGAGACCCGGTCGATCAGCTTGTTGTAGGGGTCGACACCGGCTTCATATGGTTTCTCCTTGACCGTGATCGTCAGTACCGGCTCTGCGCCCTGCAAGCGACGCTTCTCGCTGAACAGCAGCTTTTCGTCGGCCTCCTTGGCACCGGGGGCTCTGGCGAAGATGGCGATCTCTACCGGCTCGTCGTCAACGCGCACGGTCTCCTTGCCCTTGCCATCGGCCTCCAGCTTGGCTACGTGCAGCTTCAGCGTTACATCCCACTGGCCGTCCGCTCGCTGTTTGGCGCTGGCCTCAATCACGCGGTTGTCGTAGAAAACAATCTTCTCGAACAGGTCGGTGATCAGTTCCTGTTTGTCGGCGCCGGCTTCAGCGCGGATATAGCTGAGCAACTCGCGGCTGGTGGTGTAGGGCGCTGCCTGATAGGCCTTGTCCTGCAGGAAACGCTGCAGCGCGCGGTTCAATGCCGCCTCACCGATCTCTTCACGCAGGCGGTAGAACACCAGGGCGCCCTTGTTGTAGTGGATATAGGGTTGGTTCTCCACCCGAAACAGCGGCAGCTCTTCAATCTGCTCGCCACGGCGCGAGCGCAGGTACTTGTCGAGTTCCTCCTTGAAGAAGCGGCGCATGTGTTCGCGCCCGTATTCCTTCTCCATCACCATCAGTGCAGAGTACTGCGCCAGCGACTCCACCAGCATGGTGCCTCCCTGCACGTTGGCGCCAATCACCTGGTGTGCCCACCACTGGTGTGCCATCTCGTGCGCCGTGACATAGAACACGTAGTCCACGTCCTCGGCCTTGCGCAGGTCGGCAATGAAGCCAATCGCCTCCGAGTAGGGAATGGTGTTGGCAAAGGACTGGGCAAACGAGGCATAGCGCGGGAACTCCAGAATCCGCACCTGCTTGTGCTGGTAGGGCGTGAAGTTGGCGCTGAAATAGTCAAGTGACTTGCGCGTGGCCGCGATCATGCGGTCCACGTTGTAGCTGTGCTGGGGGTCGAAGTAGATCTCGATCGGCAGTCCGTTCCAGTCACCCTTGCGGACCTGCCAGCGCGCTGACAGGTAGGCGAAGAAGGGCAGCATCGGGCGGTCCATCTTGTAGTGGAAATAGCGCCGGCCGTCCTTCTCCCAGGTCTTCTGCAGATAGCCCGGCGCCAGCGCGATCTGGTCCGCGCTGGTGGAGACCGTGGTCTCAAAGGCGATCCAGTCGGCCTCGCTGTCGAGCTGATGGTTGGCGCGCGCCGCTTCGTTTTCGAGCTTGGGCATGCGTTGGGGTTCACCCAGGCCGCGTTTGCGCCGCTCGTTGCGGTCCATCAGCTCGTTGCCGCCGTAGCCCAGGGCAGGAAAAATCTGCATGTTGTTGAAGAAGCTGCCGTTCAGGTTCAGACTGTCAGGCCTGCCGTCGTTGCTAAAGCCCTGGTTTTCCAGCGTCACGCTGAAATCCATGTCGATGGCTGCTCCCGGTTGCATGGCCTGCGCCAGCTTCAGGATGCGAAAGCCCAGCACGGCGTCGTCCAGCGTCACCTGGTGCGCCGGCAGACTGCGCAGCACAGTCTTTGTGCGCGGCACCACCTGCACGTAGAGCGTATCCACCGCAGCGCTGTGCTTGTTGACCAGGCGGTAGTGGCCATCGATCACCAGGCGGCGCTCGACGGGGAAGATGTCGACACTGGCGCGGACTTCGGTCAGGCGCGGTTGCGGCAGACCTTTGTATTGCCGGTATTTCTTCTCGAAGCTGACCTGGCGGTCCATCTGCTCGTCGCCCGCAAGGTACTCGTTCAGGACGTTGGTGTTGTAGAAGATCCAGCCACCGGTGGCGGCAAAGCCGCACAGGCTGACAGCCAGGGCGCCGCCGGCCAGACCCCGCAGACGCTGGCGCGCCAGGCGTGTGCGCACGCGCCACTCCTGTGACACGCCGCGCACCCAGAAGCCATGCGCCAGCAGCAGCAGGCTCAGCACAAACAGACCCCAGTACAGCAGGTACCAGTACCAGCCCGTGAGGAAGTGGCCGAAGCCGTTCATGTCCGAGTACTGGACCTGGGGCAGGCCGGCGATGTTGTACAGGTTGTGGTCGAAGTGCAGCACACCGAATACCAGCTGCCACGCCAGCAGCAAAATGACGGCCAGATAGCCGACGAACTTGTTGTTGCACAGGACCTGTAGTGCGAGCGCCAGCAGGCCCATCAGAACGAAGAAGGCGCTGCCCTGCAAGGAGCCCTGCAGGTACAGCAGCGGTTGCAGCGACACACCGCCCTTGACCAGCTGAAAGCACATCGCCGCCAGCACGCCACCCGCCATAAAGCCGGCGATGACGCCCAGCAGGGCCAGGCTCTTGGCGACCAGTGGAACCCAGTTCGGTACCGGCAGCGCGTCCGTCACGTCCGCGACCTTGAACTGACGCTCCTTGAAGATCAGCTCGCCGGCGTAGAAGGTGACGATCAGCACCAGCATGAAGCTGAAACTGCCCGATAGCGTTTCGAGCATCATGCGCGTGACCGGGTAGATTTGCGTTCCGTACATCTGGCCGCCCATGCTGGCGCCACCAATGAAGTTGGCTACGCCCACCAGCAGCATGACCAGGAAGGGAACGCTCCTGAAGACGCCGACGGCATCAAAGCGCAGCAACTTCCAGCACTGGCGCCAGGCAGTGGCGCTGTCGATAGACGGCTGGCGTGGCCGGTAGCTGCGCTGTGCAGGTGCTGCAGGCAGCGCAGAAACGAGGGTCGTCTTGCGGCCCCAGCGCCGCTTGCCGCTGTCGGGCCGTTGCGGCTTGAACAGCACCAGCGTCAGCCCCAGCAGCGCCAGCGCCACACCGCTCCACAGCGCCCGGTTCGCGAGGATGAAGCCGCTGAACGCGGGCAGGGCGCTGTTCGCCTCGGCCGTGGAAAAGTAGCGCGTCATGCGACCGAAAGCGCGCAGACCAAAGGGGTCCATCAGTACCACCAGCCACTCGTTGCTGATGTCGCGCGAGAACACGCCGGCCACGCTCCAGAGCACGAAAAAGACAATCACGCCCACGTAAACCAGCAGCATGGAACGTGTAGTCGCTGCCAGCAACACCAGGAAGGCACCGATCAGCAGCAGATTCGGAATGACGAAGACCGCAAAGCCCCACAGGTAGGGCGTGATGGAAAACGGGCCTATGCGCGCCACATCCACCCAGGGCATCACGGTGCCGAGCATGATGCCCAGCGCCACCAGCACAAAGATGGCCAGGCAGGCCACCAACCCGGCAGCAAAGCGCCCGAACAGGTAGTCGCGCTTCTTCATGGGTGTGGCAAAAATCATGTCGGCGATGCCGAGCTCGGTGTCGCGCAGCACCGAACCGGCCATGAAGATGGTGACAATGAACATGGCGATCACGGTGAACACGCCAAGGAACTGCGCGATCACCATGGGCGCGTTGCGGTACACATTGCCAACGGCGCCGCCCACCACCACGGCATCGCTGCTGGCGGCGCCAAAGGCCATCAGCGCAAAGATGAAGCCGCTCAACCACAAAAGGGGCTGGCGCAGCTGGTAGCGCAGGTCAAAACGGAAGAATTCAAGCCACATGCTGGACCCCTCAGAGCGTTGCGGCAGCGCTGCTCTGGCTGGCGCGGATCTTCAGGAAGTACACATCTTCCAGGTCTGGCTCGACCTGCACAAAGCCCTCGTCGGGCTGGCTCTCGCAATGCACGTTGATCTGGGGCTGACCGGCGACCAGGCGCGATGACAGCACGTTGAAGCGTTGCTGGTATTCGGACAGGGCGGACTTGCTGATGCGCTTGCGCCAGACCTTGTCGCGCAGCAGTTCGATGGCGGCCTGCGGCTCGCCCTGCAGCAGGACTTCGCCTTTCACGATCATCGCCATGCGCGGACACAGATCGGTCACGTCTTCCACAATGTGCGTGGAGAGCATCACCACCACCTGCTCGCCGATTTCGGCCAGCAGGTTCAGAAAGCGGTTACGCTCGTCCGGGTCCAGCCCGGCAGTGGGTTCATCCACAATCACCAGGCGCGGCGCGCCCAGCAGTGCCTGCGCGATGCCAAAGCGCTGGCGCATGCCGCCCGAAAAAGTACCGAGCTTGCGCTTGCGTGCCTCCCACAGATTGGTCTGCTGCAGCAAGCCCTCCACCATCTCCTTGCGCTCGGCGCGCTGTGTCAGTCCCTTCAGGACGGCGAAGTGGTTGAGCAGGTCTTCCGCGCTGACTTTCGGGTACACGCCAAAGTCCTGCGGCAGGTAACCGAGCTGGCGTCGCAGCGCCTCCTTGTCCTGCAGCACGTCGATGCCGTCGAAATGGATGCTGCCGCTGTCGGGTTCCTGCAGCGTGGCGATGGTGCGCATCAGCGAGGACTTGCCGGCACCGTTCGGGCCCAACAGGCCGTACAGGCCGGTGGGGATCTGCAGATGAACATCCTTGAGTGCCTGCACGCCGTTGGCGTAGGTCTTGTTGAGTGCCTTGATGGTCAGCATGTCAATTCCTTGGGGGTTGCGGTTCTGAACAGGGCTTCAAGTGCCCAGCGCGCGCTCAATGTCGGCTGCCAGGTGGTCGACTGCGGCTTCGCGTGTGGCCCAGGAACACATGAAGCGGGCGCCACCACCGATGAAGGTATAGAAGTTCCAGCCCGCGGCCTTCAATCGGGTCAGCGCCTCCTGCGGCAGATTCACAAAGACACCGTTGGCCTCGGTGGGCAGCAGCATTTCGGCACCCGCGATACCGGCGATTTTCTGGGAAAGGCGTTGCGCCAT
>CAITZZ010000405.1 GCA_903897005.1 uncultured beta proteobacterium | reverse complement strand
GCTATTTCTTGCCCAGTCCCAGACGCTGCGCGCCCTCGGTGTAGAGACGCACTTTTTCCTTCATGAAGGCGTCCATCTGATCCTGTCCGACATTGACCAGTTCAAAACCACTTTTGGCCGCCAGTTCTTTCATCTCGGGGTCATTGTTCAGAGCCGCCCACAACTCCGACAAACGCTTGCGCGCCTCCGGCGTGGCGGACTTTGGAACACCAATGCCGCGGTAAGCACCATCAACCCAGTCCACACCCAGTTCCTTGAAGGTTGGTACGTCGGGCAGCAAGGGATGGCGCTTTTCCATCGCAATCGCCAAGCCCCGCACGCGTGCCTTGTTGTTGATGGCGAAGGCCGAATAGGTCATGGCGCCGTCGATCTGTGCCCCCAGCACGGCGCTGGCCATGTCGCCAGTGCCCTTGTAGGGGATGTAGTTGGTCTTGACTGCGAAAGCCGCATTCATGCGCTCATGAGCGGCATGGTTGGCGGAATTCAAGCCCGACCCGCCCAGATTGAGCGCGCCCGGCGTGGCCTTGGCCGCCTTGATGAAATCAGCAAAGGTCCTGATCGCACTCTGCTCGGGCACCACCAGAATATCGGGCGTGAAATGGAACCAGAAAACGGGAGTCACATCCGCCGTCTTGTACTGCACCTGGCCTTCCAGTGGCTGGAACACAATGTGCGGGAGATTGACGCCAACAATATTGAGGCCATCGCCGGGCAACTGGTTCATCTGTCCCCACATCAACCCGCCGCCCGCACCGGCCTTGTACTGGACGATGGTTTCAATGGCCGGGCATTTCTTCTTGAGCACCATCTGCTGATGCCGTGCCGACAGATCGGACTCACCACCGGGCGGAAAGGCCTGCCAGTACAGCAGGTTCTTGTCGGGACAATTCTGCGCCAGTGCCAGCGGCGCCAGCATCGCAAGGCACAGTGCGAAAAGCAGCTTTTTCATCGCGTCTCCTCCGGGTTGTTGTAGCGAATTCAAACGGGTTGCCTGGCCATGGCAGCAATGCGGTCCCTTACGGCCTGCGTCACCTGCTGCGTGGTCGCATTGCCGCCCAGGTCACGCGTATGCAGCGCCGGCTCGGCGGTGACCTGTTCGATGGCCTGCATCAGTGTGCGCGCAGCCTCCACCTCGCCGAGGTGTTCCAGCAACATCACGCAACTCCAGAAAGTGCCAACGGGATTGGCCAGACCCTTGCCCATGATGTCAAAAGCCGAACCATGAATCGGCTCAAACATGCTCGGGTAACGGCGCTCCGGGTCGATATTGCCGGTAGGCGCAATGCCCAGGCTGCCCGCCAGCGCAGCAGCCAGATCGCTCAGGATGTCAGCGTGCAGGTTGGTGGCAACCAGGGTGTCGAGTGTGGCCGGGCGATTGACCATGCGTGCCGTCGCCGCATCGACCAGTTCCTTGTCCCACTTTACGTCCGGAAATTCCCCGGAAATCTGCAGCGCAATCTCGTCCCACATCACCATGGCATGACGCTGCGCATTGGATTTCGTCACCACCGTCAGCAGTTTGCGTGGGCGTGACTGCGCCAGGCGGAAGGCGAAGCGCATGATGCGCTCGACGCCGGCGCGCGTCATCATTGAAACATCGGTGGCGGCCTCGATCGGCTGACCCTGGTGAACCCGGCCACCGACGCCGGCGTATTCGCCTTCGGAGTTCTCGCGCACGATGACCCAATCGAGGTCCTGTGGTCGGCAGCGCTTCAGCGGTGCGTCAATGCCGGGCAGGATGCGCGTCGGACGCACATTGGCATACTGGTCAAAACCCTGGCAGATTTTCAGGCGTAGCCCCCAGAGCGTGATGTGGTCCGCAATATCCGGGTCGCCGGCCGAACCAAACAGAATGGCGTCCTTCTGGCGCAGGGCGTCCAAGCCCTTGGCAGGCATCATCTCGCCGTGCGCGCGGTACCAGTCACCACCCCAGCCGAAGTTCTCGAATTCAAAGCCGAAACTGCGGCTGCTTGAAGCCAGTGCCGCCAGCACTTCCTGACCCGCCGGCACCACTTCCTTGCCAATGCCGTCGCCGGGAATGCAGGCAATCTTGTAAATTTTCATGCGCAACTACTCCCCGAGGTAGGCAGCGCGCACCTTGGGATCCTTGAGCATGACCTTGGCATCACCCGACATCGTCACCAGACCCGAGTCCATGACGTAGCCGCGATCCGCGATGGCCAGCGCGCGGCTGGCGTTCTGTTCCACCAGCAGCACCGTCACGCCCTGGGCGTAAACATCGCGCACCACTTCAAATATCTTGTCCACCATCAGCGGCGACAAGCCCATGGACGGTTCATCAAGCAGCAGCACCTTGGGTCGGCTCATCAGGCCACGCCCCATGGCCAGCATCTGCTGCTCGCCGCCGGACAGGGTGCCGGCCAGTTGGTCGCGCCGCTCCTTCAGGCGCGGAAAGATGGTGAAGACCTTGTCGATGTCGGCCAGCACATCGGCCTTGTCATTGCGAATGTAGGCACCCATCTGCAGGTTCTCGACAATCGTCATGCGGGAAAAAACACCGCGGCCTTCAGGCACCATGGCCAGGCCCTGCTTGACCAGGTCCCAGGGACCCTGGCCGCGGATGCTCTTGCCCATGTACTCGATGTCGCCGTCATTGATCGGCAGGATGCCGGTGATGGCTTTCATGGTGGTCGTCTTGCCGGCGCCATTGGAGCCGATCAGCGAAACCAGTTCGCCCTCATGCACCTCAAAATCAACACCCTTGACGGCCTGGATGCCGCCATACGCCACTTTAAGACCCGTCACTTTGAGAAGAATAGTCATCGTTGTTTCCTTGTCAGACCGCCACGCGGCTTAGTGCCCGCTGGTGCCCAGATACGCTTCAATCACTTTTTCATTCTTCTGCACGTCTGCTGGTGTGCCTTCCGCAATCTGCTTGCCATAGTCGAGCACCGTGACCCGATCGCACAGCCCCATCACCAGTTTCACGTCGTGTTCGATCAGCAGGATGGTCCGGTTGTCGTTGCGAATCTTGTCAATCAGTTCGCGCAGCATGACCTTCTCGGTAGCGTTCATGCCAGCAGCCGGTTCGTCCAGCGCAATCAGTTGCGGATCGGTGGCCAGCGCACGGGCAATTTCAAGACGGCGCTGGTCACCGTAACTCAGGGTGCGTGCCTTGTAGTCGGTAAACCGGCCAATGCCAACATAGTCAAGCAGTTCCTGCGCGCGAGCGGCGATGGCTGCCTCCTCGGCCTTGAAACCACGGGTGCGAAACATCGCTCCGATCAGTCCCGAATGGGTTCGGATATGGCGCCCGACCATGACGTTTTCCAGCGCTGTCATTTCCGAAAACAGGCGAATATTCTGGAACGTGCGGGCAATGCCGGCCTTGGCCACTTCGTGAACCGCTGTCGGCTGGTAGGTCTTGCCGGCCAGTTCAAAGCTGCCGCTGTCCGGCGTGTAAAGCCCGGTCAGCACATTGAAAAAAGTGGTCTTTCCAGCGCCATTGGGACCGATCAGGCCATAAACCTGGCCGCGCAGGATCTTTATGCCCACGTCGCTCAGGGCCTGCAGGCCGCCAAAGCGTTTGGACACACCGGCGACGTTGAGTACTGTGTCTGTCATGTTGATCCTTAATCAGTTGGGGACAGAATCACTTCTGCAGTGCCTTGCCGTGATCTGGCGAAGGCCACAAACCGCGCGGCCTGGACAGCATGATGGTGATCATCGCCAGGGCAATCAACAACTGGCGCAGGATGGCCGAATCCAGCCGGCCATCGGTCATGGCCTGCAGCGGGCCCGCCACGTAGCGCAGCACCTCCGGCAGCGCCGACAACAACACGGCACCCAAAATGACACCGGGCAAATGGCCGATGCCGCCCAGCACCACCATGGCCACGATCATCACCGACTCCATCAGGCTGAACGATTCAGGCGAAATGAACCCCTGAAACGACGCAAACATCGCGCCCGAGACGCCGCCAAAAGTGGCGCCCATGCCGAAGGCCAGCAGTTTGAGATTGCGGGTGTTGATGCCCATCGCCTTGGCGGCGATTTCATCTTCGCGAATCGCCATCCAGGCGCGCCCGACACGCGACATTTCAAGCCGGTGGGAGATCACCACACTGAACACCACCAGCGCCAGGAAAAGATAGTAGTAAAGCGAGACCGACGCCACTTCAAAACCCGCCACGGTCACACTCTTGCCCAGATTCAAACCAAAGAAACTCAGCGAGTCAATCTGGCCCAGACCCTTGGGTCCGTTCGTGATGTTGACCGGATGATCGAGGTTGTTCATGAAGACGCGGATGATTTCACCAAAGCCCAGCGTCACGATAGCGAGGTAGTCACCGCGCAAGCGCAAGGTGGGCGCGCCCAGCAGGACACCAAAAAACCCGGCCAGCGCAGCGGCCGCCGGCACCACAATCCACAAGGGCGTGTGCATGCCCTGCGGAAACATGGAAGTAAACAGCTCGAACGTTTCGGTCAAATGGGGCGACGCCAACAGGCCGTACATGTAGGCACCGATGGCAAAAAATGCCACATAGCCCAGATCGAGCAGACCGGCGTAACCCACCACAATGTTGAGTCCGAGCGCCAGCAGCACATAGAGCAGTGCCATGTCGGCAATCCGGACCCAGGCGTTGCCAAAGCCCTGCAACAGCAGCGGCAGGACCAGCAAAGCGGCTGCGGTCAGAAGAAAAACAATGATTTTTTGTTGTTGTTTCATAAGCATCCTTTCTTATCGTGTCAGGCGCAGCACCGGCTTACGCACGATCTGCCACCCGCTCGCCGAGCAGACCCGAAGGGCGCAGCGTCAACACAGCAATCAAAACAATGAAGGCAAAAATGTCCGAATAATGGCTGCCCAGCACGCCGCCAGTCAGGGCACCGATGTAGCCGGCTCCCAGCGACTCAATCAAGCCCAGCAGGATACCGCCGACCACAGCCCCTGCCAGGTTGCCAATGCCGCCAAACACCGCCGCCGTGAAGGCCTTCAGGCCAGGCAGGAAGCCCATGCTGTGCTGCACCGTGCCGTAATTGGCTGCCCACATCACACCGGCAATCGCCGCCAGTACGGCACCGATCACGAAGGTGGCAGAAATCACCACGTCCGGTTTGACACCCATCAGTGCCGCAACGCGCGGATTTTCCGCGGTGGCGCGCATGGCGCGCCCCAATTTGGTGTAGTTGACCAGCCACATCAGCACTGCCAACGCCGCGGCGGTCATCCCCAGAATCAGCACCTGGGTTGGTGTGATGACGGCACCACCGATGTCAAAGGGTGTGCTGGGCATCAGGGTCGGATAGGGTTTGTAGTTGGGCTTCCAGATGATCATGGCCAGTGTCTGCAGCAGCAGCGACATGCCGATGGCAGTGATCAGGGGAGCGAGTTTCGGGCTGTTGCGCAGTGGCCGGTAAGCAACTTTTTCGATGACAAAATTGAGTGTGGCGGCACAGACGCAGGCAATCACGGTGGCAATCAAGAGAATCAGCCAGCCCGGTGCATCGGGCATGGCGTCTTTCATCAAGCCGATAATGGACCAACTGGTCAGCGCTCCGACCATCAGCACCTCGCCGTGGGCAAAGTTGATCAGTCCGATGATGCCGTACACCATGGTGTAGCCCAGCGCTACCAGGGCATACATACTGCCCAACACCAGACCATTGATGATCTGCTGTATGAAGGTATCCATAAACTTCTCCGATTTTTGACCGGCGCCTGGAAATCAGCCTCTTTGCTGACGAGCGGCGCCGCCTTGTGAGCTCTACCAGTTCTTTAGCAATAAACCTGCCAGCACAGAGATCAGAATGAGTGCCAGCAGATGGTGCAGGCGATTGTAGCCAAGGGGTGGGTGCGCTTCGCGCCCAATCCGCCAAGGTTTACCCTAAGCAGGCCACTGTTGCATGCTGCAACTGCGATTTTCCTGCTGTTAATATCTTTGCATGAGCGAGCTCGCACCCTACCCCTTCGCCGCCCTGGCACAGCGCATGCTGCGCGAGTTCGACACGCGCAAATCGATTTTCGATCTGCCACAGCGCAAGTTTGTGCTGGGCAATGCCGAGCACGACCTGTCAGTGCGCTTTCACGGTCACCAGGCGGCCACCCCGTTTGGCCCGGCAGCCGGACCCAACACCCAGCTGGCGCAAAACATCGTGCTGTGCTGGCTCGCCGGTGGCCGTGTGATGGAACTCAAGACGGTGCAGATCAATGACCGCCTGACGTTGCCGCGCCCCTGCATCGACATGCAGACCGTGGGCTACAACGTCGAGTGGTCGCAGGAACTCACGCTGGAGCAGTCGCTCGAAGAGTACGTGAAGGCCGCCATGCTGATCCGCATTCTGGAGGCCAGCGGGCGCGTAGCCCTGGCACCGGGTTTCGGCCGCACGGTGTTCGACATGAGCGTGGGCTACGACCTGGCCGGCATCCGCAGCGAACGCGTGCAGACCTTTCTTCGCGGCATGATGGACGCCACAACGGTAGTGGAGCGCCTGCGGCGCGAACTGCCGGCGGAACTGGGGCCCTTGCGCGATCTGGACTTCCAGACCCGCCTGTCGGACACGCTGACGCTGAGCACCTTCCATGGCTGTCCGCCCGACGAGATTGAGGCGATGGTGGAACACCTGATGCAGGAAAACCAACTGTCCTGCGTCGTCAAGCTCAACCCGACGCTGCTGGGCGCCGCCGAGGCACGCCGCCTGCTGCACGACACCCTGGGCTACAGCGAACTGCGCATCCCCGACAGCGCCTTTGAGAAAGACACACGCTGGGACCAAGCCACCGCCTTCCTGGACCGCCTGGGCAACAAGGCGCAGTCGCTGGGCCTGCACCTGGGAGTGAAACTCTCCAACACCCTGCTGGTGGAAAACCACAAGACTTTTTTCCCGGCCAGCGAGCGTGTCATGTACCTCTCCGGTCCGCCACTGCACGTGCTGGCCATGCATCTGGTGCGGGACCTGCGCCGCCATTTCGGCGACCGCTTTCCGGTTTCCTTTTCGGCCGGCATTGAGCGCGCCAATTTCCCCGATGCGGTGGCGCTGGGCCTGGTGCCGGTCACGGTTTGCACCGACCTGCTCAAAGCCGGCGGTTACTGGCGTGGCTACGGCTACTTTGAAGAGTTGCTCAAGCGCATGGACGCGGTCGGCGCCACCACCGTCGATGAATTTGTCCTGCGCGCTTACGGCGACACCGGCGCCACCGACCTGAGCGCAGCCAAGCTGAGCAACACAGAAAAGTATGTGGAGAGCCTGGCCTCCGACCTGCGCTATCACGCGGCCAGCCATCAGGTGGGGCCGCGAAAGATCAACCGGCGTCTGGAATTCTTTGACTGCGTCACCTGCAACAAGTGCATCCCGGTTTGCCCGAACGACGCCAACTTCAGCGTGAGTGTGCCCTCCACACCGCAGCTGCCGCTCAAGATGAAGCGCCAGATTCTCAACTTTGCCGACTTCTGCAATGACTGCGGCAACTGTGATGTGTTCTGCCTGGAAGATGGCGGCCCTTACATCCTGAAACCCCGGCTGTTCGTGAACCGCGAGCGCTGGGAGCAGGACGCGCCACGCGACGCGGTGCTGGTGGAGGCCGACGCCATCAGCGCGCGCTTTGACGGCGCCGTGCTGCGAGTCTCAGAGGGTGATCCGCCAAGCGACGATCCGAAGGTCCTGGCGCTTCGCGCCCTGCGTGAGGCCCTGCTTGATCCGTTCGATGTAAATCACGTTGGTGAACTTTTGCGCACTGCGCGAACCGACTGTTGAAATGTAAGTCCCGCAAGGCTCAACGCCGTTCTCGCAATGCCTGTCCGAAGCACATTGCCTTCGCCAATCCGAGTCTCAGAAGTGTGTGGGCCAAGGGCGACGCATTGGATGGCTCCGCGAATGTCACCCGCCCTTCGGGCTCCTTCTTTATTTCGCTGCGCCACCCAACGCATCACCCTCGGCAACCGGCGTCGGTGGTCTGACTATTTCAAATGCCAGCACTGCGCGCAGGATCTGGCTGGTGGGGCACTCAGCGCAGCGGCATAAAGGAGGAGTCCGTAGGACGGGGGACAGCCGCGGAGCTGAGTGCCCCGGCGGCCAGATCCACAAGATACGCTGAACGGGAATTGGTATGTCGTCGTTTCAGGAAAGATTGACGGATTCAATTCACAATTCAGCCATGCGTTCCCATAGCCGCACCGCCTGGGCAATGGCTTCGGAGCGAAGTGCTTCCATATCCATGCCATTGCCAGCGCCCAGCGCAGGCACGCTGCCACCAAAGCGCTCAGCCAGCAGCTCGTGACTGGCTGAGAAGCGTCGCGCCGCGGCATCCATCGAGTCACCGTGGCGTGGCGCATCCTCCAGCAGTGCCACGTGTTCTGCCCGCATGTCAGACGGATAACCGTCGCTACCCAGTGCCACATGCCGGCTCTCTCGTAGCGCTGCCGGATAGCCAACCCGGTTGCCACGATTGGAGCGCGGATTTTGCACCAGCCAGCATCCCATTTGCTCGCAGCGACGCACCTGTGAGGCATCCAGGTGAACGCCGTGCGCGATGATGGAACCCGGCGGCAGCGCACCCAGTTCGGCAAGCCGCTCCAGCGGGCCGTCCCAGCCGCGCCGCTGCGCATCGAGTACATCGGCCAGGTCTTCGGCGACATGCACATGCATCACGGTCTTAAGCTCGCTGCACAAAGCGGCAGCCTCGCGCAGTGTGTCATCCGATACGGTGAAAGAGGCATGCAAGCCGATCACGCCCCGCACCAGCGAGCGCGTGTTGCACTCGATAAAGCGGCGGCACTCGGCCAAGCCACGTCGGGCTTCTTCACGTCCGCCATTGCGCTCGGTCGCACCGTAGCAAAGCACGGCGGGCATGCCGGCTTCCTGGCAGGCGTCGGCCAGGATGTCGAGCGAGCCTTCGATCAGGTTCGGCGATTCATGGTGGTCGATCAGGCCGACGCTACCGAGCCGACGCGCCTCAGCCACATACCAGCGGGCTGAGGCACGTAGTGAATCGGCATCGAGCGCGCGATCCAGCTTCCACCAGACGCGCTCCAAAATCTGCACAAAGTTCTCCGGCGCCGGAGTTGGCTCCGGCATGCCAAAGGGCACCAGGCCGGAGTACAGATGCGTGTGCGCGTTGACCAGAGCTGCTGCGCTCATTTTGTCGCTGTCGGCCGACCCACACTCATGGCCCGTGCCGCCGGCGAATCGCGCATCGGCAGCGTGGTGCGGCGAATGCCATCAAAGGCCTCCAGTGCCCCTGCAACGGCAGCGGCAGTGGGCACCAGGCCGATCTCGCCTACCCCCTTGGCACCGAGTGGTCCCTCGGGCTCGGGTTCTTCCACCAGAATCACCTCGACCGTCGGCATATCGCGCGCTCGCAGCACACCGATTTCCTTCAGTTTGAAAGTCACCGGCATACCGTTCTCGCACTCCAGTTCTTCGGTCAGCGCATAGCCAAGCCCCATGTGGACGGCGCCCTCGATCTGCCCGGAGCAAAGGGCCGGATTGACAACGCGACCCGCGTCGTGCACCGCCACCACGCGATCGACGCGGCCCTTCTCGTCCAGCACCACGAGTTGGGTGGCATAGCTGAAGGTGGTGTGCGTCTTCACCTTGTCCACCGGGGCACCAAGCACCGTCGTGTCGTCGATCACGATGTCGCCCGCATAGACGCGCCCAACGAGATCCGTCAGCTTGTGTCCCACATCCAGATCCGCTCTGAGTTTTTCTGCCGCCACCAGCGCCGCGCGGCCACTGAGCAGCGTGCCGCGCGAGCCGGTGGTCTGACTGCACTGCAGGTCGAAAGTTGAATTGACCTTGGGCACAAAGATCGCCGCTGGCAACCCTGTGACTTCCACCGCAAACTGCACCAGCACCGTCAGCAGGCCCTGCCCCATCTCGGTGAAGCCGTTGTAGAGCGAGATCGTGCCGTCCGCTTCCACCACCAGGCGCACCTTGCCCAGCTCCACCACGCCATTGCCAATGCCGCTGTTCTTGATACCGCAGGCAATGCCAACAGCACGCCCGCTGCGCAGCGCGGCGTCGTAATGCGGCTTCATCGCTTGCAGCGTCTTGCGGATGCCGACCGCCTTGTCCATCAACTGCCCGGTGGAGAACAGGTCGCCAACCGACAGTGCATTGCGCCAGCGGATCTCCCAGCGGTCCAGCCCGGCCTTTTGCGCCAGCAAGTCCAGACAGCCTTCCATCGCAAAGTGCGCCTGATTCGCACCAAAGCCGCGCATGGCGCCGCAGGGCGGGTTGTTGGTATAAACGGCGCGCGATTCGATATCGACCACCGGCACCTTGTACGGACCACAGGCATGCCCGGCAGCACGCTCCAGCACCTTGCCGCCGACCGACGCGTAGGCACCGGAGTCACCCAGCATGCGCGCCTTGACCGCTGTGATGTGCCCCTGCTCGTCGCAGCCCACCGTGTAATCCATGGTGATCGGATGGCGCTTGGGGTGCATGCGGATCGACTCTTCACGACTCAGCGTGATTCTCACCGGCAGTCCGCTCAGATGCGCAAGCAAGGCCGTCTGTGCCTGCACCGACATATCTTCCTTGCCGCCAAAAGCACCGCCATTGGGCACCAGTTCGACGTAGATTTCTGATTCTTCCAATCCCAGAAAACGCGCCACCTGCCGGCGGTCATCAAAAATGCCCTGGCCCTGGGTGCGCAGGCGCAAACCGCCGCCAGCAACAGGTTCGGCCAGCGCGCTTTCAGGCTCCAGAAACAGATGTTCGATACGCTGCGTGGTCCAGCGCCCGCTGACCACGTGCGCGCTGCTGGCAAACGCTGCGTCCGCGTCGCCGCGCCGCAGAACCACGCAATCCAGCAAATTGGCGTGCTGCGGGTTAACGCGCGGTGCATCGGCCTGCAGTGCGAACTGCGGATCAAGCACCGGTGGCAACACCTCGTAACTGACATCGACCAGTTTGGCGGCTTCGCGTGCCGTGTGGCGGTCCACTGCGGCAATCGCCGCCAGCACGTCACCGACGCAGCGTACCTCTTCGCCAACGGCCACAAAACCTGGCCAGTCGTTGTAAAGCAGACCGTACCAGCGTTCACCCGGAACGTCGGCGGCAGTCAGCACGCTGTGCACTCCCGGCAAGGCGCGTGCACGCGTCGTGTCGATGCTCAGCACACGGGCTCGCGGATGCGCCGACAGGGTCAGCGCACCATGCAGCATGCCATCAACCTTGATGTCGTCAACAAAAGGCCTATCCCCCAGCACGGTAGGCACGCTGCCAATGCGTTCCAGCGACTGACCGACGCGGCCATCGGTGCAGGCCGGCGGGATCGCGCCACCGTGCTTGGCCGCAGCCAGCATCTCTATCGCGTCAATGATCTTCACGTAGCCGGTACAGCGGCACAGGTGCAGGTCCAGCGAGCGTGCGATCACCTCACGCGTCGGGTGTGGATCACGGTCAGTGAGGGCCTTGGCGCGCAACACAATGCCCGGAATGCAAAAACCGCACTGCAGTCCGGCGGTTGCAGCAAAGCAGTCGGCGATCTGCTTTCGCTCGTCCTCCGGCAAGCCGTCGATTGTCATGATGGTCTTGCCTTGGGCTACTCTGGTCGGCATGGCACAAGTGGTCTTGGGCAAGCCATCGACCAGCGCCACGCAACAACCACACTGGCCTTGCGGACTGCAACCATCCTTGAGAGAAGTCACACCGCAGCGCTCGCGCAAGGTTTCCAGCAGTCGCTCATCAGGTCGCGCTTCAACGCGGCAGGCAGTGCCGTTGAGCACAAATTCGATTGTCATGGGTCTAGTTCCGGGTCATCTCTCAGGTGAGTGCATACCAGTGCGGGCGGGTGAAGTTTAAACCGCAATGTTCACCGACAGCGGGGCCTGCAACGCGACGCGTTTTCTGCACCCGGAGCTCTGTTTGCCCAACCAGAATCCGGTAATCGATGGTTTCGCCCAGATAGGCTTTTTGCAACACTTTGCCGCGCACACCACCCTCGCTGACGAAGTCGATTTCGGTCGGTCGCGCCGCCAGCAGAGCGGCAGCCCCGGCAAAAAGTTCCGCCGGCGGCGTCAATCCCGCCGGCCAGGGGTAAGTCACGCCGTCAATCTGCATGCCCGAAGGGCTCAGTCCCGCCTGCAGAAAACTCGACAAGCCGATGAACTCAAAAACAAAACGATTCGCCGGTGAACCGTACACCTCCAGCGGCGTGCCGATTTGCTGAACGACACCGGCGCGCATCACCAGAATGCGGTCCGACAGGGCCATCGCCTCCGACTGATCGTGCGTCACGTACAAAATGGAAAAACCAAAGCGGCGCTGCAAGTCCTTGATCTCAAAACGCATCTCCTCGCGGAAATGCGGATCCAGGCTGGACAGCGGCTCGTCGAGCAACATGACGTCGGGCCGGATCACCAGCGCACGCGCCAGTGCGACCCGCTGCTTGCCGCCACCCGAGAGATCATCCGGACTGCCCTGCGCCGCCGCCAACAGATTGGTGTGGCGCAGCGCCTCTTCGGTGCGTGCCATGATTTCGGCATCGGGCAGCTTGCGCACGCGCAAGGGGAAGGCCACGTTCTCGAACACCGACAGATGCGGCCAGACCGCGAAAGCCTGAAACACCATGCCGAAATTGCGCTTCTCGGGCGGCAGGTAATACTTCTTCTGGCTCGAAGACAGCATCCTGTCACCGACCCGGATTTCACCCTCATCGAGATCATCGAAGCCGGCCACCATGCGCAAGGTCGTGGTCTTGCCGCAACCCGAGGGCCCCAGCATGGCGACGCACTCACCCTTGGCAATATCCAGATTCAAGCGGTCCACCGCCGCCACGCTGCCAAAGCGTTTGCTGACGTTCCTGAGTTCTATATAGGCCATGAGCGCGCTCGCATCAGGAATTGTTCTTGCCGGAAACCAGGCGCTTGATCAGCACCTCACCCAGCACGATGATGATCAGGGCGATACCGGCCAGCGCGGCCGAGTAAACCGTCTCGCCATCTTCATTCAAGGTGTAGATGGCAACACCGATGGTGCGGGTGGTAGGACCGTACAGCAGCACCGACACCGTCAACTCACGCAGGGCAGGCAGGAAGATCAGGAAGAAGGCCGCCACCATGCCCGGGCGCACCAATGGAATGACAATGTCTTTCAGCGCCTGCCAGACGGTGGCACCGGAAGCCCGCGCCGCCTCCACCAGTGAATCGTGAACCTGCTCCAGCGCAGCGGAATTGGCCTTCAGCGAGAACGCCATGTAGCGCGCGATATAGGCCAGCAAAATAATCCACACCGTGTTGTACAGGTTGACGCCAAACTTGCCGCTCCAGGCCAGGATCACGCCCAGCGCAATCACCGAACCCGGCACCGAAAACGGCAGCATGCCAAGAAACTCCAGCATGCCCTTGCCGCGCACCTTCATCTTGACGATCACGTAGGAGATGATGACGCCGGCAAACATGGTGATCAGCGCGGCCGACAAGCCCAGGCTGACGCTGTTCCAGATCGCGTCACGCGTCAGGTCCCACTCGAACAGGATGTGGTGGTAGTTCGACAACGTGAGGTTGGCGGCGGTAAACGGCAAGCCGTAGGTCTTGAGCGCTCCAACCAGAAAAATGGTCACGGTCGGCAGCACGATCGTGAACGCGATGTAGCCCACGCACAAAATGAACAGCGGGACGCGCCAGGCGCGCAGCTTGAGCTCGGTCGGCCGGAAACTCTTGCCAGCAATGATCTGGTAGCGGCCTTTGCTCAGAATGCGGTTCTGCAGCCAGAGGATCAGTGCCGCAGTGAGCACCAGTACGGTGGCCAGCACGGTGGCTGAGCGGATCGAATCGAAGCTGCCGGCGCTTTGGTGAATCTTTTCGTAAATCAGCGTCGGTATGTTGTAAATGCCGGTCTCCACACCCAGCACCGCCACGGTACCGAAATGCGCCATCGAGTACAGCATGATCAGCAGCGAGCCCGAAAGAATGGAGGGCAGCACCAGCGGAATGGTGATTCTCCGCGTGATCGTGAACAGGTCGGCACCCGAAATACGTGCCGACTCTTCCAGCGTCGGGTCCATGCGCTCCAGCGCGCCACTGACCTGGATGAAGACAAAGGGAAACAGGTACATGGTCTCCACCAGGATGATGCCGGCGTAGGTGTAGATGTCGAAGATGGGCCCGTCAAACCCGAGCACGTCAATGAAAAAGCGGTTGATGTAACCGGCACGTGGCGAAAGCAGCATCTTCCAGGCTAGCGCGCCAATAAAGGCTGGCAACATGAAGGGCACCAGAAACAGCAGTTTCATGGTTTTCTTGAAGGGCAGATCGGTGCGTGTCACCAACCAGGCAAAGAAGGTTCCGACAATGGTTCCGGTGACCGTTACCCCGGCCGAGAGAACCAGCGAGTTGAGCAGAGCCTTGTAGGTCTGCGGGTGCCGCAAGACTTTGAGGACGTCGACCAGATTGAAGTGGCCATCGACCCAGAAAGCGTTGAAAAATATCAGCAGCATGGGAACGGCCACGACCACCACCAGAATCCCCACCGACAGGCCAAACAGGATCTGCGACGTGCCGAAACGGGAGCGTGAACCGGTGCTGCCCATGCGCTATACCCTGGCGCCCGAAGCCATGTCGCCGACAAACCACTGCACGCTTGCCAGACCGACGCAGCAGGGATCCCCCTCAACAAACAACAGGTCTCGCTCCAGACACTCGTGGCTGGGCAAAGCAGCGCGGATCAAGGTGCCGGCAATGTCAATCAGGTAGTCCACCTGCGCACCCAGGAAACTGGCGCGCCGGACGACGCCCGGCAAGCCGTCACCACTGCGCGAGAGCAGCACATCGCTGGGGCGAAAGCCGGCGCTGAGCTGGTCCGCCTGCTTGTCTGGCGCCGGGCCGACCCAGGCTGCGTTGGAGCCGCCGATATAGAGCGCAGCACCGTCGCGTCTGACTGGCAGAAAATTGGCAATGCCGAGAAAGCGAAAGACGAAATCATCCGCCGGGTGTTCGTAAACTTCCTGCGGCGCGCCAATCTGCCGCAGCGCGCCCTTGTCGTCCATCACCGCCAGCCGGTCCGAGATACCCAGAGCAATTTCCTGATCGTGCGTCACGTAGAGGATCGTGATGCCGAGTTTGCGCTGCAAGGCCTTGATCTCAAAACGCATTTCCTCGCGCAGATTCGCATCCAGGTTGCTCAGCGGCTCATCGAGCAGCAGCAAGCGCGGCTCGGACACCAACGCCCGCGCCAATGCCACGCGTTGCTGCTGGCCACCCGAAAGCTGCGACGGCAAGCGCGCCTCCAGACCACCCAGCCCCACCAGATCAATGGCACGGCGGCCGCGTTCCTGCAGAGCGGTGGCTTGTGTGTGCGCCAGTTTGAGCGGGTAGGACACGTTGTCAAACACGCTCATGTGTGGCCAGACCGCGTAGTCCTGAAAAACCATTCCCAGGCCGCGCTTGTCGGGCGGCAGGGCCTGTCCCGTCAAGGCGCTGACAACCACTTCCCCACCGATCGCGATGCTGCCGCTGTCGGGCGACTCGAAGCCGGCAATCAGGCGCATCAGGACGGTCTTGCCGCAGCCCGACGGACCCAGCAGCGTGAAGCACTCTCCGTCCTGGATCTCCAGCGACAGGCTCGACAGGACAGAGCGCCCCGCGTAGCTCTTGCTTACCCCATCGATCCGGACACTCGCCACTGCTTAAATCACTTTTGCATGATGTCGGTGAACTTCTTGATGGTGGCCTCTTTCTCGGCCATGATCTGCTTGTAGTCAATCTTCATGGCGCGCTTCATGGCTTCATCCACCGGCGGCAGTTTGTAACGCTCGGGCACCTTGACGTCCGCGCGAACCGGCAGTGTTCCTTCGTTGGCAATGATCACCTGGCCGTCTTTGGACAGAACAAAGTCAACAAACTTCTTGGCCGCTTCCACGTTCGGACTGTTGCGGAAAATCGCAATCGGGCTGGGAATGACCAGCATTTCGGGCGGAAAGACCAGCGCCAGCGTCGCGCCCTTGTCAACCTTGTCCAGTGTGATGTAGTCCACCGCCAGACTGGCTACCAGATCACCCGATGCGGTGTCATCAACGACCTGCCCCGAACCCTTCCCCATCTTGGCGCCGTTGGCGCGCAGCGCTTCAAAGTAGGGCCAGCCGAAGGCCCTGGACAGAACGGCCACGCTCATGTAGGCGGTGCCGGAAAGGGCCGGATTGGCAATGCCGTAGGCACCCTTGAATGCTGGCTTCTGCAGATCGGCCCAGGTCTTGGGCGCCTCCTTGATCAGTCGCGTGTTGTAGGCAATGCCGAGCGTGCCCAGGCGCACTGCGGTAAAGGAACCATCGTAATCAGGCAGCGGATTGAGTATGGCCTTGATGTCCTGAGGAATGTAGGGCAGCAGGATGCCTTGCGCCTTGAGCTGATAGAAGTCGGGCACCTCGCTGGTCCACAGCACATCGGCCATGATCTTGCCCGATTCCCGCTCGGCGGCAATCTTGGCCATCAACTTGCCGGCGCCGGCAGATTGAAAATCCACCTTGACGTCAGGGTGCTTCTTGACAAAAGCGGTCTTCAGGTCACCGATCATCGACTCCTTCATCGAGGTGTAGACAAACAGTTTTTGCTCCGCACCGGCAGCGCTGGAAACAAGCCCCACCAGAGCCGTCAGAACAAACAAAGATAGGGTTTTGCAAAAACGCACAATCGTTCTCCTCAATAGTCAATGTGAAATGCTGGTCAAAACGTCATTATGACGACTCATGGCTATGCAAGCGGAGGCTTGACGTGTCTAAGTGAGTCGATGTTGAGTTGACGCAATTGACGCAGCTTTTCTGCGATCCGGATTTCGAGCCCCCGCTCCACCGGACGGTAAAAGCCCGGGGTCGTCATGCCATCGGGCAGATAGGTCTCGCCGGCGGCGAAACCGCCCTCCTCGTCGTGCGCGTAGCGATAGCCCTTGCCGTAGTCGAGATCTTTCATGAGTCGGGTCGGGGCGTTACGCAAGTGCATCGGAACCGGTCGCGTGCCATCATCCTTGATAAAGGCCTTGACTTCCTTGAAGGCCTTGTAGACCGCGTTGGACTTGGCTGCCACCGCCAGGTAGACCACGCATTCGGCCAGCGCCAGTTCACCCTCGGGGCTGCCCAGGCGCTCAAAAACTTCGGTTGCATCCAGCGCCAGCCGCAGTGCCCTCGGGTCAGCCAGGCCGATGTCTTCGCTGGCCATGCGGATCAGGCGCCGCGCAAGGTAACGCGGATCGACACCGCCATCGAGCATGCGCACCAGCCAGTACAGTGCAGCATCCGGATCGGAGCCACGCACCGATTTGTGCAGGGCGGAGATCGTGTCATAGAACTGTTCGCCGCCCTTGTCATAGCGGCGCATTCGCTCCCCCAACACCTTGAGCAGCCAGACATCGCCCACTTCGGTCAATTCCTGCCGTGTCGCCGCGACTGCCAGCGTCTCCAGCGTGTTGAGCAAGCGCCTGGCATCGCCGTCGGCATAGGCCACGAGGCGCTCTGCTGCTGCAGCTTCGATATTGGGTAGAGCGCCCGCGGCCTGCGCCCGCTCGATGATCTGCATCAGGTCGGTATGCGACAAAGGCTGCAGCACGTAGACCGCTGCGCGCGACAACAGAGCCGAGTTGACTTCAAACGAGGGGTTCTCGGTGGTGGCGCCGATGAAGGTGAAGAGGCCACTCTCCACGTGCGGCAGGAAAGCATCCTGCTGGCTCTTGTTGAAACGGTGAACCTCATCGACAAAGACGATGGTGCGCCGACCCTGCTCCTGCGCCAGCAGCGCCTTCTCGACCGCTTCGCGAATGTCCTTCACGCCGCCCAGCACCGCTGCAATGGTGATGAACTGCGCGTCAAAAGCGTCCGCCATCAGGCGCGCGATGGTGGTCTTGCCGGTGCCTGGCGGCCCCCACAGAATGCAACTGTGCGGCTGGCCCGACTCAAAGGCAATACGCAAGGCCATGCCTTCACCGAGCAGGTGCTGCTGGCCGATCACTTCAACCAGATTCTTGGGCCGCAGCCGCTCGGCCAGCGGCTGATGATGGGATGGCATGGGGTTCATCAGTCTCGATTATCCCAATCTACGTCGTGTCTCTTGAGATAACTGCTGACAGCCGAACCAACGGTTGGAAAAAAGAAGTGCTCGCCAAGGCGTGCAAACAGCCCGAATCGTTTGAGCTTGTCCTTGACCGGGCCCTTCATCTCGGCAAAACACAACCTGATGCCAGCCTCATGCAAGACATCGTCCAGTTCGGCCAACATGTCGGCTGAGGTCACATCGACGCTGGTTACCGGCCCGGCCACAACGACCACCCAGCGCACGGGTGTCGGTGAGGCCGCCACCGCGTCCAGAATCTGGTCATGGAACCACTCGGCGTTGGCGAAGAACAAGGGCGCATCCCAGCGGAACAGAACCAGACCGGGAATCAGGCGTGCCTCTGGATGGCGTTGGATGTCGTGGTAACCCTTGATGCCGTCGCTGCGGCCCAATACGGCGGAGTGAGGGCGCCAGCCATCCCACAGAAACTCGATGACAGCAACCGCGATGGCCAGGCCGATGCCGGGAATCGCGCCCAGCACGACGACCCCCGCGCTACATGCGATAGCCAGCCAGAACTCCCAGCGCTGGATGCGGTAGATTCGACGCAGGTCGGTGACCTCGATCATGCCAACGGCAGCCGCGATGACGACCGCCGCCAGAGCGCTGATGGGCAAGTTCTTCAACAGGTTCGGCGCTACCAACAACAGCAGTGCAACTGTCAGCGCGCCGACGACGCCACTCATTTGGGTTTTGGCGCCTGCAGCCTCGGCGACCGGCGTGCGTGACGCACTGCTGCTGATCGGAAAGCCCTGAAAAAGTCCGGCTGCCAGATTGGCAACGCCTAGCCCCACCATCTCCTGGTTGGGATCAACATGGGTTCGAGTCTTGGCCGCATAGACGCGCGAGAGCACACTGGTATCGGCGAACGACACCAGTGCGATGGCAGTCCCGCCAATCAGAACGGGCACGATGTCCGTGCTGCCGATCCACGGGATGGCGAACGCGGGCAGCCCCTGCGGCAAGGAACCCAGGACCGAAACGCCAGCGTCTGCGGCAAGATCGAGCACACCAACAACCGCAGTGGCCCCAACGACAGCGGCCAGAACGCCCGGCACGCGCTTGCTGCCCTTGAGCAGATAGATCACCGCCAGCGTGGCCGCGCCAACCGTGAAGGTGGTCCAGTTGACCCTTCCATCAAGCACCGATCCGACGATGGCTTCGACGCTCTGCAGCGGAGCGTCGCTGTCAATCGAAAAACCGAACAGCTTGGGCAGTTGACTGATCAGCACTGTCAGCGCGATGCCATTCATGTAGCCGTAGCGAATCGGCTTGGACAGCAGTTCTGTGATGAAGCCCAGACGCGCCACACCGGCGACGATGCAGACGATCCCAGACACCACTGCCATCGCGGCGGCCAGGGCAATGGCACGGTTAGGGTCGCCGCCGGAGAGTGGTAGAACGACAGCGAGAATGACCGCGGCCAGCGAGGAATCGGGTCCGAGCACCAGAATGCGGCTGGGACCGAACAGCGCATAGGCCAGCAGCGGAACCATCGTTGCGTACAGCCCGTAGATGCCCGGCACGCCCGAAGCCACCGCATAGGCGATACCCACGGGAACCAGCATCGTCGTCAGCACCAGTCCGGCTGCGATGTCGTGACGCAGCCAGGCTGCCGGGTAGTGCCGAAGCGTTTGCAGCCCTGGCAGCCAGCGGGCCCAGCCTTGCCGAGCAGAGGCTTTTGAAGGCCGCGCGACGCGTCCGGATTTCGGGCTTGGGGTTGCAGGAGTGAGCTTACTCATTGGTTTGGGCAGATTGATAATACTTTCTCAACCCAATTAGACTACCAGCATCAAGAAGGTGCAAAGTGCCAAGTCGCCACGCCATCCGGGTCCTTTCGCTGCTACTCGCCGCGCCGTGCTTTGCCGGTGACCTTGAGGACGGGGTAAGGTTGTACGACCAGAGGCGTTATGCGCTATCTATCACCGCATTTGAAAAGGCGGCGGCAGGCGGCAACGCGCAAGCCCAGCGAGTCGAGGCCGCGAAGTGGTGGACGCTGGCGATGATGAATGGAGGCACTGTTGCCGAAATGGTTCGGCGTTCCGTCGAGTCGGCTCAGAGCAAGCTGACGCCGGAGCAGAACGCCGAAGGGGAGCGTCGAGCGCAGGAGTGGCAAACTTCGCATCAAGCGAAGAAATAGCACTTCCACCATGGCTGGGGCATCCCCTGTCGGGCGGACGAATTTTGGTTTTGCAGCGATGGCGGTCGTTCAAGTGCGTGCGACCATCAAGTGGTACCCGGGGGACCACTCCACAACCGTGATGCAAAGACTCAAAGAATGAATGTGCGGCGGGACCTGTCCCCTCGCTCAATCGGACCCGCTGTGGCAGACCAAGGCGTCCTGCCTTCGCAGGCTGGTCAGGTTGAACGTTAAGACTGCATTTTGAGCGGCTACTTCGTAGCGCCGCGTAGGACCGCGTCGGCGATGACGCGAAACAGCGTGTGCACTTTGAGTTGTCTTGCGCAGCATCCCCCATTTGGGGGATATGCAAGAGTTCAGTGCGCCATGAGAATGAATCGGCCTACATTCGCGAATTCCACGCTGCTCTATGTTTGAAAGAAAACCCGCCATGACCCTCATGAACCGCAAAGCATTCTGGGCCATGCTGCTGGCGCTGGCGATCGCCTCGGCCGGGACGGCCCTGTGGCTGTTCCCGCGCGCCATGCCGCTGCTCCAGCTCAATGTGAGCATGTCGCGCGACCAGGCGCTGGCCGCCGCTGAGGCACTTAAAACGCAGCGCTTTGCTGAACTCGCCACGACGCGCGATGCGGCACGCTTTGATCATGACCTTAACCTGCAAAACTACATCGAACTGGAAGGCGGCGGCGTGGACGCCTTCAGCGCCTTGCTGGGCCAGCGCTTTGTGGCACCCTACCACTGGACGGTGCGGCTTTTTTCCGAGTCGCAGGAGGATGAACTGAGTGTGCGCTTCACGCCCGATGGCCGTGCCTACGGATTCACACGCAAGGTGCCGGAGAAGGCGCCGGGTGCAGCGCTGACCGAGGGCGCGGCGCGCAGGCTGGCCGAGAGCGGCGCCCGCAGCCTGCTGGACGAAGCGCTGTGGACCGCCTACGCGCCGCAAAGCGCATCGCAAATCACTCGCCCCGGCGGGCGCATTGACCACAGTTTTGTCTACGAGCACCGAACCGAAAAGCGGGGCGAAGCGCGCTTTCGGCTCAGGTTGGTGGTGGCCGGCGACCGTCTGGTGGAAGTCACACCCTATGCTTTTGTGCCGCAGGCCTTTGCGCAGCGCTTTGCCCAGTTGCGCAGCGGCAACGAGACCATCGCCAAAGTAGCCAGCATTGCCGTGTTCGCCTTGTTTGGCCTCGGCGGGCTGCTGGGCGGCTGGTTGTGGCTGGCACGCCGTGGCGGACTGGCCTGGCACGCTGCATTGCGTTGCGCTGGCGTCGTTGGCCTGTTGCTGGCGGCGGCCATGCTGTCCAACCTTCCGCAGAGGTGGTTTGGCTACGCCACCACCGATTCCGTCAGCAGTTTCCTGTTTCGCAACGCCGCCGGCGTATTCAGTGTCGCTATTGGCAGCACGCTGCTACTGGGTCTGCTCTTTGCCGTGGCCGAGGGCTTGAGCCGGCGCGCTTTTGCCGATCAGCCGCGGCTGTTCAATTTCTGGAGTGTGGCCGCCGGAGCCAGCCCGCAGGCACTGGGACGCACGCTGGGCGGCTACGCCTGGACCGGCTTTGAACTGCTGCTGGCGGTTGGTTTCTACCTGGTAGCGCGAACGCAGTTCGGCTGGTGGGTGCCAGCCAACTCGCTGATGGACCCCAATATCCTCTCCGCCTGGCGGCCCGCGCTGGGGCCTATTGCCCAGGCCTTGATGGCCGGCACTTCAGAAGAAGCGCTGTTTCGCGCCGTGCCGCTGGCAGGCGCCGCTTTGATCGGTCAATGGCTGGGCTGGCGGCGCAGCAGCATCGCCGTGGCGCTGGTGTTGCAGGCACTGGTCTTTGCCGGTGGCCATGCCGGCTACCCTGGCTTGCCCAGCTACAGCCGCGTGCTGGAATTGTTCTTCCCGGCGCTGGTGTGGGGCTTGATTTTTCTGCGCTTCGGCCTGGTGCCCTGCATCGTGATGCACTTCACCTTCAACCTGACGCTGATGAGCCTGCCGCTGTTTGTGGCGACCGACTCGCGCCTGTGGCTGGACCGCGCTCTGGTGCTGCTGGCCGGTCTGCTGCCGCTGTTGATGCTGGCGCGGGCCCGCTTCAAGCAGGGTTATCTGGCCCAGATGCCGCAGGCCATGCGCAACGGCGAGCCGGAACCGGAACAGGTCACCGCACCCATGGCCAGCAATGAGCCCACGCTGCCACCGTCACAGCTGGTACAGACGACCACCGGTTGGCCCTGGTGGCTACGCCGCACACCGTTGGCAGTGGCGGCCGTGCTGGGTTCGCTGGCGCTGTGGCTATGGCAGGCACCCCAGGTGAGCACGCAGGCATTCACGGTGGATCACGCCGGCGCCATCGCCCGTGCTGAGGCTGTGCTGGCCGAGCGCGGGGTGCGGCTGGATGCCGACTGGAAGCGTCTGGCCGTCGTGTCCCCGGTTGCCGACAACGACAGCAAGGCGGTGCGCTTTGTCTGGCGCGAAGCCGGTCCCCAAGTGTTCTCCAGGCTGTTGGACGGCGGCCAGATATCGCCACAGCACTGGCGGGTCATGTTCCGGCATGCGACTGGACCGGTCGAAGACCGCAGCGAAAATTGGGAGCTTGCCTTGACCGGTCAGGGCGAGGTGCTGGCGGTGTTTCATCAACTTCCCGAGGGACGTCCCGGCGCCAAGCTCCAGCGCGAACCGGCGCAAGCGCTGGCGCGCGCTTTCATGGACAGCCAAAAAGCACTGGCGAATCGACCATGGGAGTTAGCCTCGGTGCAGGAGTTCGAGCGTCCGGCTCGGCGCGACTGGATCTTCCGCTGGGACGACAAGCAGGCTCTGAGCGTCAAGGGAGGCAGCGCCCGTGTATCAATCAACGTCAGAGGGGATGAAATCGATGCCTGGCAACACGTGTTTGTCCCAGAAGCCTGGAAGCGCGAGCAACAGGAGGCGGAGTCGGCCAAAGCGCCGTTCAAGATTGTGGCTGGCATTGCAGGCGCCACGCTGGCCTTGCTGATTCTGGGGGTGGCGCTGCGCCAGGTGGTGCAGGGAAACTTGCATTGGCGCCAAGGCCTGGTCTGGGCCGCGCTCTTCCTGGTCACGGCGATGGTTGACTACGCGCTGACTTTTGATCGCAAAGCCATGATGTTCAAGATGGCGCAAGACTGGAACGCACAGTTGACCACTGGCGTGGCCCTGACCGCAGTCGGCTACCTGCTGGGGGCGGCGTTGCTGGGTTTGCTGGTGATGCGCCTGCACAGCAAGAAGCGCCCCGACAACGCCCGTGTCTTCGGCGACCTGCTGCGTGGCCTGGGCTTGGCGCTGGTGCTCAATGGTGTGGCAACGGGTCTGAATCACTTTTTTCCGGAGAACAACCCCGGCTTGCCCGGCGTCGGCGCCTGGGACTCCATTCAACCGCTATGGACCACGGCACTGCGCGCTCCCATGGTCATCTATGTGGCGCTGGTGAT
>CAITZZ010000404.1 GCA_903897005.1 uncultured beta proteobacterium | reverse complement strand
TGGAGATGCCCCAGATCATCGCAAAATTCGATTCCATCTGGGTGAATCCCGCGTAGCTTCCCGTGCCGGCCCACCAGCGCGGATGAAAGGCCCGCTTGACCATGTCCGCATAGGTATCTTTCAGTCCTTTTCCCGTGCTCGAAACAAGGGCGGCCAGCACGGAGTCCTGCGCGTGCACCGACTGGTTTGCCAACGCTCGCATTGCAAGCACCTTGCGCCCTAGCGTCTTGAACGACTTGCCCGAGCAAGACATTTCAAAGTCACTCAGTGCCGGGCCAACGGCCTGTGAGGCCAGACTGGCATTAGACAGTGCCATGCGCACCGGCACCACGCGGCCGTCGGACAGCATATCGAGCACGCGGGCATCGGGATCGCGATCGCCAAACGGATTGTTGCCGTTGAACACGTTGTTGGCACGCCCGTCCCAGAAATTGCGGTGGTTAAAGACCGCGTTGATCACCGTCGGCGCGTTGCGCGGCGCCACCTTGCGCACCAGCATGCCGCCGACGCTGAATTCATCGAGGGGGCGATTCTTGCAATTCTCCACTCCATTGCTGGCCACGCTCAGCAGATCACCGGCGAAGGTGCCTTGCGAAGAAACGACGTCGTCACTGTCAAACAGCAGGGTCGAATTGCGATCGAGCGGATCGGCCAGCCGGTGAAACGGAAAATCACTGGCGACGAGCGTGTAATTGGCACCGCCGCCGCCGGACGCCGTCGACTTGAACTTGTGGCCCTCTTCCTGCTCCCCTTTGCTGCTTTTGTTGGTCAGGATAGCGCTCTCGGCGGCCTGAAAATTACGGCTGAACGTATGATCGCCCGCCCTCAATCCCGGGCCCAACTGGTTTTTCATCCGGCTGTCGGCACCGGCTGCAAAGTGGCAACTGGCGCAGGCGTTGCCATCGCTGCCTGCATTGGATTCCCAGAAAAGGGCTTTCCCCAGCTCAATGGCGCTTTTCTTGTCCCGGATGAAGGCATTCAGGTCAGGTACCGCAGGAACTTCCACCGTCTTGAGCGCGTGCAACTTGGGAAGCAGATCAACCCGCCCGAGCACCGCGCGCACTGCCGGCACGGCGTTCACGCCTTTGATCCGGGCATTGGAGGCAACGCCCAGCAGGGGCACCACCATTTCCCCGGTAGCCGAATACTGCGGCTTGCCCAGTGTCATGCCGATGGGCGATCCCGCCACACTGTCCTTGCCAACGCTGATGTCAATCTGCCCGTTCTGGCCGAAGGCAGAACCCGCCAGGGTGGAGCCCTGGATTTGCAGCGTCTGTTCCGAACTCCACAGAATATTGGCCGGCATGTTGGCCCGCGTTGGGGCCAGCATGTCGGGCTCTTCCATCAGCGCATCCATGCCGGCGCGGCCGCCCCCGCGCGCCACGGCGGGGGGGCACGCCAGCAAGACCACCAGGCAGAGCGCGAGCGCTCTTTGCCAAGGCCTTGGCTGGGTTGTTGGCTGTTGCGGGATCAGGGTCGATTTCATCGGTAGCTACGGTGGCAGCCGCTTCAAGGGCAAGTAAATTTAAGGGTCGATACGCAGGCAATCTGTTTGATCGCAGCACCCGTGACCGTGGCCGTACCACCGCGGCTTGAGCGCACCACGATCGTGGTCGGCGGCACCAGCGAGGGCGGGAAGGGTCCAAAACCCGGATCGATGATGAAGCCCGGGGCGCTCAGATTCCAGCAGGGTGCCGAAGTCGGGCACAGGGTCGGTTCAGCCGCTGTATTGGCGAGCTGAACCAGCTCCGCAACGATCGGGTTGTCGACACCCCCCGGGGCGGTCGGGGTCATCCAGCTGTTGCTGATGGTCGCCGTCATGAACATCCCGGCAGACGCCGGCGAAACCGATGAAGTGGCCTTGATATTGATCTTGCCCATGCCATTCTTGTTGTCCCAGGTGGCGTTGAAGATGGCGACGGTATCGGCCGTACCGACCACCTTGGGAAATTTCAGCGCTGCCGAGACCTGCTTGGCACCCGGGCACAGGCTGCTGCTGAAAATGGGGCTTTGCATAGGCACGCCCCAAGGCGCGGGATCGAGTTGGCCCACCACCGGAGAATTGGTTCCAGGCCCGTCCAGTGGACCCGAGCCGCAGTACAGAAAGGGCAGGTCCTGAAAGTTTTTTGGCACCAGCGACTGGCCGAACACCAGATTTTCCGGAAAGACGAAGTCAAAATTTGGCAGCGTGAACTGACCTGCGATCAGCCCATTGGCAAAGGTGTTGCGGGCCGCGCTGCCGTTGGCCTCCAGCAGGCAGTTGGTAAACGGCCCGGCCGGCAGATCGGCACACAGGGTGCGGCTGACCGCCCGGTAGTTCCGGGTCGGTGGCAGAAAAAT
>CAITZZ010000403.1 GCA_903897005.1 uncultured beta proteobacterium | reverse complement strand
GGGTCGCTTAGCAAGAGCTTGCCGACCCGCTGTTCGGCTGGCGCAAGTGAAGGCAGACAGGCGTTGATTCGGTCAAGCATAGGTCAGACAGATCAGTTCACTGATGCAATTTTCCGCCGGGCCGCCCCAAGGAAAATTAGCCCCCTCGGGGGGCAGCGCAGTACCCGAAGGGACAAGCGTGGGGGCTAACATTCCTCTGCCCAGCAAAAGCCGTCACGCGCGATCATGGCGCTGGCGGCGCTCGGGCCCCAGGTGCCGGCAGCGTAGAGGCGTGGGCCCTGCGGGTCGTTCTTCCAGTGTTCAAGAATCGGCTCGACCCAGCGCCACGCTTCTTCCTGCTCGTCGCTGCGCACAAACAGGTTCAGGCGTCCATCGATGACGTCAAGCAGCAGGCGTTCGTAGGCGCCGACGCGTCCGCTGCCAAAGCGCTTGTCAAAGTCCAGATCGAGTTGCACTGGCGCCAGCGTCTGTGAATTGCGCCGGTTGTCCTGACCCTGCGCCAGCAAGTGCAATTCAAGACCGTCCTTGGGCTGCAGATTGATCACCAGTCGATTCGCGACGCCGATTTGCGAATTGAAGATGGCGTGCGGCGTAGGCCGGAAATTGACCACGATTCTGGCATCGCGCCCGGCCAGTCGCTTGCCGGTGCGGATGTAGAAGGGCACACCGGCCCAGCGCCAATTGGATATTTCGGTGCGCAGTGCGACAAAGGTCTCGGTCTGGCTGGCCGGGTTGACGCCTGTCTCGGCCCGGTAGGCGTCCACCGCGCTGCCGGCAATCGTCCCGCCGGCGTATTGCCCGCGGATGACGTCCTGTACCAGCGCCTCGGGAGTCCAGGGTTTGAGCGAGCGCAGGACCTTGAGTTTTTCGTCGCGAATGGCGTCGGCGTGCGAGTTGATGGGTGGCTCCATGCCGATCGCACACAGCAGTTGCAGGGCATGGTTTTGCACCATGTCGCGCAGGGCGCCGGTGGTCTCGTAAAAAGCACCACGCTTCTCCACGCCCAGTTCTTCGGCTATCGTGATCTGGATGTTGGCAATATGTTCACGCCGCCAAAGTGGCTCGAACAGGGCGTTGCCAAAGCGCAGGGCGAACAGGTTTTGCACAGCCGGTTTGCCCAGGTAATGGTCGATCCGGAAGATCTGTTTTTCGCTGAAGGCGCGGCGCACCGCTTCATTGATGGCACGGTTGCTGGCCAGATCGTGGCCGAGCGGCTTTTCCAGCACGATGCGGGTCTTGGCGCTGTTCAGACCAGCCTTGTCCAGTTGCTCGCAGACGGTGGTAAAGAGCGTCGGAGCGGTTGCCACATACATGACCACGGTATCGGTCTGGCGCGCCGCCAGCGTGGTCGCCAGGCGAGCATAGTCAGCCGGTCTGGACAGATCGATCCGGACAAATTCCAGCAGGGCGGCAAAACGCGTGAACTCTTCGTCATTCGGGCGTTTCGCCAACTCGACCTTGTCAAAACGCGAGCGGATCAGGCTGCGGTATTGTTCGGCGCTGAGGTCGTCGCGACCAATGCCGATGATGCGTCCGTTCGCTGGCAGCGTGCCATGGCGAAAGGCCTGAAACAGGGCAGGCATCAATTTGCGCCAGGCCAGGTCGCCAGTGCCACCAAACAGAACAAGATCAAAACTCATAGGCAACCAGGAGTGGGGGACTTTCGTCCGTAAGGGGTAATGTAACTTAGTTTCATAAAAAAATGAAAAGCATGTAACCCTGGCTTTGGGCCTTGCTTTAAACTGGCGCTGTCCCGCCAAGCGTTGCGGGTCTTACAGGAGTAGCGATGAAGAAACAGGTGTTGGTGGCGGCCTTGGCTTGCCTTTCCCTGGGTGCCTGGGCGCAGGGGCAGATCAATGTGATTTGCTCGGTGCAGGCTGAGTGGTGCAACATGATAGGTACGGTGTATGCGCGTACCACCGGCACCAAGATCAATGTCAGCATGAAAGGCTCGGGGGAAGCGCTGGCCCAGTTGATCGCGGAGAAGGACAACCCCAAGACCGATGTCTGGTTTGGCGGCACCGGCGACCCGCACTTGCAGGCGGCCGAGCAAGGCCTCTCGCTGGAATACAAATCACCCAGCCTGAGCCAGTTGTATCCCTGGGCGCAACAGCAGGCGCAGCAGGCGGGCTTCAAGACGGTGGGTATTTATTCCGGCCCGCTGGGCTTTGGCTACAACCCGGAACTGCTGGCCAAGAAAAAGCTGGCTGTACCCAAGTCCTGGGCCGATCTGCTGAAACCTGACTACAAGGGTGACATCCAGGTGGCCAATCCGGGCTCCAGTGGCACCGCCTACACCATGGTGGCAACACTGGTGCAGCTGATGGGCGAGGACAAGGCTTTTGACTACCTCAAGGGCTTGCACAAGAATGTCAGCCAGTACACACGCTCTGGGACTGGGCCGATCAAGGCCGTGGCGCGCGGCGAGACGGCAGTGTCCATCAGTTTTGTGCACGATGGTCCAGGGGAGAAGATGAATGGTTTCCCGGTCGAAACCATCACGCCGCTGGAAGGGACAGGCGCCGAGATTGGCTCCATGAGCATCATCAAGGGCGCGCGCAATCTGGAGGCGGCGAAGAAGTTTTACGAGTGGGCCTTGACGCCGGCGGCGCAGGAGATGGCTGCGGCCGCCAAGCAGTTTCAATTGCCTTCGAACAAGAGCGCAAAGAACGATCCGCGCATTCCTGATTTCAAGAAGATCAAATTCATCAATTACGACTATGCCAAGTACGGCGCCAGTGCGGAGCGCCGGCGCCTGATTGCGAAGTGGGAAAAGGACGTTAATTCCCTGCCTCGCTGATGAAGAAGAACCCCAACCAGGCTATTCGCATCTGGTTGGCGCTGGGCCTGCTGGCTTACCTGCTGCTGCCCTGGTATGCGATCCAGGATACCGCGTGGTACAGCGTCCTGCCGCAAATTCTGGGCGGCCCGGAAACGGCCAATGGCCTGTTGCAGGCCTTGCTGCACGGGCGGCTCTGGCTGGGGCTGGGGTTGCTGGGCCTGGCGATCGCCACCCTCGGGCTGGGCGT
>CAITZZ010000402.1 GCA_903897005.1 uncultured beta proteobacterium | reverse complement strand
CTTGGTGACGAGCTTCGCCCGGCTCGATACCAATGTTGACAGTGATCGTCTGGCGGTGGTGCTCGATGTCGAACAGATTCTGCGCAACGTGTTTCCGTCAGACCATCAGGCGATCCCGGACGGTGCTCTGATCACCGAGGTTCAGTTGCCCGCTGGCAAGTCCATTCTTGCCGCGGACGATTCAGCGGTGGCCCGGCTGATGATCGAGGAGGGCCTCAAGGCCATGGGGGTGCCTTACATCATGACCAAGACCGGCAAGGAAGCCTGGGACCGTCTGCAGACGATCTCGGCCGCCGCCGTGGCCGAAGGCAAGACGGCGCACGACAAGGTGGCCCTGGTATTGACCGATCTGGAGATGCCGGAGATGGATGGATTTACCCTGACGCGCAATATCAAGGACGACCCACGCTTCAAATCCATACCTGTCATCATCCATTCGTCGCTCACCGGTGCCACCAACGAGGCCCACGTCAAAGGCGTAGGGGCTGACGCTTATGTTGCCAAGTTTGTAGCCGAAGAATTGAGCGACACCATCCGCAGGGTGCTGAAAACTCCATGAGCAGCGCCAACGAGCTTGTCAAGGATATCCGCGGCCTGGTGACCTTGCCGCATGTCTACATCGAGATCGGTCGGCTGATCGACGATCCCCGGAGTTCGTCGGCCGACATCGCCAGAGCGGTCAGTCAGGATCCTTCCTTCACACTGCGCCTGCTGCGCGTTGCCAACAGCGCGCTCTACCAGTTTCCGTCCGCCGTCGAGTCGGTCAGCAAGGCTGTCTCCATCATCGGAACAGCCCAGATTCGCAATCTCGCGCTATCGATGTCGGTGGCCAGCAGTTTCGAAGGCTTGCCCAACGAACTGGTCTCGATGCAGAATTTCTGGCGGCACAGTCTGCTGTGCGCACTGACCGCGCGCCACCTCGCCAAACTGATGGGCGGCTGTGACCCCGACGCCCTGTTCACCGCGGGGCTGCTGCACGACATCGGAGAGCTCATCATCTTCAACCGCCTGCCAGAGCAGGCCAAACAAGCCCTGTTGCTGGTGCTCGACAGCGCCGAGGAGATCCAGGTGCATGAGGCCGAGCAGCAGGTGATGGGCTTCGATCACAGCGAGGTCGGTGGGGCACTGGCCAAAGAGTGGCACCTTCCCGGACTGCTTGAAGAGTGCATTGCACACCATCACGATCTCGCCCGTTGTCAGAGTCACCGCCGCGAAACGGCCCTGATCCATCTGGCCAACACGCTTGCCGTCATGGCCGAACTCGACACCATCGACCCGCTCGACGTGCAGCCGATAGACGCCGCCGCCTGGGAAATCACCGGTTTGACGCAGGACTGCATCGAAGCGGTGGTGCGCGAGACGCAGGCCGCCATCATCGAAGTCGAGCGCTTGTTTACCGTCAAGCGCTGAGCAGCATGCGAACTCCACTGCCCCCCGCCTTGCCTGGTTTCGAGCATATCCGCCGGACCTGGAGCGACAGCCAGGAGTTCTACACGGCTCGTATCCTGCCCGGCGAATACTATGTGACCAAAGGCGACGAAGCGGTCTCGACGACGCTGGGCTCCTGCATTGCAGCCTGCATCCGCGACCGGGTTTCGGGCATTGGCGGCATGAATCACTTCATGCTCCCCGCTTCAGCCGGGGCCGAGTCCGATTCATGGAAAGCCGCCGGGCTCAGCACCGGAACCCGCTACGGCAATTTCGCCATGGAACATCTGATCAATGGGATCCTGCGCAACGGTGGCCTGCGGCAAAATCTTGAAGTAAAGATCTTCGGCGGTGGTCGTATCCTGGCCAACATGACCGATGTCGGCATGCGCAACATCCTCTTTGTGCGGGAATACCTCAAGACCGAAAAACTCCGGCTGGTGGCTGAGGATGTCGGTGACACCTTTCCAAGGATGACGCTCTATTTTCCTGCAACCGGCAAGGCCAGGGTCAAGCGCCTGCGCTCCTTGCACAACAACGTGATCTCCAGTCAGGAAAACAGCTACATTGCCAGCGTACTGAAGAAACCGGTAACGGGCGACATCGAACTTTTCTAGAGCCCGATGTCGGGGGTTCCCTAAGGAAGCGAGAAATTGCCAATGTGGCGCTTGTTGGGAGTTGTCATTGCGGGCGCCAGCTGTCATTGCCACCCTTGGCTGTCATTGCCACCCTTGGCTGTCATTGCCACCCTTTGGCTGTCATTGCGGGCTCGACCCGCAATCCAGTGTGCGCGTGGCACTGGATCCCGGATCAAGTCCGGGATGACAGCCACTGAGTCCGGAATGACAAGCAGTGGGGGATAACAGGTACTTTTGCGATTTCCGACTCTCTAAGCGGTCTCGAGCGCCAGAGCGCGTTTTGTCGGCACGGCTCGCGGCGACGCGGCCCGCGCCACTGCGGCCACGTGCTTCCTGTCCTGTCCGAGCCGGAAAGCAACCATGGCCTCATCGACGATGTGAACCTGCGAGCGCAACAATTCCGCCGCTGCTGCCGCTTCCTCCACCAGCCCCGCGTTCTGCTGCGTCACCTGATCCATGTGCGTGATCGCCTGATTCACCTGCTCGATGCCCTGGCTTTGCTCCTCGCTCGCCGATGTGATCTCGCTCATGATGTCTGTCACCCGCTTCACCGAGGCCACGATCTCTTCCATCGTCTTGCCAGCATCGTCTACCAGTTTGGTGCCGACGCCAACCTTTTCAACCGAGTCTCCGATCAGCGTCTTGATCTCTTTGGCTGCCGCCGCGCTGCGCTGCGCAAGATTTCTGACCTCGGTGGCCACCACCGCAAAGCCGCGCCCCTGCTCGCCGGCGCGCGCCGCTTCCACCGCCGCGTTGAGCGCCAGGATGTTGGTCTGGAAAGCGATGCCGTCGATCACGCTGATGATGTCCACGATCTTCCTTGAGCTTTCGTTGATCGACGACATGGTGCCCACGACATTGCCGACGACCTTGCCACCCTTGACCGCAACTGAACTCGCGCCCAAAGCCAGGCGATTGGCCTGCCGGGCATTCTCGGCGTTCTGCTTGACCGTCGAGGTCAGCTCTTCCATGGAGGAGGCCGTCTCTTCAAGACTCGCCGCCTGCTCCTCGGTGCGCTTCGACAGGTCGAGATTGCCCGCGGCGATTTCTCCGGCCGCATCATTCACGGTGGACATGCTCGTATGCACGTCTTTCAACACCCCGACCATCTTGCCGTTCATCTGGTCGAGCATGCGAAACAGGTGCACCAACTCGGGATCGCCTTTTTCCGGAAAATGTAGCGCAGCATCGCCACCGGCAGCCCGCCGCGCCACGGCAATTGCCTCGGCGATGGGCGTGGACAGTCTGCTCGTCAAGCGCAAGCCCCAGATGATGGATAGCAGCGCGCCAAGTGCACCGAGCAGCGCGATCGCCGTCCTGCCCTTGTCCGGTGCGGCCAGCGCCAGCGCGCCGATCGCGGCGTACAGCACGGCGAAGCCGCCCGCGGCCCACAAGCTGCGCGCAGTCAAAGAAATGCGGCCCAGGCCTTGCAGCATGCCAAGTACACCCAGGCGCCGGATTTCACCGCCCTTGAGCATGATGCCGAGTGCCTGTCCCTCGCGCATCTTGCGGTAGAGCTCCTCCGCCGCTGCGACTTCGGCGCGGCCTGGCTTGGTGCGCACCGACATGTAGCCGCTGATTTGGCCGTTCTCCACCATCGGCGTCACGTTGGCACGCACCCAGTAGAAGCCGCCGTCCTTGCGCCGGTTTTTTACCAGCGCCGACCAGGGCTCGCCCTCCTTGATGGTGTTCCACAAATCCTCGAAGGCGACCGGCGGCATGTCCGGATGGCGCACGATGTTGTGCGCCTTGCCCATCGCCTCTTCGCGCGAAAACCCCGAACTCTGGACGAAAGACTCATTAACGTAGGTGACCCGGCCTTTGATGTCGGTGCGTGAAATGATGACTTCGCCGTCGGGCAGAACATATTCGTCATTCGTTACTGGCAAGTTGTTGCGCATAGCTGCTCCGTCAAGTGTTCGCTCAGAATCCTAAAACTCTTCCCACTGCTCTTCGCTGCTGCCAGCGGGAGCGGCCTTGGCTGCTTGCGCGGCTGGCTGGGGGGCTCTTGCCGGTTTCGACGCTAGCCGGGGCGCCGCGTGGGCAAGGGGGCGTGGCGCGCTGCGCTGCGGTGTTGAGAGTGCTGGCCGCTCGGTCTTTCGGACTGACGGCTGGCTGCGCACGGTTGTAGTGTGACCTCCGATATTGAAGATGGCCACGGCTGCCTGCAGGTTCTGCGCCTGTTCTTCCAGGCTCTCGGCCGCTGCCGCTGCTTCTTCGACCAGAGCCGCGTTTTGCTGCGTTACCTCGTCCATCTGCGTGATCGCCTGGTTCACCTGCTCGATGCCGGCACTCTGTTCCTGGCTGGCCGCGGTGATCTCGCTCATGATGTCGGTGACCCGCTTGACCGAGTTCACGATCTCTTCCATGGTCTTGCCGGCCTCGTCCACGAGTTTGGTGCCCGCACCTACCTTGTCCACCGAGTCGCCGATCAGTGCCTTGATTTCCTTGGCTGCTGCGGCGCTGCGCTGCGCCAGATTGCGCACTTCGCTGGCCACCACGGCAAAGCCTCGCCCTTGTTCTCCGGCACGTGCCGCTTCGACCGCAGCGTTCAAGGCCAGAATATTGGTCTGGAAGGCAATGCCGTCGATCACGCCGATGATGTCGACGATCTTCTTGGAGCTCTCGTTGATCGAACTCATGGTGGT
>CAITZZ010000401.1 GCA_903897005.1 uncultured beta proteobacterium | reverse complement strand
TGGTGCAGATTGTGTCGCAATGGCAGTCGGTGGTGAATGTGCGTGACGCTTGGGGCCGGCTTGAAAACATGCTGGTGGCCTTGCCCGTGCGTCCGCCCAGCATGGCATTGCCGGCGCCACGCGGCGCCTTGGCGGTTGAGAACGTAGTGGCCGCTGCACCGGGCTCACAGATGCCGATTCTGCGTGGCGTGGCTTTTGCGCTGCAGCCAGGCGAGGTGCTGGCAGTGGTTGGGCCATCGGCCTCCGGCAAGACCACGCTGGCGCGCTTGTTGGTAGGTCTGTGGCCCGCTGCCACGGGCAAGGTGCGGCTCGATGGCGTCGATGTTTTTAGCTGGGACAAGGCGGAACTGGGTCCGCACGTTGGCTATCTGCCGCAGGGCGTGGAACTGTTTGACGGTACGCTGGCCGAGAACATTGCGCGCTTTGGCGAGGTGGACAGGGCCAAGGTGGAGTCCGCCGCCCGCGCTGTCGGCCTGCATGAGGTGATCATCGCTTTGCCCAAGGGCTATGACAGCCCGGTGGGGCGCGACGGCGCCATGTTGTCGGGTGGGCAGCGCCAGCGCGTTGCGCTGGCTCGGGCACTTTATGGCGACCCGGTGTTTGTGGTGCTGGACGAGCCCAATTCGAGCCTGGATGAGTCGGGCGACGCTGCACTGAGTAGCGCTATTGCCCAGCTCAAGTCACGAGGTACCACGTTTGTGGTGATGACGCACCGCACCAGTGTGCTGGCCGTCGCCGACAAGATGCTGATACTGCAAGAGGGTCAGAACCGGGCCTTTGGTCCACGCGACGAGGTGCTGGCGGCGCTGGCCAAGGCCAACGCACCGCAGCCAGCCAAGGCAACTGCCTCCGCGCAATAAGGACTGAACATGAAAACACCCGCTTTTTTCCAGCGCAGTGAACTGACCGCCACGCTGTGGACCTTCAGGCAAGAGTTTTTGATGGTCGGCTTTTTCAGCATGCTGGCCAATGTGCTGATGCTCGCGCCGACCCTCTACATGTTGCAGGTTTACGACCGCGTTCTGGCCAGCCAGAGCGAGCTGACCTTGCTGGCCATGTCGCTGCTGACGCTGGGCCTGTTTGGCATCATGGCCGTTGCCGAGTGGCTGCGTTCACGCGTTTTGGTGCGCGCCGGCGTGCGCCTGGATGAGCGCCTTGGCACGCAAGTGTTCAACGCCAGTTTCGAGTCGCATCTGAGTTTGCTTGGTACCTCGCCGGCGCGCTCGTTTGGTGACTTGATCCAGGTGCGCCAGTTCCTTACCGGCAATGGAATTTTTGCTTTTTTTGACGCGCCCTGGGCGCCCATTTACACGGCAGTGCTGTTCATGCTGCACCCCTGGCTGGGCGTGCTGGGTCTGATCTTTGCGTTGATCCAGGCCTTGCTGGCCTGGCTGGGGCATCGCCATACACTGACGCCCTCCGAGGCGGCGGTGGCCGCCAACTCGGAAGCCTCAACCTTTTTGCAAAGCAAGCTGCGCAACGCCGAGGTGATTGAGTCCATGGGCATGCTGGGCAACTTGCGCCTGCGCTGGGCGCAGCGCCACGACGCGTCGCTGGAGCAGGGTGCTGTGGCGCAAGGCCTGACGCAGCGCGTCGTGGCCTGGAGCAAATTCATTCGTTATGCACAGTCGTCATTGGCGCTGGGCGCCGGCGCCCTGCTGGTGATTGACGGACAACTCTCGCCCGGCGGCATGATCGCTTCCAATGTATTGATGACACGCGCCCTGGCGCCGATCGACCAGATTGTCAGCGGCTGGCGCGGTTTCATCAGTGCTGCGGCCGCCTTTACGCGGCTGGAGAAGTTGTTGCAGAGCTTCCCGCAGCGCGATGCGGTCCTTTCACGTTCGGCTCCCCAAGGTGAGATCCAGCTGCGCGATCTGGTCGCGACGGCACCGGGACGCGCTGAGCCGATCCTGAAAAACATCAAGCTGACGCTGCCCAAAGGTCAGGTGCTGGTGGTGCTGGGGCCGTCTGGTTCTGGCAAGTCCACATTGGCACGGGTGCTGATGGGCGTCTGGCCCGATGTTGCCGGTGATGTTCTGCTTGACGGTGTGCCGCTGCAAAGCTGGGACCGGGTGCAACTTGGCTCCCATGTGGGCTATTTGCCGCAGGACATTGAGCTTTTCGACGGTACCTTGGCGGAAAACATTGCCCGTTTTGGCAAGATCGAGTCGGCACAGGTGATAGCGGCCGCACGCAGCGCTGGTTTGCACGACATGATTCTGCGTTTTCCCAAGGGCTACGACACGCCGATTGGGGAGGCTGGTGCGCTGCTGTCAGGCGGGCAACGTCAGCGCATCGGTCTGGCGCGAGCCATCTATGGCGACCCGGCGCTGATTGTGCTGGATGAGCCCAATGCCAATCTGGACGACGCGGGTGAGGCGGCGCTGGTCAAGACGGTGCAGGACATGAAGGCCAAGGGCAAGACCGTGATCCTGATCACGCACCGTCCGGGCATTCTGGCGGTGGCTGACCGGTTGCTGCTGCTGCAGGACGGTCGGGTGCAAGCTGAAGGACCGCGTGATGCGGTGCTGGCGGCGCTGCAGGCAGCCCGAACGCCGGCTCCTGCTGCCCCTGCTGCGGCGGTCGCAGCGGCCTAGGTTTCATTTACCCTTTTTATTCTTGAGTCTGCTATGGCTAATCCAAACAACCTTCAAGCAATGTCTTCCATCGTCAGCGACGTGATTGCCAAACCCAAGCCTGGTGTGCAGCCGGGGCGCATTGGTCTTTGGGCCTTGATTCTTGGCTTCGGCGGTTTCGTTTTGTGGGCAGCCCTGGCACCACTGGACGAAGGTGTGCCGGGTCAGGGCATGGTCACCATCGACACCAAGAGCAGGGCGGTGCAGCACATCTCGGGCGGCATCATCAAGGAGGTGCTGGTCAAGGAGGGGCAGCAGGTCAAGGAGGGACAACTTCTGATCAAACTCGATGAAGCGGTGGCCAAAGCCAACTTTGAGTCGAGTCGGCAGCGCTACCTGGGCCTGCGCGCCATGCAGGGCCGTCTGCTGGCCGAGCAGCAGGGCTTGGGCCAGATCAGCTGGCATGCCGATTTGCGTGAGGCCATGAGCGACCCGCAAATCCGCCAGATGACGCTGACGCAGGAGCAACTGTTCGGATCACGCCGTGCCGGTCTGCGCGCCGACCTTTCGTCGATCGACGAGAGCATTGCCGGTCAGGAAGGCCTGCTGCAGGCTTATACGGCGATGATGGGTAATCGGCGCAACCAGCTCGCACTTCTGAGTGAAGAGCACAAGAACACCAGCAGCCTGGTGGCCGAAGGCTACGCGCCACGCAATCGCCAACTGGAGCTGGAGCGCATGCTGGCAGAGTCAAATTCTTCGATTGCT
>CAITZZ010000400.1 GCA_903897005.1 uncultured beta proteobacterium | reverse complement strand
GGTCGCGCTGGCCTGGGGATCCTGATCGCCAAACGCGCCAGCGATTTCCTTGAAAACGAGGTGTACCTGTTCGAACGCTTCAACAACCAGCGGGTCGAACTTGATGCCTTTGAGACTCAGGATTTCAAGCCGCGCGACCTCGTGTGCCCAGGCCTGCTTGTAAACACGGGGCGTGGTGAGAGCGTCATAGACATCGGCTACCGCCATCAGGCGCGCTTCGAGCGGGATCTCGCTTCCCTTGAGATGGCGCGGATAGCCGCTACCGTCCCAGTTTTCGTGATGCGCACCGGCCATCCTGGAGGCGACCATCAGCAGTGAGTCAACCACGGCCTCGCCGCCAGCGGCCACCAGCAGGATCGACTCGCCGATGGCTGCATGGGTCTGCATGATCAGCGTTTCTTCGGGCGTGTGGCGGCCTGGCTTGAGCAGCACATGGTCCGGCACGCCGACCTTGCCCAGATCGTGCATCGGTGTGGCTTTCACGATCAGGTCGATGTCATGCCTGGTCAACTGATCCGGGTAGTGACCAGCCGCTGCCAGCGCGTTAGCCAGCGCCTTGACATAGAGTTCGCTGCGCTCGACGTGCTGGCCGGTTTCATTGTCCCGGTAGCGCGACAGGTGGGTCAGCGCCGTGACCATTTTTTCGCGGCTGCGCTCCAGCACATCCAGACTAAGCTCGTGGTATTCGTTCAGCACGACTTGCAGTTGTTCGGTCTGCTTGCGTTTGCTGAGGTCCTCGACGATGCTCCAGAGGTATTGCTGACCATCGCTGCCGGTAATCAGCACACCATTGAGTGCCACGGGAACAAGACAGCCGTCCTTGCGCAGGTATTCCTTTTCATAAGGGCCAAAACGCCCGTTTTTTTCCAGAAATTGGCGCTGTGCCACCTCCTGCTCGGCGAATCGTGGTGGCGACAGGCTGCGTTCGTTCAGGTCCATCAACTCCAGCGTGCTATAGCCGCAGATGTTGCTGAAGGCGGCGTTGAATTCGACAAAGCGGCCCTCCAGATCCGTCATGGCGATACCCAGAGGCGAGAGTTCGTACAGGCCGCGCAGTTTTTGATCTCTTTCGCGCAGTGCCGACTCAGCCTGCTTCGTTGAGCTGATATCGGTCACCATGGTGTACAAGCCGCGCACTTCGCGGCCATCGATGTCGGGCAGGTACTGAATCAAAACATCGCGTGGCTGATGACGCTGGGTTGCGGGAAGCCGGCGTTCGAACTGCTGCACCTCGCCGCGCAGCGCCGCTTCGAGGTAGGGCAGGTTCAGGCGGTAGGTTTCCTCGCCGATGACATCGCGTATATGCATGCCTGGCAAACGATCCGGCTCGATGCTGGCCCAGTCAGCATAGGCCAGGTTACCAAAGCGGTTGCGCAACTCGCGATCCCAATAGCCCACCATGGTCGGGATGTGGTTGATGATGGTGTGCAGGTCCTGATCGCTTTGGTGAAAGCTTTCTTCGGCGCTGATCAACTCACCCAGAATGGTCGTTCCACCAGCCGACAGCAGGTTCTTCAGGTGGTCCACTTCGGCGTGCAGGCGTCGGTTCTCCGACCCAAGCTGGCGCAAGGTCTGTTCGATTGAAGCAGGTGCGGCTAGGTCCACTGCAAGGTACTTGTGTTGGGGCTGAACATGTTTGAGTATATTCCCGGCTCCGAGCTCCGGCGCCAGCCCTGCCTTGCTATGGATCAAGCAATGGCAAGGGTCGGCCTTCTGAATCGGCAGGGCTGGCAACTTTGAGAAAACGGGCCAGGGTCGGCGCCAGATCGACAATGCCGACCCGCGCTGACAGTGCAGCGGCGCCAACCCAGCGCGGCCCCCATAGCATCAAGGGCACGTGGGTGTCGTAGTCGTACGGTGAGCCGTGGGTGGCGCCCAGGTTGCCCGCGCCAAACATCCAGTTCGGCTTCAAGGCAAACTGCACATCGCCGGAAACATCGGGGTGCCATGACTTGCGCATCCGCGCAAACAGCGGCTCGGCGCTGCGCTGACCGCTCAGCAGTTCGTCGCGCGTGTAGGCGGCAGCGATGCCGCTCTCCTGCAGCAACACGGTCTTGACCTGGAGGGCCACGGTGGAAGGGTCCAGCTTTTGCTGCGCGATCCACGGCCGATTCAGCAACAAGGTGGCACCGGAGAACCCGATCACCCACTTGCCTTGCCCATGACGCTGCTCCATCCCTGCATTGATGCGACCGAGCAAGGGGCCAGAGGCGATGCGACCGGCGTCCAAGCCCAGTTTCAGGCTGTATTCCGGCGTGGGCATGAAACCGTGGTCTGCGCTAAGCGCCGCGATGTAGTTGTCGGGTCCGACGCGGGCATCGAGATCGTGAAAGAAGGCCTGCAGCAGGCGGTCGACCTGCAAGGTGTGGTCCTGTGACAGTTCCGACTCGGCACTGAAAGCGTGGTTGACGTAGTCATGACCGGACAGACTGACCACCAGAATGTCGGGAACTTCGCGTTGTCCCAGTGCTTCGCCGCTCAGCGCAGCGCGCGCAAAGTCAAGCACCAGCGCATCGGCAAAGGGCCCCTGCAGCAGGGAACCGTAATAGCGCAGACCGGGCGCATCATCCTGCGGCGCGCCGTACATGATGGGTAAGCCTGCCGCGCTGCCGGTCCATGAGGTCTTGAAGTAGCGGTCAGCCGGTTTGGCAGCGTTGAAGCGCTCTACCCAGGCCGGGTGCGCGCTCATGTAATAGGTGCTGGAAGCAAACTGGCCCGTGCTGTTCATGTACATGTAGGCGGTGCCGGATTTGCCGGCTGGCATGATGGCACCGCGGTCTTTGCCCGAGACCGCGATCACTCTGGAGCGTGGATCGGCGCGGCGCAACACATCGCCCACGGTCTCCGCCTTCAGGTTGTTCGGACTGGTACCGTCCTGCGGCCGGTTGCGCTGGCCGATGTAAGCGGCCGAGCGGTCCTGGGCGCAGTACATGGGTTCGCCCGTATCGGGGTCGCGCCACTCGTTGCCAATGATGCCGCTGCGGCTGGGGCTGGCGCCACTAAGCAGCACCGCATGGCCGGCCGCCGTCACGGTGAACGCATGGTCGTAATGCGCGTTGGCAAACCAGCTGCCACGCTCCAGAAAGCGCGCAAATCCGTCTTTCACAAACTGCGTTCGATTGGCCTCGATCTGGCGCTGCGGCAGGCCATCGATGACGATCAGAACCACCAGTTTGGGTCTGACCGGGGGTGTGGGCGCAGCGGCGACAAGTGAACTGCTGAGGAACAATCCGGCTAGCAACAGCGCGGAGGCGATCTTCCAAAAGAGTGTTTTCATGGCTCTATCATGCCAAAGTCCAGCGGGCACGGCGAGCATGGAGGGTGATCAGGTCGCCGACGCACTCAGCTCCGCGGCTGTCCCCCGTCCTTCGGACTCCTCCTTTATGCCGCTGCGCTGAGCGCCCCAACAGCCTGATCTTGCATGCGAAGGTTTGCATTGGGGGCCACTTCTTGTCATTGCGGGCCTGACCCGCAATCCAGTGACGGCGTGGCACTGGATCCCGGATCAGGTCCGGGATGACAAGACCAAAGGCCGGGGGACATTCGCGGAGTCACCCACTTCGGCGGCATCGACCCACTGTTTCCACAGTCACCGCAGGGCCCGATAATTCACACTCAACGCACCGGAGAACACAGATGAAACTTACTGCCGCCGTGATTCAGACTTCGTCAGTC
>CAITZZ010000399.1 GCA_903897005.1 uncultured beta proteobacterium | reverse complement strand
GCATGTTGTGCAGCATTCTGTTGCTCGACCTGGAAGGCCGCCATCTGTGCAAAGGGGTGGCACCGAGCCTGCCTGATTTCTATAACGCGGCGCTCGAAGGCATTGAAATCGGGGTTGGGGTGGGCTCCTGCGGCACAGCGGCCTTTACCGGTGAGCGGGTGATCGTGGCCGACATTGCCACACACCCCTATTGGACCCCGTACAAAGACCTGGCGGCCAGTGCCGGACTGGGCGCCTGCTGGTCGCAACCGATTCGCGGTGCCAGCGGCAAGGTGCTGGGTACTTTTGCCATTTATCATCGCGCGCCACACACGCCAGCGCTAGCCGACATCGCCCTGATTGAGCAAACCGCCAGTCTGACCAGCATCGCCATTGAGCGCAAAGCGGCGCAGGAACAGCTTCAGCTTGCTGCGGGTGTTTTTACGCATGCGCTGGAGGGCATCATGATCACCACGCCCGACGGCAGCATTGTGGATGTCAACGCAGCCTTCACAAGCATCACCGGCTTCACGCGCGAAGATGCCCTGGGCAAAAACCCGCGCTTTCTGCACTCCGGCCGGCACAGTGCGGACTATTTTGCTGCCATGTGGCGCAACCTGATCGCCAACGGCTACTGGTATGGTGAGGTCTGGAACCGGCGCAAGAGCGGCGAAGTGTTTGCCGAAATGCAGGCCATCAGTGCGGTGCGAGACGCGCAGGGCAAGGTGAGCCAGTACATATCGCTGTTCTCCGACATCACCGAGCGCAAGGCGCACGAGAGCCAGCTCGAACATATTGCCCACTTTGATCCACTGACCAACCTGCCCAACCGCGTGCTGCTGGCTGACCGCCTGCAACAAGCCATGGCGCAGGCGCAGCGCAGGCAGCAACAGGTGGCGGTGGCCTTTCTCGATCTGGACGGATTCAAGGCCATCAACGACCAGCACGGCCATGCCATCGGCGACCAGGTGCTGATCACCCTGGCCAGGCGCATGCGAGAGGCGCTGCGTGAGGGTGACACGCTAGCCCGCATCGGTGGCGACGAGTTTGTGGCGGTGCTGATTGACCTGGAAGACAGCACCGCCAGCGTGCCTTTGCTCAACCGACTGCTCGCGGCCGCCGCACTGCCGGTGCAGGTGGACGACCTGATGCCGCAGGTTTCGGCCAGCGTGGGTGTCACGTTTTACCCGCAGGCGCAAGACATGGATGCCGATCAACTCATGCGCCAGGCAGACCATGCCATGTACCAAGCCAAAATGGCGGGCAAAAACCGTTACTGCGTGTTTGATGCGGCGCAGGACAGCAGCATGCGTGTCCACCACGAAAGCCTGGAACGCATCCGACTGGCGCTGGAGAACCATGAGTTGGTGTTGCACTACCAGCCCAAGGTGAATATGCACAGCGGCCAGGTGATGGGTGCCGAGGCCCTGATCCGCTGGCAGCATCCCGACAAAGGTCTTCTGGCGCCGGCGGCCTTCCTGTCGGTGATTGAAGACCACCCACTGGCCGTTGCCGTGGGCGAGTGGGTGCTAGAAACCGCCCTGACCCAGATAGAGCGGTGGCGCGCTGCTGATCTGGATCTGCCCGTCAGCGTCAACATCGGTGCACACCAGTTGCAACAAGGCAACTTTGTGCAGCAGCTGCAAGCCATCCTGGCCAGGCACCCGCAAGTCAACCCGACCAGTCTGGAGCTTGAAGTGCTGGAGACCAGCGCGCTGGCAGACATGGCACAGGTGTCGCAGGTGATTGAGGACTGCGCCCGCATTGGCGTGAAGTTTGCGTTGGACGACTTTGGCACCGGCTACTCGTCACTCACCTACCTCAAACGCCTGCATGTCACGCTGCTCAAGATTGACCAGAGCTTTGTGAGTGGCATGCTTGACGACCCGGATGACCTGGTCATTTTGCAAGGCATCATCAGCCTGGCCGCCGCGTTCGGGCGCGACGTGATTGCCGAAGGTGTGGAGACGGTGGCGCACGGCACCGCGCTGCTGCAGCTGGGTTGCGAACTGGCACAAGGCTACGGCATTGCACAGCCCATGCCAGCAGAGCAGTTACCCGCCTGGGTGGGCAACTGGCAGCCCGATGCGGCGTGGTGTGGGGTGATGAATTCCGGTGCGGCATCCCGCTCAGCAGACAAGTAGGCTGCCGCAAAGCGGGTGTTCGAGGCCGTCGGCCTACTCTGGCGAAGACCCGTTCGGTGTCTCTTCCGGCTGTAGAACGTGAAAACTGCCTGATGTAACCACCGCCGTCAACAAGAGACCCGCAAGCGACATTCGACTTCCCAAGCGTCTCGCTCCAAACCGGTCACTCTAGTATCCAGGTCTTGTGCATTAAAACGGCGATGATTTGAACTGGCGCTGTTCGGCATCACAAGCCATGATTGTCCTCGGACAGCGCCTACCTTGTTCGTGTCATGCTGCCAACGGCGTTGCTACATTGGTCGGCAAACAACGCGTGCGGAGCGCTTGTGATTCGACAAATTGACACCCGCCGCTCACTCGGTGTATTCTG
>CAITZZ010000398.1 GCA_903897005.1 uncultured beta proteobacterium | reverse complement strand
GCCGCCAGCCGATATGGCAAGTGGATGGACGAGCTGAAGAAACTGCACCGCGGCGAGCTGGACATGCGCGCCTACGACGAACTGGCCGGCGTTGCGCGGCGGCTGATGAAGACCAACCCACGTCTGGACCAGGACAAGGCCGAGTGGCTGGCACAGCAGTGGGCACAACAGGACGCCCAGGGCAAATGGTCCATCCAGGGGCAACCGGCACACAAGGTCATCAGTGCCCACCTCTACCAGGTGGACGAGGTGCTGGCCCTGTACCGCCGCGCCACCATGCCGGTGCTGGCAGTCGAGGCCTCCGACAACAGCCTGGACCTGTGGTGGAAAGGCAAGTTCACGCTGGAGCAATACCATGATCGCATCCAACAGGTGCCCAACGTCGAGATCGCGCTGATTCCCGACGCCGGCCACATGATGCACCACGACCAGCCCGCTTTGCTGGCGGAACTGATCGAGCGCTTCATCGCCTGAGGCACGCGCTTCCGATCTTTGCACGAGCCCTGTGTCCAGGCATTTATTCGTGCCGGTGAGGCTAGCGCGGTTTGTATCGGTCTATTCCAGCTTGCCGAGGTAGGTCTCGGAGAACAGCGAGCGCCGGAACTCCATCTCTTCGGGCTGGCGGTCGCCAATCGCCATTTTTTCCAGCTCGTACGCCGGCATGGGCATGGCAAAGAGAAACCCCTGCAACTCATTGCAGCCCATGCTGACGAGCAGGTCACGCTGTCCCGCTGTCTCCACACCTTCGGCCACCACGCGCAGGTTCAGCGCATTGGCCAGATTGATGATGGACCGTGCAATGGAGCGTGCATCCTCGCTCTCTTCCAAATCCATGACGAAGGCGCGGTCGATCTTCAGTTCGGCGGCCGGCAGTTTGCGCAACGCAGCCAGGCTGGAGTAGCCGGTGCCAAAGTCGTCAATAGACACGTGAAAGCCCGCGCTGCGCATGCGCTCGAAGGTCTGCTGCGTGACTTTGGTATCTTCCATGGCCACCGATTCGGTGATTTCGGCGGTGAAGCGCTCGGGCTGGATGCCGTTGCGCTGCAGCGCGGATTCGATGCGGTCCACCAGGTCATCCTCACGCATCTGGTAGCCGGAAATGTTGACTGCCACGCGCATGCGCAGGCCGCGCTCGCGCCAACGGGCGGCCTTGCGGCAGGCTTCCTCGATGACCCAGTGGCCAATCGGACCGATGAGCCCATACTGCTCCGCCAGCGGGATGAATACCGATGGGCCGATCAGGCCGCGCACGGGGTGGTGCCATCGCAGCAGGGCCTCCGCCGCAGTGACCTGAAGGCTGATGGCATCAATCTTGGGTTGAAAGTACAGCTCGAACTCGCCTTTAGCCAGAGCATTGCGCAGATCGTTGAGCATCACCGCCTTTTCGCGCACTGCCACGCCCATTTTGGGGTCGTAGATGCAAAAGTCTCCGCCGCCGCTTTGTTTGACGCTGCGCATGGCCAGTGCGGCGTTTCCAACCAGTTTCGATACCGCACCATGGTCGGGATACGTCGCAATCCCGATGGAGCAGGTCAACTGCGAGCGTATGGATTCCAGCGCAACGGCTTCCGTCAGTGCCAGAGAGACGCGCTTGGCAATCGCGGTGCCAATCTGGGTGTCGCCATTCAGCACCAGCGAAAATTCCCCGGCCGTCACATGGCAGCCTTCTGCCGCATCGTCGACGCATTTGCCCAGGCGGCGTGAAACTTCCCGGAGCAATTGGTCGCCGGTCTCGTGCCCGAACGCATCGTTGAGTAGGCCAAAGTTGTCCAGCGCTACATACAGCACGCAAAAGGATTCTGTGCCATTGTTGGTCTGTACCGCCTTGCGTTCCAGTGCGGCGTCAAAGCCCGAGCGCGTCAGCATACCGGTCAATTCGTCCCGTTCCAGGTTGGTGAAAACGCGCTTGGACAGGTTGCCGAGCTCCACCGACAAGCGCATGCGCTGGTGACGTTCGCGCAGATAGAGGCACAACGCCAAACAGGCCAACAGCAGGCCGGCGGCGGCGAGGGTGGGCCAAAGACTCATGTGTGGTCCGGAATTGTTGGTATGGGACTTTCCGCCGTTTCTGGCAGGTTGAGGCGGGTTGAGGCGGGTTGAGGCAGTGTAGTGCGAATCTGGGCGATCCACCAAGATCACTGCATGGACGGGGGTGCGCTAGTGCCGCAGAAGTGGACAGGGTTCACGTCGGCCTTTGTACTATCAATTAGATAGCTATAAACGCATACTATACGGGGGCTGCAGGTCAATATGCAACAGATTCATTTATCCAAACGACTGTTTCAGCCCTTGTCCATCTGCTCACGCTCGGCCAGTTGCTTGCGGCTTGCTGCATTAATCTTACGCAGCTCGGCCAGTGTTTCGTCGATATGGGCGCGCTTCTTTTCCAGCTCGGCGATTTCGCTGTCCGTGCGTTCGATGATGTAGCAGATCTGCTTCGTGCGCCCCTCGCCCTGAACGCCGTACAGATCCAGATAGCGCTTCATCGCCTGAGGCACGCGAGGACGTTCTTTGTTACCCTCGGGGCATGAACAACCCTTCTGGTCCCACTGCGCAGCAGAACGGCAGCACCATCCACCCCCGAGTCAACCTGGCGCTACAGGGCGGTGGTTCGCATGGGGCCTTTACCTGGGGCGTGCTGGACACCCTGCTTGACGATGGCCGTATCGACTTTGAGGGCATCAGCGGCACCAGCGCCGGTGCCATGAATGCGGTGGCCATGGCGCACGGTTTTGCCCAGGCAGACGGCCAGACGCCGCTGCAGATGCGCGAATCGGCGCGCGCGTCGCTGGAACGGTTCTGGGAGGGCGTGGTGGACATGGGTGCCCTGGGCGCTTCTATATCCAAGGCGCAGCGGGCGCCGTTTGACATTCTGTTTGGTGGATTGGGCGGCATGACCGGCGAGCAGTCGCCTGGCCAACTGATGAGCGATGCCATGACCAGTTTCTGGGCCAAGACGGTGTCACCGTACCAGAGCATTCCGTTGGACATCAATCCTTTGCAGAAATTTCTGGAGGCCCAGATCGATTTTGAACGCATGGCGGCCTGCAAGGCCCTGAAGCTGTTTGTGGTGGCCACGGCGGTAACCACCGGCAAGGCCGAGGTGTTTTCCG
>CAITZZ010000397.1 GCA_903897005.1 uncultured beta proteobacterium | reverse complement strand
TCTGCGTCGCTCGGTCCAGGGCAAGCAGAGCACGCGCGTGGCCCATGTCCAGGTCACCTGCCATCAACATGGTTTGCACCGGCTCGGCCAGGTTGAGCAGGCGCAGCAAATTGCTGGCCGCACTGCGCGAGCGTCCCACAGCCTGCGCCGCCTGTTCGTGAGTGAGCCCAAACTCCTTCACCAGACGTTGTAATCCTTGAGCCTCCTCCAGAGGATTCAGGTCTTCGCGTTGAATATTCTCGATCAAGGCCATCGCCGCCGCGACTTCATTCGGAACATCCCGCACCAGCACCGGGACACTATCCAGCCCGGCGAGCTTGGCGGCACGAAAGCGTCGCTCGCCAGCAATGATTTCGTATTTGCCCTGGTTCGGTCCATCCTGCAGTTGCCGAACCAGTATCGGCTGCAAAATCCCCTGTGCCTTGATGGACTCTGCCAGTTCGTACAGAGCGCCTTCGTCCATGCGCGTGCGTGGCTGGTAGGTACCCGGTAGCATGTCTGCAAGCAATAGCGAGGCCGGCTGACCAGGACTGACCGGATTTCCAGCCGAGGCATCAAAAGCCGCCTTGTCGCTCACATTGGGTCCTAGCAAAGCTTCAAGTCCGCGACCTAAGCCCTTGGGTTTTTTGGTAACCATCATCTTCCTTGTCTGTTCGTTTCTGTGTGCAGTTTCCGGTCTGTCCCCAACTGATCGCATCTGTCCAGCATTTGATGCCCCGCCAGCCAGTCACCCAGACTGGAGTCGGCATTGATGTGGCCGGCGTACCCATAGTCGATGTACTCCGAGCCCCACGCTCGGGCGAATTGGCGCGCCCGTAATTCGGTGCAAAAAGGGTCGTTCCGACTCCCGACCAAGATGGTGCTGAAGGGTAGCCTTTGCAGGGGAATGGGTGACCATGTGGCAAGCGTCGGCCGCAACGCTTCGCGCTCGGCATCACCCGGCGCGACCAGCAGTGCCGCTTTCACCATGTGGCTGTTGCGCGAGCACCCGGCCCATGCCGCCACCAGGAGACAACCCAGGCTATGCGCCACGAGCAACGCCGGCTCACTCCGCATCAACAAAGCCTCCTCCAATCGGGCAATCCAGTCGCCCCGCAAAGGTTGCATCCAGTCGTGCTGTTCAAGTCGTGCGTAGCCATGCAAGGTCTCCCATCGGCTCTGCCAGTGAGCAGGGCCGGAGCTTTGCCACCCGGGCAGGATCAACACGTCGGAAGGCTTCAATTTGCTATTCTTTTTGTAGCGACAAAGGTTGTTTCTATGAGGCACGCAAACGGCATATCAAATCCTGCTATTGCGTTCAACGACTTCCTGGGCGAACGCAATAAAGGCCTGCGCGCCTTTGCTTGAAGGATCAAAAAGTACCCCTGGGACGCCATAGCTTGGCGCCTCCGCCAACCGCACATTGCGCGGAATAACCGTATTGAAGACCTTGTTGCCAAAATGGGCCTTGAGCTGCTCGCTGACCTGTTGCTGCAAAGTGATGCGCGCATCAAACATGACTCTCAGCAAACCGATGATGGAGAGCTCTCTATTCAGATTTGCGTGCACCTGTTTGATGGTATTCACCAAATCCGTCAAGCCCTCCAGCGCAAAATATTCGCACTGCATCGGAACAATGACGCCATGTGCGCAACACAGGCCGTTGAGCGTCAGCATGGACAGCGACGGCGGACAATCTATCAGAACGAAGTCATAGTCGTTTTGAACCTCCACCAACGCCTGTTTGAGGCGTTTTTCCCTGCGCTCCAGATCCACCAACTCAACCTCGGCACCTGACAGTTCGCGGTTCGCTCCCAATATGTCGTAGCTGCACCCGCCCGCCATCAACTTGTCACTTGTCACTTTAGCTTCGGCAATCGATGCCGATTCAAGCAGGACATCGTAAACCGTCAGTTTGAGTTGACGCTTGTCGACGCCCGAGCCCATGGTTGCGTTTCCCTGCGGGTCAAGATCAACCATCAGCACACGTTGTCCGACCTTGGCCAGACCGGCCGCCAGATTGACAGTGGTTGTGGTCTTGCCAACCCCCCCCTTTTGATTGGCGATACAGAAGATT
>CAITZZ010000396.1 GCA_903897005.1 uncultured beta proteobacterium | reverse complement strand
GTGGTGCAGCTTTTACAACTGGTGATCAGCGGAATCGCACAAGGGTGCATTTACGGACTGATCGCGTTGGGCTTTGTTCTGATTTACAAGGCGACCGAGACCGTCAGCTTCGCCCAGGGCGAGCTGATGATGCTGGGCGCTTTCTGTGGCCTGGCTTGCATGACCATGCTCGGTTTCCCCTACTGGCTGTCGGTGCTGGCCACGATTGCCGGCATGGCCGCGTTTGGCGTGCTGCTGGAGCGCATCGTGATTCGCCCCATCCTGGGGCAACCGGCCTTTTCCATCGTCATGCTGACCATCGGCATTGGCTACGTGACACGCGGCCTGATCACCATGATTCCGACCATAGGCACCGAGACCCATGCCCTGCCGGTGCCTTACAAGGACCAGATCTGGAACCTGGCCGGTCTGGTGCTGAACGTTGAACAGATGATGGTAATCGCCGTCACGGCCGTGATGTGCGTTCTGCTGTACCTGCTGTTTCGCTACAGCAAGCTGGGCATTGCGATGCAGGCGGCCTCGCAAAACCAGCTGGCCGCTTACTACATGGGCATCCCGGTCAAGCAGCTCAACGGCATCGCCTGGGGCCTGGCGGCGGCGGTGGCGGCGGTGGCGGGTTTGCTGCTGGCACCCATCACCTTCGTTCACGCCAACATGGGCTTCATTGGTTTGAAGGCCATGCCAGCTGCCGTGGTCGGCGGCTTCGGCAGCCTGCCTGGCGCCATCGTCGGCGGCTTGACGATTGGCATTGTGGAGTCGCTCTCGGGCTTCTACCTGCCCGACGGCTTCAAGGATACTGCAGCCTACGTGGTGGTGCTGATCATGCTGGTGGTCAAGCCCAACGGTCTGTTTGGCGAAAAATTGAGCAAGAAGGTGTAGATGCGCTTCATCTTCAAAACCGACTACGCGCAGGACATCCGTCTTGCCAAGCACGGCGGGCACGTCTTCTGGTACGGTGCGCTGATGCTGGTACTGCTGGCAGCGCCCTGGCTGATAGCCGAGTACTGGCTGGCGCAGCTGACCTTTGTCCTGATCTATGCCATCGCCGGTCTCGGTCTGATGCTGCTGGCCGGCTTTACCGGTCTGTTCTCGCTCGGTCACGCGGCCTTTCTGGGTGTCGGCGCCTACACACAGGCGGTGCTGACCAACGCCGGCTTGCCGTTTCCGATGGCCCTGGCCTGCGCTGCCGGTCTTTCGGCCGCAGTCGGTGTGGTGGTGGGCTTGCCGGCGCTGCGCGTCAAGGGCATTTATCTGGGCATGGCGACGCTGTCTTTTGGCTTCATCGTGGAAGAAGTGCTGGCACGCTGGGAGTCTGTCACCGGCGGTAACGCCGGCGTTCACATCAAGCAACCGGTGCTCTTTGGCTGGACGCTGGACTCGGGCGACAAGTTCTATTTTCTCTGTCTGCTGATCACCGTGCTGGCCACGCTGGGCATCCTGAACCTGCTGCGCTCGCCCACCGGGCGCGCTTTTGTCGCGATTCGGGATTCCGAAATATCGGCGCAGAGCATGGGCATCCACCTGGCGCGCTACAAGACCCTGTCGTTTGCCCTGTCGGCCGCGCTGGCTGGCGTTGCCGGCGCCCTGTATGCCCACAAGCTGCAGTTCATCTCGCCGGATCAGTTCAACATTCTGCAATCGATTGACCTGTTGCTGATGATCGTGATTGGCGGTCTGGGCTCGGTGCATGGCGCATTTCTGGGCGCCATCTTCCTGATCAGCATGCCGCAGATCATCGCCATGGTGAAAGACTATCTGCCTGCCTCAATTGGGCAGGCACCCGGCTTGCAGGGCTTTGTCTATGGCGTGGTGCTGGTGGCTTTTGTGCTGTTCGAGCCGCAGGGCCTGTATGGCCGCTGGCTGAAGATCCGCACCTATCTGCAGATGTTCCCGTTCTACCGCAAGGGCATGTTCAAGCGGCAGAAGTCGTTCCAAAAGTCGGACAGGCTGAGATGAGACCCCCACGCTTGTCACTTCGTGTACTACGCTGCCCCCCGAGGGGGCTGCCTTGCTTGGGGCGGCCCGGCGCTGCGGCGGACCTATGAACAACACGCTCCTGTCTGCCAAGAAATTGAGCGTACGCTTTGGTGGCGTGCTGGCTGTCAATCAGGTCAGTTTTGACGTCAAACAAGGCGAAGTCTTTACGC
>CAITZZ010000395.1 GCA_903897005.1 uncultured beta proteobacterium | reverse complement strand
TCCCCCGGCCTGCGGCCTCCTCCTTGATTTCGCTGCGCCACCCACCGCATAGCCCTCCGCAACGAAAGTCTGTGGTTTATGCTGCTCGTACACCAACCCTGGTTGAAAGATCTGGCTGATGGGGCGCTCTGCGTAGCGACATCAAGGAGGAGCCCAAAGGGCGGGGGACAGTCGCGGAGCTGAGTGCCACGGCGGCCCGATCCACCCTACATGCTGAGCAGAATTTGGCTTGGCATCATTTCGGGAAAGCTCCATAGCCGCACCGACATCAGGCGTGGGTGATCCAGCTCGCGTGGTCGGCGTGTTCCAGATGCGGCAGCGTGTTGAACGTTACCAGCGAATGACGCTTGGGGTTGAAAGCAAACTCGGTGACGGCGCTGTTGCGGATGCGCATATTGAGTTCGATGGTGGTCTCGGGTGTGGTGCCCAGCACATGACCGACAGCGGTGGCGATCGGTCCCCCGCTGGAGACCAGCAACACATTGCCGTCGCAGTTCTTGCGGACATGCTCCAATGCGCTGGTCACGCCGAACTGAAATTCACGGTAACTCGGCATTCCCTTGGGGCTGACGACGCCGTTCATCCATTGCGTCAAGCCGTCACGCAGCAGACGAAAGTGGTGACGGTAAAGCTCCGGTGTGTCAGGTTTTTCGAGCTTGTGCGGATACACCGCAGCGATGACGGCTTCGCTGTCAAACTCGTTCAGGCCAGGCCACTGCAATGTGGCCCTTTGGGGCGGCCCGGCGGTGAAGGGGGCCCCCACGCTTGCCACTTTGTGTGCTGCGCTGCCCCCCGAGGGGGCGGCTTCACCTTGGGGCGGCCCGTCGGTGAAGCGGGCCTCCATGCCTTCGAGAATGGCTGTGCAGGTCTGCACCTGGCGGCGCAGGGTGCCGGTCAACACGGCATCAAAGCGCAAGCCCTTCTGGCCAAAATAGTCACCCAGTCGAGTACTTTGCTTTTGCCCCAGCTCACTCAGCTTGTCGTAGTCTGCGGCGCCAAACGAAGCCTGGCCATGGCGTACGAGGTAAAGGGTTCCCATGCAGCGAATCTAAACGATGCGATGCCTGCCCTCTTGTCGCGCTAGCGACCAGGTGCTGCACACCCGAGGGCAGTGCGGCACGGGTCGTGTCACAGCTTGACCGTTCCCTCCACACAGGTCACCGACTCGCCGCCGACCCAGACCTGCCCCAGCTCGTCCTGCTCGATATGGACGCGCCCGGCGCGGCCCAGGCAGTGGCCTTGCTCGGCGATGTAGACAGCAGGGGCCAGTCCATCGGCAATCAGCCATTGGGCCAGGCTGGCATTGAGGCTGCCGGTGACCGGGTCTTCGTTGACACCAACCGACGCAGCAAAGGCTCGCACCTCGACTGCCGGCAAATCGGGCGTCACTGCGGAACTGACAGATCGCGTGGAAGAAGCGCGCGCCTCGCGATTGGAACGTGCGATCAACACCGTGGTCGGCGCTGCACTCTCGATGGCGGCAACGCCGACCTTGTATCCCAGGTTCTTGAGTGCCGGATGGTCTGGGCTGAGCTGCAATACGGTTTGGCGACTATCGAGCAGCAGCGTGAGCCAGACCGGACCGTTGTCTAGCAGTTGCGCAGCCCGGATCCGCTCAGCGTTGACGCCCAGGGCGGCCGCAACCTCCATCAACAAGTTCGGCTCAACGGGACTGCGTTGCAGCGCGGGCGCGGCAAAGCGCAGACGCGCAGCGTCGCGACGAATCTGCACAAGCCCAAAAGCACACTCCTGCACGATCACCTCTTGTGCTTTCGGCTTGCCGCCCGCCTCAAGCCAGGCGTGGCAAGAACCCAGCGTCGGGTGGCCGGCAAACGGCAGTTCAGCGCCAGGGGTGAAGATGCGCACGCGGTAGTCTGCGCCTGCAGCAGCGCCGGCTTCGCTGGGCGGCAGCAGGAAGGTGGTTTCCGACAGATGGGTCCAACTGGCGAAATGCTGCATTTCCTGGTCGGACAGGTCGCTGCCGTCCAGCACAACCGCCAGCGGGTTGCCGAGGTAGGCGGACACGCCGAAGACATCGACTTGCTTGAATTCGCGTGTCTTCATTCTTTCGTCACTCTCTCTGTTTCGCTTGCTGCTCGACTGTGAACCGGCATCTTGCGCCCAGCGAACACCACCGCAAGCACGGCCAGACCAAAACCCGCCGTCAGCCAATCCAGCGTTTCGCCCAGCAGCGGCACGGCAAACAGCATGCCCAGGAAGGGTTGAAGCAACTGCAACTGGCTGACGCGCACTGTGCCTCCTAGCGCCAGCCCACGGTACCAGGCAAAAAAGCCGAGCCACATGGAGAATACGCCGACATAAGCAAAGGCCCACCATGCCTGCGCCTTGATCGCTGAAGCGGGCCACTCGCTGATGGCCAGCGGCAGATTGACCGGCAAGGAGATCAGCAGCGCCCAGCAGATGACGTATTCAGGTCTCATACGCTGGGACAATTGCGCGCCGTAGCCATAGCCGATCGCAGCGCAGGCCATGGCCAGCAATAGCAGCACATCGGCGGATGCCAGTGTCAACCCGGCGTGCCCTGATCGCAACAAGGCAAACGAGACGACCAGCGCTGTCCCAAGCCCGGCGCAGAGCCAGAATCCAGCCGAGGGCCGTTGGCGGTGCAGCCAGGCCCCTACCACCGCTGTTGCCAGTGGCAGCACCCCCACGATGACACTGGCGTGGACCGCTTCTACATGGCGCATGGCAATCGAGGTGCACAGTGGAAAGCCAAAGACCACACCCAAGGCCACGATACTCAAGGGGCGCCAGTCGGCACGCTGCGGCCATGGCGCGTGCGTCAGCCAAAGAAACACCGCAGACAAAAGCGCGGCAACGACGGCGCGACCCACCGCGATAAAAATGCCTGAGAGTTGCGGCAGTTGCGGCGTCCCCACCGCCAGACGGGTCATCGGCAGCGTCAGGGCGAAAAGCGTCACCGCCAGCATTCCCAGCCAAAGCCCTTTGCGGATGTCGTGGTTGCGCGTCAAAACGTCGCCATCCAGACAGCGGTGAGCAGCAATATCACCGCCATAAAACGGTTGAACCAGCGCAGACGCTCGCCGGAGCCGTGCGGCCCGCTAAGCCAGTTGCGCAGCAGCGAGCCGATCAGCGCATAAGTCAGGTTGCTGGTCAAACCAAAGGCCAGCATCAGCGGCAGGATGATGGCAAAACGCTCGATGGCGTCGGCGTGCCCTGCCACCCAACCCGCCACCACGGTCAGTGCCAGCATCCAGGCCTTGATATTGAGGAACTGCAAGGCCACCCCCTGCCAGAAAGTGACTTGGAGCTGCGCTGCATCGACCTGCGCCAGGGTGGTGGAGCGCGCCAGTTTGTAGGCAAGCCACACCAGATAGGCCACCCCCAGGCTTTGAATACCGATGCGCAGCGCCGGCACAGCCAACAGCAGAGCGCCCACACCGCCAGCGCAGATGGACAGGAGCAAACCCCAGCCCAGCGGCACCGCCAGCACAAAACGCATTGAACGCTTCAAGCCGAGATTGGCTGCCAGTGCGGTGGAGAGCGTGGTATTGGGGCCGGGCGTAAAACTGGCAACGCTGGCCAGCACCAGCAGGGCGGTGAATTCGCTGCTGTTCATGGGCTGGTCGTTTGCAGGGCGGTGAGTTCCTCCCAACGCCCCAACGCGCTTAGAAGTTCTTCGTCAATCGCCGCATCACGCTGGTACAGAGCCGTAGCACGCTTGGCGTCCTTGCTGTACAGATTGACGTCAGCAAGTTCTGCTCTGAGCGCCGTCTGCTCCTGTTCCAGTGCTTCAATGGTCTGCGGCAGCTTGTCGAGTTCACGCTGCTCGCGATGGCCCAGCTTCTTGCTTGCCGGCGCCAGTTTGATCGCGGCCGTTTTGGTATCAGCCTTGGCTTTGACAAGGGGCTTGATCGAACTTTGACTCTCCCGGCTGCGTCTGGACTGAATCAACCAGTCCTGCACACCGCCTTCGTATTCGCGCCACAGGCCGGCGCCTTCGAAGGCAATGGTGCTGGTAACCACATTGTCAAGAAAGGAGCGGTCGTGGCTCACCAGGAACACGGTTCCTTCGTAGTTTTGCAGCAGTTCCTCCAGCAACTCCAGGGTCTCGATATCGAGGTCGTTGGTCGGCTCGTCGAGCACCAGCACGTTGGCGGGTCGGGCAAACAGACGCGCCAGCAGCAGGCGATTGCGCTCACCGCCTGAGAGCGAGCGCACCGGCGAATTGGCGCGCGCCGGAGAGAACAGGAAGTCGCCGAGGTAGCTCTTGACGTGCTTGCGCTGGTTGCCTATCTCTATCCATTCGCTGCCGGGGCTGATGAAATCCACCAGCGTCGCATCCAGGTCCAGCGCATTGCGCATCTGATCGAAGTAGGCGACCTGCAGATTCGCACCCTGGCGAACCTTGCCACTGTCCGGCTGCAGTTCACCCAGGATCAGTTTCAGCAGCGTGGTCTTGCCGGCTCCATTCGGACCAATCAGCCCGATCTTGTCACCACGCACCACGGTGGCAGAAAAGTCCTTGATGATGACCTTGTCGCCAAAGGCCTTGCTGGCCTCGGTCAGCTCGGCCACCAGTTTGCCACCCAGCACGCCTGCAGCGACATCCATGCGTACCTTGCCGACAACGTCCCGATGTGCGGCGCGACTGGCGCGCAGTTTTTCCAGCCGCACGATGCGACTCTGGCTGCGCGTGCGGCGCGCTTCTACACCCTTTCTGATCCAGACCTCTTCCTGCGCCAGCAACTTGTCCGCCTTGGCGCTGATGACGGCTTCCTGCGCCAGTTGCTCTTCTTTCAAGATCAGATACTGAGCGAAATTGCCATCGTAGGAACGCAGAATTCCGCGATCGAGTTCGATGATGCGCGTCGCCACCCGATCCAGGAAAGTCCGGTCATGGGTGATCGTGACCACACTGCCCTTGAACGCCACCAGCAGTTCTTCCAGCCATTCAATCGAGTCCAGATCGAGGTGGTTGGTCGGCTCATCGAGCAGCAAGACATCCGGTTGCGCTACCAGCGCTTGCGCCAGAGCCACCCGCTTCTTGGTGCCGCCGGAGAGTGTGCTCACCAGCGCGTTCTCATCAAGATGCAGGCGATGCAGTGTTTCGGTGACACGCTGCTCCCAGTTCCAGCCGTCCTGTGCTTCGATCGCGCTTTGCAGCGCGTCCAGCTCGCCTACCCCTTCACAATACTGATTGACCAGCGCTATCACGCCCGCAAGGCCAGCACTGGCAGCAACAAAAACGGTGGCATTCTGATCCAGCACAGGCTCCTGAGCCACATAGGCCAGGCGCAGGTTCTGCTGCAGTTGCAAGCTGCCATCGTCGGCTTTTTCGAGTCCGGCCAGGATCTTCAGAAAAGAGGATTTACCGGTGCCATTGCGGCCAATCAAGCCGATGCGCTCCCCGCTTTCCAACGCAAAATCGGTGTGATCAAGAAGAGCGACGTGTCCAAAAGCGAGTTGGGCGTTTAGAAATGTAATAAGTGCCATAGGGGGGAGATTATCCCGCCCGATTGAAGATGAGCACCATGGTCGCAGAAACTGCAGCACTTGCAGAATCGACGCACAATACGCCCTGCATATTTGGCGGGAGGAATTTATGTCGAATGTAGTGAGGGTCTGGGACTTGCCGACCCGGGTTTTTCATTGGGCACTGGTCTGCGCCGTGATCGGTCTGATCACCAGCGCGCAGATCGGTGGCGAAGCCATGGCATGGCATTTTCGCTTTGGCTATGCCGTCCTGACCCTGCTGCTGTTCCGTATCCTGTGGGGCTTGACCGGCGGACACTGGTCACGCTTCGCATCGTTTATTTACAGCCCAGCCACGATTCTTGGCTACCTGAAGGGACAGGGCAAACCCGAACATGCCATCGGCCATAACCCCTTGGGGTCGCTCTCGGTGTTCGCCATGCTGGGCATCCTGTTGCTGCAGGTGGGTTCCGGTCTTTTCAGCGATGATGAAATCGCGGCGGCGGGGCCTTTGGTTTCTTTGGCGCCAAGCGCCTGGGTCTCACTGGCAACCCACTATCACGCCGAGATTGGCAAACTGATCCTGCTGGGTTTGGTGCTACTGCATGTGGGGACCATCCTTTTTTACCGCTTCAAAAAAGGCGAAAATCTGGTGAAACCCATGGTTAACGGCGACAAGGAGACCCCTCTGACCGTGCTGAGCTCACGTGATGATGCCAAGTCGCGCTTGCTGGCGGCTGCGCTTTTTCTGGCTTGTGCGGCGCTGGTCGCATGCTTGGTGCAGACCCGGTGAAAGTCCCTTCGCTCTCCTTCGTCACACCAGATACGCCTGCGGAATTGGCGACAGTGCGAGGACTGTTTCGCGAGTACGCCGATGCACTCAAGGTCGATTTGTGCTTTCAGGATTTTGCGTCGGAGTTGGCTCTGCTGCCAGGTGAGTATGCCCAACCACGCGGCAAGCTCCTGATGGCGCTGCTGGACGGGACGGCGGTCGCCTGCTGCGCGATTCGTCCGCTCGACAACGTGGACTATCCGAACGCCTGCGAGATGAAACGGCTTTATGTGCGCCCGGGGGTTCGCTCTACCGGGATAGGCCGCCAGCTGGTCGAAGCCATGCTGGATTTCGCCACCTTGAGCGACTATGACTGCGTACTACTTGACACGCTGGACGACATGGAGAGCGCCCGGGCCCTCTACCAGGACCTGGGCTTCGAGGAAATACCGCCCTACTACCACAACCCGATCGCCGGCGCCCACTACCTGATGGCGAAATTGAAAACGCCCTGAGGTCGTCAGGGCGCTGGGTGGTCGGAGCCGAAACTTCAGCCCTTGGCTTGAGCCAATAAAGTAGCAGCGTCGCTGACTTCAAATTTACCCGGACCCTCAATGTTCAATGAAGCCACCTTGCCGTCCTTGACCAGCATCGAGTAACGATTGCTGCGCAGACCCAGGCCCTTGCCGGTCAGATCCAGCGTCAAACCGGTCGCCTTGGCAAAAGCTGCATCGCCGTCTGCCAACATGCGCACCTTGCCCGCTGATTTTTGATCGCGCGCCCAAGCGCCCATGACAAAAGCATCATTCACGCTGACACACCAGATTTCGTCAACACCGGCGGCCTTCAGTTCCGCCTGCTTTTCCATGTAGCCCGGCACGTGCTTGGCCGAGCAGGTTGGCGTAAAGGCACCAGGCAGACCAAACAGTGCAATGGTTTTTCCTGCCGTAGCCTTGGTCACATCAACCGGGTTCGGACCCAGACTGCAACCGCCACCCTCCACTTCGGAAAACTCCATCAAAGTGGATGCTGGGAGACTATCTCCTACTTTAATCATTTACTACTCCTGAAACAGTTGACTGAACAATGAAGAACGGCCCACATTGTGAGCCGTTTCAAGAAAACCTGCAGTCCAAAGACTGCAAAGGCTTAAACCACTGCGGCTTTTTGTACCAAGCGCGTGGCGACCCAATTCTTGGTCTTGGAGATCGGTCTGCTTTCCGCGATCTCGATGATGTCACCCAGCTTGTACTCGCTCTTTTCATCATGCGCGTGGTACTTGCTGGATTTGCCGACGATCTTGCCGTAAAGCTCGTGCTTGACGCGGCGCTCGATCAATACGGTCACTGTCTTGGCGCGCTTGTCGCTGACCACCTTGCCAATCAAGGTACGCTTGAGGGATTTTTTAGCTTCCGTCATTTATAGCTCCTTATTTGGCGGATTGTTCAGCGCTTTGCTTCTCGACAAGAATGGTCTTGGCGCGAGCAATATCGCGGCGCGTGGAGCGCAGCGTAGCGGTGTTATTGAGTTGTTGCGTAGCCTTTTGCATGCGCAGACCAAAGTGAGCCTTTTGCAGCTCCTTGACTTCTGCTTGCAGTCCGGCCACGTCTTTTTGGCGTAATTCAGTAGTTTTCATAGCTTTTTCTCCTGATTACTGGCCAATCATGCGTGCCACGAAAGTGGTCCGCAATGGCAGCTTCGCAGCGGCCAGGCGAAAGGCTTCACGAGCCAGTTCTTCAGGCACACCGACGATTTCAAAAACGATCTTGCCAGGCTGAATTTCAGCCACGTAGTACTCCGGATTGCCCTTGCCGTTACCCATACGCACTTCAGCGGGCTTTTGGGAAATTGGCTTGTCAGGGAAAACCCGAATCCAGATACGACCACCCCGTTTGACGTGCCGGGAAATGGCACGACGTGCGGCTTCGATCTGACGGGCCGTCAAACGGCCGCGATCAATACATTTCAGACCAAAATCACCAAACGCCACCGAGCTGCCCCGGGTTGCGACGCCAGTGTTACGGCCTTTTTGCTCTTTGCGGTATTTGCGACGAGCGGGTTGCAACATAATTATTCTCCTTTGCCGTCAGCTGCTGCAGCTGGCGCGGCTACCTTGCGGACGCGCTTAACGGCGGGTTTGTTTGCATCGGCACCAATGGCCTCTGCGGGTTTGTCACTGCCGTCTGCTGGCGCGGCATTGCCGGCCAGAGGGGGACGACGAGCACCACGGGGTGCCGGACGATCAGAGCCAGGACGCGCACCACGGTCATCGCGGCGCGGACCACGCGGACGGCGCTCATCATCAGAACGGGGTTCAACCACAGCCGGCAGATCGTTACGACCCAGCGTATCACCCTTGTAGACCCAGACCTTGACACCAATGATGCCGTAGGTTGTCTTGGCTTCCGAGGTGCCATAGTCAATATCGGCACGCAAGGTGTGAAGTGGCACGCGGCCTTCGCGGTACCACTCACAACGTGCAATTTCAATACCGTTCAAACGACCGGACGACATGATCTTGATGCCCAGTGCGCCCAGGCGCATGGCGTTTTGCATGGCACGCTTCATGGCCCGACGGAACATGATGCGTTTTTCGAGTTGCTGCGTAATGCTGTCGGCGATCAGCTTGGCATCGATTTCGGGCTTGCGCACTTCCTCGATATTGACCGCCACCGGCACGCCGAGCTGGCTCGACAGTTCGCGCTTGAGGTTTTCGATATCCTCGCCCTTTTTGCCAATCACAACGCCCGGACGTGCCGAGAAAATCGTGATACGGGCATTCTTGGCAGGGCGCTCGATCAGAACGCGCGACACAGAAGCGTTCTTCAGCTTGGCTTTGAGGTACTCACGGACCTTGATGTCTTCAGCCAGCATGCCCGCGAAATCGCGGTCGCTGGCATACCAACGGGATGACCAGTTGCGACTGATAGACAGGCGAAAGCCGGTTGGGTGGATTTTTTGTCCCATATCTTCCTGGCCTCTTTCAGTTACCAACCGTCACATACACATGGCACGTGGGTTTTCTGATTTGGTTGCCACGGCCTTTTGCGCGGGCCGTGAAGCGCTTGAGTGAGGCGCCTTGCTCGACGTAGATGGTTTTCACCTTCAACTCGTCGATGTCAGCACCGTCATTGTGTTCAGCATTGGCGATAGCGGACTCAAGAACCTTGCGAATGATCAGTGCAGCTTTTTTCTGCGTGAACTGCAAAATATTCAAGGCTTGGTCCACTTTCTTGCCGCGAATCAGGTCCGCGACCAGGCGGCCCTTGTCAACCGACAAACGAACGCCACGAAGGGTTGCACGTGTTTCCATGGTCACCTCCTTATTTCTTCTGGACTTTTTTGTCCGCCGGATGACCCTTGAAAGTCCGTGTGAGAGCAAACTCACCCAACTTGTGGCCAACCATTTGATCGGTGATATAGACCGGCACGTGCTGTTTGCCGTTGTGCACGGCAATGGTCAACCCAATGAAATCAGGCAGAACCATGGAGCGACGCGACCAGGTCTTAATCGGCTTTTTGTCTTTGGTGGCGACCGCCTTGTCAGCTTTGGCTACCAGATGATGGTCAACAAACGGACCTTTTTTGAGAGAACGAGTCATTTACCTGCCCCTTACTTCTTGCGACGCGACACGATCATGACCTGCGTGCGCTTGTTGTTACGGGTACGGTAACCCTTGGTCAGATTACCCCAAGGATCGACTGGATGACGGCCTTCGCCGGTCTTGCCCTCACCACCGCCATGGGGGTGATCCACCGGGTTCATGACAACGCCGCGAACGGTTGGGCGAATACCCATCCAACGCTTTACACCGGCCTTGCCGAGTCGGCGCAAGCTGTGCTCTTCGTTAGCTACCTGGCCGAGTGTGGCGCGACATTCGATGTGAATCTTGCGAACTTCGCCCGAGCGCATACGGACCTGAGCGTAAGTACCTTCACGCGCCAGCAGTGTCGCCGAGGCACCGGCCGAGCGCACCGTCTGTGCGCCCCTGCCAACCTGCAGTTCCACGCAATGCACGATGGAGCCCACCGGAATGTTGCGAATGGGCAGGGTGTTGCCAACCCGAATCGGCGCTTCAGCACCGCTCATGATTGAAGCACCGACTTCAAGACCGCGCGGAGCGATGATGTAGCGGCGCTCGCCATCAGCGTAGCAAACCAGGGCAATGTGGGCCGAGCGGTTCGGATCGTATTCAATACGCTCCACTTTGGCCGCTATGCCGTCCTTGTTGCGCAGAAAATCAACAACACGGTAATGGTGCTTGTGACCGCCGCCTTTGTGACGCGTCGTAATGTGACCATTGTTGTTGCGTCCAGCGTGTTGAAACTGGGGTTCCAGCAGCGGAGCAAAGGGCTCACCCTTGTACAGATGATCACGCGAGATCTTCACCACGCCACGACGGCCCGGTGAAGTTGGTTTCATTTTGATAACAGCCATGATTACGCAGCCTCCCCACCGAGGTTGAGCTCTTGTCCGGGCTTGAGCGTCACATAGGCCTTGCGAATGTTGTCGCGCCGACCCACCGACTTGCCGAAACGTTTGGTCTTGCCCTTGGTGTTCACGACGGACACACCCTTGACCTCAACCTTGAACATCAACTCCACAGCGGCCTTGATTTCATACTTGGTGGCGTCCTGCAGGACCTTGAAAGTCACTGCATTGCTCTTTTCGCCGATCATCGTCGCCTTTTCGGACACGATGGGGGCAACCAGAACCTGCATCAGACGACCTTCTTCGAACTTGGAAGTATTTGGACCGTGGCTCATGCGAACATCTCCTTGAGTTGATCCATGGCCGCCTTGGTGACCAGCACCTTGCGATAGTGAACCAGCGACACCGGATCGGCATAACGGGGCTCCACCACCAGAATGTTCACCAGATTGCGGGAGGCCAGGTACAGGTTTTCGTCAACTTCGTCGGCGATGACCAGCACGGATTCGAGATTCATGGCCTTGAACTTGGCGGCCAGAATTTTGGTCTTGGGCGAATCAACCTTGAGTGAATCAACTACCGCCAGACGACCTTCGCGGGCCAGTTGCGACAGGATAGCCGCCATGCCGGCGCGGTACATCTTCTTGTTGATCTTCTGGGCGAAATTCTCATCCGGCATGTTCGGGAATATCCGACCGCCGCCGCGCCACAAGGGCGAAGAAGTCATACCGGCGCGAGCACGGCCGGTTCCCTTCTGTTTGAAGGGCTTCTTGGTTGAGTGGTGAACCTGTTCGCGGTCTTTCTGGGCGCGTGTGCCTTGACGGGCATTGGCCTGGAAGGCAACCACAACCTGGTGCACCAGATCTTCGTTATAGGCGCGGCCAAATACGGTTTCCGGCGCTTCAAATTTTGAAGTAGCCTGACCTTGGTCATTAAGGAGTTCGAGCTGCATCAGTTCGCCCCTTTCGTCGCATTGTTTGCGGCCTTGACTTTGATGGCCGGCCGAACCGTCACAAAACCACCAGCCGAGCCGGGTACCGCGCCCCGGATCATGAGCAGTTGACGGGCTTCGTCAATCCGGATCACGTCGAGGTTTTGCGTGGTAACCGTGTCAACACCGAGATGCCCGGTCATGCGCTTGCCAGGAAACACGCGGCCCGGATCCTGAGCCATACCGATGGAGCCAGGGACGTTGTGCGAACGGCTATTACCGTGCGACGCCCGCTGCGAACTCATGTGATGGCGCTTGATCGTTCCCGCGAAGCCCTTGCCAATGGTCGTGCCCTGCACGTCAACCTTTTGCCCCACCGCAAACACGGCAGAGACGGGTACGGTTGCACCCGCCTGGTATTGGGAGGCTACATCAGCGGTCAAGCGGAATTCTTGAATGATTTCGCCAGCTTCGACACCGGCTTTGGCGAGATGACCAGCTTCTGGCTTGGTAACGCGAGACGCTTTGCGCGCCCCAAACGTCAGTTGCAGCGCAACGTAGCCGTCATGCTCTTGGGTTTTGACCTGGGTCACTCGGTTGTTTGATACATCGAGTACCGTGACGGGAATGGAGTCCCCCTCATCGGTAAACAGGCGCATCATGCCCACCTTGCGGCCCAACAACCCTAAGGAGTTGCTCAGACTCATTATTTTCTCCGTAACTCTCACCGCAGCCGCTTCAATTGGCTACTGCGTTTTTGCGTGAGAGACTGTTAATAAAACCCTGCCGAAACTGCGTTGCAGTCTCAGCAGAGCCGATCATTGTATCCCGATCTTAACGGCGATGCAAGCCCTGCAGTCCGTTATTGCAGCTTGATTTCCACGTCGACGCCAGCTGGCAGGTCAAGCTTCATCAATGCATCAACCGTCTTGTCCGTCGGGTCAACAATGTCCATCAGACGCTGGTGAGTACGGATCTCAAACTGGTCACGGCTGGTCTTGTTGACGTGCGGTGAACGCAGAATGTCGAAGCGCTTCATCCGGGTCGGCAAGGGCACAGGACCCTTGACGATGGCGCCGGTCCGTTTGGCCGTGTCGACGATTTCGGCGGCAGACTGATCAATCAGCTTGTAATCAAACGCCTTCAGGCGGATACGGATTTTTTGTTTGGTAGCCATGGGGATTCCTTAAGCAATGATCTTGGCAACCACACCAGCACCGACTGTCTTGCCGCCTTCACGGATGGCAAAACGCAGGCCTTCTTCCATCGCAATCGGGTTGATCAGCTTCACCGTGATCGAAACGTTGTCGCCAGGCATCACCATTTCCTTGCC
>CAITZZ010000394.1 GCA_903897005.1 uncultured beta proteobacterium | reverse complement strand
CGTCAAGCAAGGCGGACATCAGCAAAGCAGCGATCAGCGCAGTGAGCGGGATTACGGCGGCCAACAAAGTCTATGACGGCAAGACCAGCGCGATGCTCAACACGAACGCTGCCACGTTCAGTGGTGAGATCAGTGGCGACAACCTGACAGTGACGGGCGGAGTTGGAGCCTTTGCCGACAAGAACGCGGGTGTTGGCAAGACCGTCAGCATCACGGGCTTAAGCCTGGGCGGAACCGATGCCGGCAACTACACGCTGAGCAGCAGCACGGCGTCAAGCACGGCGGACATCAGCAAAGCCACTATCAGTGGTGTGAGTGGCATCACGGTCAAGGACAAGGTTTACGATGGAAGCACACTGGCAACGACGGTCACCACCGGGGCGAATCTGGCCGGTTTGATCAGTGCGGACCAGGTCACGATTGGCACGCTGAATGCCGCTTTTGCCGACCGCAACGTGGGTACGGGCAAGGCTGTCAACCTCAGTAGCCTGGTCTTGAGCGGTGTGGATTCAAGCAACTACACGCTGGCCGCAACGATCGCACCAGCCACGGGCAACATCACGGTGCGACCGCTCGCCACATGGACCGCATCCGGTGGCGGTTCGTGGGCTACTGCCGGCAACTGGGATGCGTTGCCGGATGGCACCAACGTGCAGGCGGTGTCGATACCGGCAGGCGTTTCTGTCAGCTATGACGCTTCGGTCGCTGCGACGCAACTCCAGTCTCTCAGTACGGGAGGGGGCTTGTCGATGGCTGGCGGCCAGCTGTCGATTGCCAGTGGCTTGAGTACATCGCAGTACAGCCAAAGCGGTGGCTCACTCACTCTGGGCGGAGCCTTGAGCGTCAACGGAAGTTTCAGCCAGACCGCTGGCACGATTGCGGCCGCTGCACCGGTCAGCATCACGCAAAGTGCCGGCAATCTGACGGTTGGCTCCATCAGCGCCCCGGCCATCAGTCTGTCTGCTCTTTCTGGCAGTATTGGTCAGGGCGGTGCACTGGTCACGTCGGGGCTGCTGTCAACGCAGTCCTCGGCAAGCACCTTGCTGAACGACGCTGGCAATCGAATTCAGAGCTTTAAGGCCAGTAGTACCGGGGTCGGTGACATCAGCTTGACCAATGTTGGTGTGCTTGATGTCCAGGGCATCAATACTGCCGCAGGAAACATCACGATTTTCAACACCGGTGGCATCAGCACTTCCGGCAAGGTCGTGGCCGTTGGCGGCAAGGCTGTAGCCAACGATGGCAAGGTTTCGTTGACGGCCAACAGTCCACTGACGATTGGGTCGGAAGGCGTTAGCGCCACGGGAGATATCGACTTGATTGCCACCAACCTGACCAGTGCCGGCAACCTGACCCTCAATGGTGATCTGGTCTCCAGCGCGGGATCTGTGGCGCTGAGCGCGGCCAACAATTTTGCACAGAACAGCAAAGTGTCGGCGGCGCAGGGAATCTCGGTCAGCGCGGGCGGTACCCTGACGCTTGGACCTACTGCGACCAGCTTCGGAAGCCCCATGAGCTACAGCAGTCAGGGGTCGCCGGTTGCTGCACCGCCAGGGTCCCAGACCACAAGCGGCAGTGCGCCGATCGACTTTGTTGCTGCGTTTCTGACGCAATTTGAGAAGGCGGTCGTTTCTCAGGAGACCGTCAGCGTCGAACTGCCTGGTGTGACTGATAAGGACAAGGATAAAGATAAGAAAACCACCACAGCCGAGGGCGAAATATGCTTGCGCTGATCGGAGTCAGGACGAGCCAGCTGTGGCGCAGACTGGTTCTGGGCAGTTTGTTTCTGTCGGTGTGTCTGGGGGCGCTGGCGCAGCCGGTTGGCCAGGTTGAATTTGCCCGTGGTGTTGGATTTGCCCAGACCCAGGGGCAGTTACCGCGCATTCTGGGCAAGGGTTTGCCACTCATGGAGGGCGACCGCCTGACGATAGCAGACGACTCTGCGGCGATCATCAAGTTGCAGGATGGAACGCGAATGACGTTGCGACCCAATTCAGAGATGATTGTTCAGCAGTATCAGTTCAAGGAAGGGTCAGAGGACAACAGCATGGTCTTGCAGCTGTTGCGTGGCGGCTTTCGGGCTGTGACGGGTTCAATTTCAAAGGACTCGCCTGGCGCTGCCAGGATCCAGACTGCCAACGCGACTGTCGGTATCCACGGTACCGATTTTGATGCCCGCTTATGTGGCCAGGACTGCAAGGCCGAATCCTCCAAAGTGACCGAGAAGGCTCTCCCGAACACCATAGCGGCGAGTGCCAAGCTGATCTCGGCGCAAGGCGTCATTAGCGCAACCGACAGCAACGGCACCAAGCGCAAACTGGTGGAAGGCGCCAGTGTTTACCAGGGTGACACGGTGGAGACCGGCGCGGTCAGCAAGGGCGTCCTGATCTTTCGCGATGAAAGTCGCCTGACCCTGGGCGCCAACACCCATTTCAAGGTTGACGGTTTTGTCTTTGATGAGAAGAATCCGACGGAAGGTCGTTTTTTTGTCTCTCTGCTGCGCGGTTCCATGCGCGCCCTGACCGGACTGATTGGCAAGGCGAACAATCGAAACGTTGGTTTCACTACCGACACCGCGACCATCGGGATTCGGGGCACCGGGCTTGATCTGGACTGCTCCAGCGCCGGCAGCTGCAGCTTCTTTACCTGGCTCGGTACGATTGTGGTCTCACCCAAGGGACAGACGGCATTGCAGATACTGCAGGCCGGGCAGGGATTGTTTGTCAGTCGTACGGCCATTCGACCACTGACCGCACCAACGCTTGACAGCCTGCAAAGGCCTGACACCGTTCCGGTCGACATGAAGCAGCTGTTCATCAGCGGCGGTGTGTCCTCTGACGAGGTGGGCCTGTTTGTCACGGTACGGGACGGGCATATTGAGGTGACTTCGTCCAAAGAGACGCTTCAACTCGGACGCGGCGAAACCGGCTTTGCCGGCAGCGACGGACGGACCGGGCGTCCGGTTGATACACCCTTGTTCATCCAGCTTGACAAGGTGCCCCTGCCCAACAGCCCGAATCCGATGTTGTTGAGCGTCGTCGGGGACGTCAAGAATCGGTCCAATAACCTATGTCGCTAGAGGTGGTTTTTTCCATGCAAAGTTTGTCAAGGGCCGTACTAGCGGCATCGGCCTTCCTGCTGTGGCATGGCATCGGTATGGCGCAGCAGGCCATGCCTGAGGCCACGGGGGCGACGGCGCGCTTTCCGATCAGGGGCTTTGAAGTCCTGGGCGAAAACCCCTTGTCAAAAGAAGAGTCGTCTCGCGTCTTGGCACCCTTTGTCGGACCAGACGGAACCTTGGTGACCTTGCAAAAGGCCACCGCCGCACTGGAGGCTGAGCTCAAAGCCAGGGGTTTCGCCCTGCTGAGGGTCTCGCTGCCACCGCAGGACGTGGGCGACAAGGTTACCTTGCAGATAGTGAAGTTTGTCATTGGCAAGGTCACTGTGGAGGGACAGTCCCACTACAGCGAGGCCAATATTCGCGCCAGCCTGCCCGAATTGCGTGAAGGTCAGGCGCCCAATTTCAGGGTGCTGGCGATTCAGACGGCGATTGCCAATGAGAGCCAGGGCAAGCAGGTGCAGGTAGCGCTGAAAGAGTCTGAGGAAGCTGACAAGATTGACGCCAGGCTCCTGGTAAGCGAATCCAGGCCCCTGCATTTTTCTGCCAGTCTGTCGAACACCGGATCAGAATCCACGGGTCAGGATCGACTGTCGCTGATTGCCAGCCACGCCAATCTGTTCGATCTGGATCATCAGTTTTCGGTTGCCTACACGACCTCTCTTGAGCGGGTCAAGGATGTCAAGCAACTGGGCTTGAATTACCGCATTCCTCTGTATCGCAGGGGCGGTGTGATTGGTTTGGCCTACACCAGCTCCGATGTGGTCGGAAATTTTGGCACTTTCAACAGTACCGGCGCCGGGCAGACACTGGGCGTTAACTACAGCCATTATCTGGAGCCCGATGGCGGTCGCCGAAGCCATGTGACACTGGCGTTGGATCAGAAGCTGTTCAATGCTTCGATGGTCAATGACGTGCCGGTGCCGGGCCAGCTTGAGCGCGGCAGCCGACCGCTGACCCTGGGCTACACCGTACGGGTTGAGTCCGATACTGCGGTGTGGGGCTACAACGCAGACCTGGCGGTCAATTTGCCCGGAAGCAGAGGTAACAATCTGGCGGCCTATCAAAGTGAAGATCTTCGCATCAGCAACGAATACTGGAAGCTGATCCGTGGTGGCGCGAATTACTTGACTTCGTTCGCGTCAGACTGGACCTGGGGGATACGGGGGCAGTTCCAGTACAGCGCGGACGCGCTGATTTCGGGTGAACAATTTGGCCTGGGCGGTAGTTCCTCGGTGCGCGGTACCGGTGAGCGCGCCATCGCGGGTGACAGCGGATTGTTCGCTTCGCTGGAGCTTGGCAGCCCCGAACTCGCTCCTGGACTGCGCGGAATGGGTTTCCTCGACGCCGGCTGGCTGCGCAACAACAACCCGGATGCCAACGCGAACAAGCCGGGTCAGGATCGTTTGGTCAGCGTTGGTCTTGGGCTGCGCTTTGTCTGGGGCTCTTACGCGGTGACGGCAGACTGGGGCCGCCTGATTACCGGCAGCGTGTTGCCAGTAAGCAGTGGCGCGGGCATCCCGCAGTCAGGCGACCAAAAACTTCACATCAATTTGACAGCCAGTTTTTGAAGGAGTGGCCGCAGATGAAGTTTATTGGCTACTGCAGGCGTCATGCGCTTCGGATTGGCATCAGTCTGATGATGGTGGTGCTGCTGCTGCTCAATTCCCAGGGTGTTTTCCATGTCGACTGGATCGAGCGACTCGAAGATCGTGTCTACGATATGCGACTGTTGGCGAATATGCCGGGTGGGGTTGATCCGCGCGTCGTCATTGTTGATATTGATGAAAAGAGTCTGCAAGAGCAAGGACACTGGCCCTGGCCAAGAAATCGCCTGGCACAGCTGGTCGATTTACTTTTTGACCGCTACAAGATTGATGTACTGGGGTTTGACATCTTTTTTGGCGAGCGCGATGAGAGCTCAGGGTTGAAGCAACTCGAAGCGCTGGCGCGCTCCGACCTGGCGGCCGATGCCGGATTCAAATCATCATTGAGCAGGCTCAGGCCCCAGCTTGACTATGACCAGCTTTTTGCAGACAGCTTGAAGAATCGACGCGTCGTCCTGGGTTATATATTTCAAGATGCTCAGTCCGAGATGCTCGGTGACCAGAGCCCATCAGGGGATCCATCGAGAGTGGCTAGCAAGGTTGCCGTCGGGGCGTTGCCAAAACCTGCGTTTGCGCGAAGCAGCTTCGATCCTGCGACGGTGGGTGCCGTGGTTGCCAGCGGCTTTACCGGGAACCTGCCTGAGTTGCAGGCAAATGCCTGGACTGGTGGCTTCTTTTCGGCGCCGCTGGTCGATGTCGACGGTGTATTTCGTCGACAACCGATGCTCCAGATGTACCAGGGTGAGCTGTATGAGTCCCTGTCATTGGCTGTCGCCAGACTGAATTTGGACAAAGAGCAGATCAGTCTGGGCCGCAGCCATGGGGACCAGACCGAGCTAGGTGTCGAATATCTCAAACTCGGCGAGGATGCAAGGAGGGATTTTAAGTACTGGGTTCCGGTCGATCAGCACATGGCTGCATTGATTCCGTATCGCGGGCGTCAGGGAAGTTTTACTTACGTCTCTGCAACGGATGTGTTGCAGGGAAAAATTGACTCCGAAGTCCTTCGCAACAAGATTGTTCTGGTAGGGTCCACGGCGCCTGGGTTGAAGGATCTGCGCTCCACGCCGATGCAGCGAATATATGCAGGCGTCGAAATGCATGCGAACCTGATTGCCGGCATCATCGATCGCACCATCATGGGGCGTGCGCCCAATGCGCCGAGCTATGAATTTGGGATGATCTTCGGCATCGGGGTGCTGCTGGCGCTTGTTCTGCCAGTTTTCGGTCCACGCAACGCGTCGATCATGTTTGCTGCCTTGATGTCTTGTGTGATCGGATTTGACACTCTTTGGTGGCGGACCTACAACGAAGTCCTGCCCCTCGCCTCAATCCTGCTTCTTTCGATATTTCTCTTCGTCTTCAACATGGGCTACGGCTGGGTAGTCGAGACCCGTGGCAAACGTCTGTTAAGTGGTCTGTTCGGCCAATACGTGCCTCCGGAGCTGGTGGACGAAATGGCCAAGGATCCGGGCGCTTACTCGCTGGAGGGCGAAAGCCGGGAACTGACGGTACTGTTCTCCGACGTGCGCGGCTTCACGACAATTTCGGAAGGGTTGGACCCAACGCAGTTGACTCAGTTGATGAATGAGTACTTGACGCCGATGACGCATGTGATTCACCAGCATCGCGGCACCATCGACAAGTACATGGGTGACGCCATCATGGCCTTTTGGGGTGCTCCCTTGCACGACCCGCAGCATGCCCGACATGCCTTGCTGGCAGGCATGGAGATGCTCGCCAAACTGGAGGCGCTGCAGGACCACTTCAAGGCCAAGGGTTGGCCGCCGATCAAGGCCGGCGTGGGGCTCAATACCGGCGAAATGACGGTCGGCAACATGGGCTCGGAATTCCGACTGGCCTACACGGTGATGGGCGATGCCGTCAATCTGGGTTCCAGGCTCGAAGGGCTGACCAAGGAATATGGCGTGCAGATCATGGTCAGCGAGTTCACCCGCGCTGCCGTGCCGGACTTTGTGTACCGCGAGCTTGACCGGGTGCGCGTGAAAGGCAAGGACAAGCCCGTCGGAATTTTCGAGCCGGTCTGCGCGCAGGGTGAAGAACCGGCGGGTCTGCTGGAAGAACTTGCGCTTTACGAAGTCGCCCTGCGCTCGTACCGTGAACAGACCTGGCAGCAGGCTGCCGAGCAGTTTGCCCAGTTACAAACCCTCCATCCCCAGCGTTATCTCTACCAAGTGTATGCAAAGCGCATCACTTACCTGCGTGAATCGCCTCCCGGCCCCGATTGGGACGGCTCGTTTACCTTCACAACCAAATGAGTGCGCAATAATCGGCCTTTTGGGGTAACTTCAATATGGCAGGTTTGCAAGCCGGCGCGCCAGCGCCGAAGGCTCTCACGGTGCACAGCCACTCCAGAGTGCTGG
>CAITZZ010000393.1 GCA_903897005.1 uncultured beta proteobacterium | reverse complement strand
GCCTGAATGACCCGCGCCGCTTTGGCGCAGTGGTCTACGCGCCCGCCCAGGATGTGGGCGTAGCCAGCACTTTGCTGGGACGGCTCGGCGTCGAGCCCTTGACGGACGATTTCGATGTTGATCGGTTTCATGCGGGTTTGAAGCGCCGCAAGGCGGCGATCAAACAGGTTCTGCTGGCGGGCGACCTGGTGGTTGGGGTCGGCAACATCTATGCCAGTGAGGCGCTTTTTCTGGCCGGGATCCGACCGACTGTGATGGCCGCGCGATTGAGCCGGCCGCGCGTGGCGCGGCTGCATGCGGCGATTCGCGACATCCTGGGGCGTGCGCTGGTCAGTGGCGGCAGCACCTTGCGCAACTTTTCCAGTGCCAGCGGCGAGAAGGGGCATTTTCAGTTGGAAACCATGGTCTATGCGCGCCAGGGCGAGCCCTGCCGGGTCTGCTCCAGGCCGATCAAGTTGTTGCGCCAGGGTCAGCGCTCTACCTTCTACTGCCCGCAATGCCAGAAAGCCTGAAAGACAGCGCTGAAGCCGCGCTGCCGGCCATCGCTGCGAAGGTGGTGAAGTGGCAGAAGGCCAGCGGGCGCAACGACCTGCCGTGGCAGAACACGCGCGATCCGTACCGCGTCTGGCTGTCTGAAATCATGCTGCAGCAAACCCAGGTGGCAACGGTGCGCGACTACTTTGCGCGCTTCCTGCAGCGCTTTGCGGACGTGGCAACGCTGGCGGCAGCGCCAGTGGACGAAGTGCTGGGGCTCTGGAGTGGCCTGGGCTATTACAGCCGCGCCCGTCATCTGCATTTGTGTGCTGTCCAGGTGATGGAGCGCCACGGCGGCAGCTTTCCGACAAGCGCGCAAGAGCTGCAGACCTTGCCGGGTATTGGGCCGTCCACGGCGGCTGCCATCGCAGCACTGTGTTTTGCCGAGCGCGTTGCCATTCTGGATGGCAACGTCCGGCGCGTGCTGACGCGCGTGCTGGGCTTTGCTGGTGACCTGTCGCTTGCCCTCAATGAGCGCGAACTCTGGCGTCTGGCCACGCAGCTATTGCCGCGGCGTGATTTGAGTGAATCCATGCCCCGCTACACGCAGGGCTTGATGGATCTGGGCGCCACGGTGTGCAAGGCCAGTCCCGTCTGTGAGGTCTGCCCGTTGGCACCGTTGTGCGTTGCGCGAAGGCTCGGCCAGATGCAGCGCTACCCGGTCAAGACGCGCAAAGTCAGGCGCAGTGCGCAATCGATCTGGCTGCTGTTGGCGCAGACCGCCGATGGCTGCATCTGGCTGAGCAAGCGCCCCAGCCCCGGCGTCTGGGGTGGCCTGTACTGCTGCGCCCTGTTTGACGATAGAGAGTCGCTGCAGGCAGCGCTACCCAAGCACCATCATGCGGCGCTGCACGAACTGGCGGCACTGACGCACATGCTGACCCACAAAGATCTGTACTTGCATCCGGTTCAAGTGCTGTTGCCGAAATCGGCGAGACCCAGCGCAGACGGCGCTTGGGTTGCGGCCTCAGACTGGCCGCGCCTGGGTCTGCCCGCACCGGTCAGGAAGTTGCTGATGCAAGTCAGCGGCTCTCCAACTCACGGTGACGCGTCAGCGTAACCCACCTGCTTGCAAACAGGCTCACCAGTTGCTCGACCAGGTAGACCGAGCGGTGCTGGCCACCGGTGCAGCCTATGGCCACCGTCACGTAACTGCGGTGATCGCGCGCCAGCGCTTCCAGCCAGTGATTCAGGAAGCCATGAATCTGCTCCTGCATCTGCATCACGTCCGTCTGGGACCGCAGGAAGGCAGCAACCGCTTCGTCCTTGCCGGTCAGGTGCCGCAGCGCGGGTTCGTAGTGCGGATTGGGCAGCATGCGCACATCGAAGACGTAGTCGGCGTCGGTCGGTACACCGCGCTTGAAGGCAAAGGACTCGAACACCAGGGTGAGTTGCTCGCCCGCCGCTGTAATCAGCGATTTCACGTAGCCCTGCAACTGCGAGGGGCGGATGATGCTGGTGTCAATGACGTGCGCCTGATCACGCAGCGTGACCAGCAACTCGCGTTCGGCTTCAATCGCATCAACCAGGGCCCGGCGCAGGTTGGAGTCCGACGGATCGGAGACGGTCTGCGAAAGCGGGTGTTTGCGACGCGTCTCGGAATAACGCCGCACCAGGGTATCGGTGGTGGCGTCCAGAAACAGCGACTTGACCTTGATGCCCTGATCCTTCAGCAGCGTGAGCTGCGCTGGCAACAAAGGCAGGGCGCTGGCGTTGCGCGCATCCATCGCAATCGCGACCCGGCTCGCATTGTGCTGGCGCTCCAGCGTCACAAAGGGCAGCAGCAGTTCGGGCGGCAGGTTGTCGACGCAGAAAAAGCCGGCATCCTCCAGCGCATGCAGCGCCACGGATTTGCCGGAGCCCGACATACCTGTGATCAGAACGACCTGCAGCTTGGGTGGTTCAATATGCATCAGCTTGCTCCTGTGCTTGCAACATTTCCCGAGCGTGCGCCAGCGTCGTCTCCGAAACCCGCTCGCCACCGAGCATGCGCGCCACCTCGGCCACGCGCTGCGCGCCCTGTACGCTGGTAACCGAGCTCAGCGTCGTCTGGCCCTGGGTTTGCTTGGCTACCACCAGATGCCAGTCGGCGCTCGCCGCGACTTGCGGCAAATGGGTCACGGCCAGCACTTGCCGGTCGATGCCTAACTGCTTCATCAAGCGCCCCACGGTTTGCGCCACAGCGCCGCCCACGCCAGCGTCAATTTCGTCAAATATCAGTGTCTGCGCAGTGCCCAGCGCACTCGTGGTGACGGCAATGGCCAGCGCCATGCGCGAAAGCTCACCCCCGGAGGCCACTTTGCCGACGGGTCGCGGTGTACTGCCGGCATGACCGGCCACCAGAAAGTTCACCTCTTCCAGGCCATGTTGCATGGGCTGCGCTGCCGGTTGCAGCGCCACCTCAAACTGGCCGCCCTGCATGCCCAGACCCTGCATGGCCTGCGTGATGGCGGCGGCCAGCAGCGGCGCTGCCTTGCCACGCGCGCCAGACAGCAATCTGGCTTCCCGCATATAGGCTTGCGCTGCCGCGTTCTCGCTTGCCTGCAGGCCCTCCAGATCGGCTGCGGCGTCGAGCTTCTGGAGATCGAGCCGCCAACTGCCCAGCAAGCCGGGCAGCTCTGCCGGCGCGCGCTTGTAACGCCGCGCCAGGGACAGCCACAGTGCCATGCGGGCGTCGAGTTCGCCCAGGCGCTGCGGGTCGGGCTCGGTCTTGCGCAGGTAGGCGCGCAGTGCGTGCACGCTGTCCTGCACCTGCGCCAGGCTGGAAGAAAGCAGTTCGGTGAGCTCACGAAAAGCCGGTTCAAGATGCTCGTGCTGGTGCAGTGCCTGATGCGCCGCGTGAAGTGTGCTGCGCGCGCTGCTGTCATCGTCGTCGAGCGTCTGCAGCGCGCCCTGCGCCGCGTCAATCAGCGCTTGTGCATTGGACAAGCGACCCTGCTCGGTGCTCAGCTCATCCCATTCGTCGGGTCGGGGCGCGAGCTTCTCCAGTTCGGCCAATTGCCAGACCAGACGTTCGCGCTCGCTCTGCAAGGAGGCCTGTGCCGCCTGCGCCTGCGCCAACTCGCTTTGCGCCTGGCGCCAGTCCTGCCACAGGGCAGCGAGTGGCGCGGACGAGACCCGGCCATAGGCGTCAAGCAGCGCACGCACTGCGTCCGGTCGGGTCAGACTCTGCCAGGCGTGCTGGCCGTGAATGTCGAGCAACTGCTCGCCGAGTTCGCGCAACTGGGTGGCGGTGGCCGGGCTGCCGTTGATCCAGGCGCGGCTCTTGCCCTGCAGGTCAAGCGTGCGCCGCAGCAGCAGCGTCTCGCCGGGCTCAAAACCACCCGCCTCCAGCAGGGGCGTGAGCGCGGGTGCCGCATCGAACTCGGCGCTGACCTCGGTCTTGTCGCTGCCTTCACGGATCAGCCCTGCGTCGGCGCGTCCGCCGGTGGCCAGCTGCAGTGCGTCAATCAGGATCGATTTGCCGGCACCGGTCTCGCCCGTCAGGACCGTGAAGCCACTGGCCAGATCGAGCTCAAGCTCACTGACAATGACAAAATTGCGCAGAACAATACGGCGCAGCGCCACGATCAGGCCACCCCCTCATTCCAGTGCAGTTTCTGGCGCAGGGTGTCAAAGTAGGACCAGCCCTTGGGATGCAGAAAACGTACATGGTGCTCCGAGCGCGTCACCACGATGCGGTCGCCGTGCAGCAGCGAGGCCAGCGACTGCGTGTCAAAACTGGCGCTGGCATCGCGTCCCGCCACCACTTCGATCGCGATCTCGGTGGCGTTGGCCAGCACGATCGGACGATTGGACAGTGTGTGTGGCGCAATCGGTACCAGCACCCAGCCCGGAATAGAGGGGTGCAGTATCGGGCCGCCGGCGGACAGCGCGTAGGCGGTGGCGCCGGTAGGCGTTGCAATGATCAGACCATCGGCGCGCTGGTTCGCCACAAAGCGGCCGTCGACCTGAACCCGCAACTCGACCATGCCCGAGGTTGCGCCGCGGTTGACCACCACGTCGTTCATGGCCAGCGCGTCAAAAACGCAATGCCCGTCGCGCAGCACGCGGGCATGAATCAGGCTGCGGTGATCTTCTTCAAACTGGCCCTGCAGCATGGGGGCCAGCGAGGTCCTGAAACTGCCTAGCGGAATATCGGTGATGAAACCGAGCCGCCCCTGGTTGATGCCAATCAGCGGCACGCCAAAAGGAGCGAGCTGGCGGCCAATGCCCAGCATGGTACCGTCGCCGCCCACCACCAGTGCCAGATCACACTGCTTGCCAATGGCCTGCAGACCCAGCACCGGGTAGCCCGAGATGCCCATGTTGAGCGCCGTGTCATGCTCGAAAATCACGTCGCAACCCTGGGCGTGCAGGAACTGGGCAATGTCTTCGAGCACATTGCGCGAGGACGCACCCGACGCACCGGACGCGACGGTCTGGTATTTGCCAATCAGTGCCACCAGCGGGAATTTCGACTTCATCTGCAAATTACATCACTAAAATGACCCGATGCTCGATGATCGTGCCAAGTTGTTGTTGAAAGCGCTGGTTGAGCGCTACATTGCCGACGGGCAACCCGTGGGTTCGCGCACGCTATCCAAAGCTTCCGGCCTCGAATTGTCGCCGGCCACGATCCGCAATGTGATGTCGGACCTGGAAGACCTCGGCTTGATCGTCAGCCCGCATACCTCGGCTGGACGGATACCCACAGCGCGCGGCTACCGTCTGTTTGTCGACACCATGCTGACTGTGCGTCGCGGCCAGTTGGCAACGCAAAGTCTGGCGCCCGATCAGCCACAAAAGGTAATCTCCAACGCGGCCAATCTGCTATCGAGTCTGTCGCAGTTTGTCGGCGTCGTGATCTCGCCACGGCGTTCCTCGGTTTTTCGGCATATCGAGTTCCTGCGCCTGTCCGAGCGGCGCCTGCTGGTGATCATCGTCTCACCCGAAGGTGACGTACAGAACCGTGTCATCTTTACCGAGGTCGATTATTCGCAGGTGCAACTGGTGGAAGCGGCCAACTACCTGAACAGCCACTACGTCGGACTGGCCATCGAGCAGGTGCGCGAGCGCCTGCAGCGCGAGGTGGAAACCCTGCGCTCCGAAATTGCCAGCCTGATGCAGGCCGCGGTTGCCGTCAGTTCGGACGCCATCTCCGAGACCCAGGACGAGGTCGTGATTTCAGGTGAGCGCAACCTGCTGGCGGTGACCGATTTTTCCAACGATATGGGGCATTTGCGCCGCGCCTTTGAACTGTTCGAGCAAAAAGCCCAGCTTATGCGACTGCTCGACATTGCTGGCCAGGCCGAAGGCGTGCGCATCTTCATTGGCGGCGAGAGCAAGGTCGTGCCTTTTGAGGACCTGTCCATCGTCAGCGCGCCTTACGAAGTGGATGGTCAGGTGGTTGGCACACTGGGCGTGATTGGCCCGACGCGCATGGCCTATGACCGCATGATCCAGATTGTGGACATCACCTCCAAACTCGTCAGCAACGCCCTGAGCCACCACAAGTAGCTTGCGACAAGCGGCGCTTAGCTTGACCTGCTTCCCACTGTTGGCAACAACGTCGTCAGCACAAATTTGGACGCATAAAGCACCAGCACGGTCCCGCTAAAGTCGCCCACCGTCATCACCAGCGTGCTGTCGATGAAATGGGGCGTCTGACCAAGCCATGTGT
>CAITZZ010000392.1 GCA_903897005.1 uncultured beta proteobacterium | reverse complement strand
GCGCCTGGCACAGATTGCGCCGCAAACCGCCTCATTCACCCAGCAGCAGGCAGCCCGAGAGCGCGGCGTTAACCAAGCCCGGCAACTCATCGCTGAAGATGCCACGGTACAGCGCTTTCCTGACGCGCAGCAAGGCCCGCTGGTCCAGGCGCTGGTGCAGCACTGGGTCGCGCACGATTTGCGTCCTGAATGGCACGCGCCAGAGATCAATCAGCCGGACTTCGCCTATCCGGTGCAGTACAACCGGCTGGTGAACAACGCGACCATCATGCTGCTGACGCTGTCGGCATTTCTGCTGCTGGTCAACCTGGGCCATATGCGCAATGGGCTAGGGTGCCCCGACCCGACGATGCTGTTTCTGCTGGCGCTGCCGGTGCGCGCCCAGGTGATCTTTGCCACGCGCCTGTTTGAATACACCTTTTTCAACTTCGTGTTTTGGAGCAGCGTGCCCGCCGTGCTGACGGTAGCGGCTTTCTTCGGCGGCCACGGCTATCTGGCCCCGGTGCTGGGGCTGGCCCTGTGTCTGCCGGTGGCGCTGACCCTGGCCAGCATCCGGCTGCTGGCCGAAGCGCTGGCCCAGCGCCATCTGCCGCTGCGCTGGCGCAAGGATGTGCAGGTGGCCTGCGTCGTCCTGTCCACCTTGATGATGTTTGGCTTTATGGGCGCAGCGCAGGTCAGAGCAGTGGCGCTGCCCGAGCTGGGGCCGCTCGACTGGAGCCTGCTGCCGCTGACCTGGGTGTTGCGCGCCTGCTTTAGCCCCGGTGCTGCGGCCGGGCTCTGGCTGTTGGCCAGTGGGGTCGTGGCGGCCGCCTTGGCATGGGCCACGCTGGTCTGGGCCGAACGCAGCGTGCGCGACGGCTTTATTCACGATCCCGGCACGCTGCAGGGGGTGCGCTGCGCCGTGGCCGATGCGCGGCCGGCCCGGGCCTGGCCGGCGCTGTCAATGATGGCCAAGGACTTGCTGCTGTTGCGGCGCGACCGCTTGTTTTTGTTCAACGTGATCGGCCTGCCGGTGCTGATCTGCCTCATGTGGCTGCTGCTGCTCGATAGCGCCGATTTGTCTGCGGCCAGCTTTCGCCAGGCCTGCGCCACCCTGTACGGGCTGGGGGCTTACCTGCTGATCCCCGGCGCAACCACGGCCCTGGCCAGCGAAGGCCCGGCGCTGGGGATTGTGTTTTGCTCCCCGCTGCCGTTGCAACAGGTGATTCGGCGCAAGTTTTTGCTCTGGCTGACGCTGGCGCTGATTTTTACCGGGCTGGGGCTGGCGGCAATCCTAATCAGCCGACCGTGGCCGGGGCTGGCGGCGCTTGCCGATTTGACCATGCTGGCGCTGGGGTTGCCGATCATGGCCGCCATCGCAGTCGGCATTGGTGCCGCCAGTACCGACGGCAACGCTGGCGACGGTCGCCTGGCGGTTGAACCGGCGGCATCGCTGGCGCTGATGGGCATCGCCGCCATGCACACCCAGGCCATTCTGTTTGGCCAACTGCATGGTCGGCTGCTCTGGCTGTGCCTGAGCGCGGTGCTGGCCTATGCCTTGTGGCAGCGGCTTGACGCGCGGCTGGCCTGGCTGCTTGATCCGCTGGAGCGGCCAGCACGGCGCATCGACCTGGCCGATGGCGCCCTGGCCGCTCTGGCCTTCATTGCCTTGCAGGCCCTGCTGGGTATCTTTCTCGATACGCCAGATGCCGCAGGCCCCCAGGCGGAGCGTGCCCTGCTGCTGTCCTTTGCCGGTGCCGGCCTGCTGGCTGCCAGTGGCACGCTGTGGGTGTTGTGGCGGCAAAAGCTGCGCGATGCGCTGGTCAGCACCGGCCTGATGCCAACCCGCCCATGGCGCCAGGCGCTGCTGGCCAGCGGCCTGTGGGGCATAGCCGGTGGACTGGCCGCCG
>CAITZZ010000391.1 GCA_903897005.1 uncultured beta proteobacterium | reverse complement strand
GCGCGGTACTTGAGCGTCGGCCATTCCAGCAGCACCGCCAGCGTCATGCCCAGCGCGGTGGAAAACAGCACGGTCAGGGCGGCAAACAGCACGGTCCAGACAAAGATGCTGACAAAAGGCCCGCGGAAGTCGGCGTCAAGCAGCATGCGGCTGTAGTTGGCCAGCCCGATGTTGACTTTGAAGCCCGGTTGCATGCGTTCGCCTGCGTCGGTCTCAAAAAAACCGCTGCGCGGGTTGGCCCGGTAGATGCTGGCGCTGGCGACTTGGGTGAGGGAACCATCCGCATTGGAGCGCCACAAGGGCTCGATCGGACCGAATTCGCGCAGCCCCGCATAGCGCAACAGTTGACCGTCTGGCAGGCGCAACTGCAGCTCACTGAGTGCATCGCGATGCTCCAACAACTCGCGCAGGTTCAAAGGCGCTTGCAGCACGTTCGCGCCCAGAGCTTGCATGGGCAAGGGCTCGCTTGCCGGGCTGCGGCTCAGGTCCAGCGCGCTCGAAACCAGCGCTGCATCGCTCATGCCCTCCAGGGCGCCGAGCTTCAGACGTAGTCTGTCTCCATCACGGTGCAGGGTGTAGGGGCGACTCCGTTCCTGATCCACCACCGACTGTTCGAGCAGGTAGGCGCGCGCATGCTCGAAGTCCAGCAGGTGGCTGGACGAAAAATTGGTGAAGCCGATCTGCACCGTGTACAGCAGCGGAAAAGCGATAAAGAGCAGCATCGCGGCGACCCCCGGGAACAGGTACTTCCAGGCGACCGACTGCGCCTTGCTGTAAATCACAAGGGCCGAGCCGCCCAGCGTCAGTGCGCCAAGCGCTGTCAGCGCCTGACCAGCCCACCACAGGCTGAAACCCAGCCAAAGCAGAGCCAGCGTGAGGGCGGCAAGCGCCAGCCGCGACAGGTTGCGGGCCAGGGTGTTGGGGCGCTGGGTACCTGCACTCATTTCATTGGGCCAGCATGCGAGCCGCGGCGCCGTCGAGCGCATCGCGCGCCGACTGACGGCCGTTGGTAATGGCCTCGAGTGCGGCGTCGATGGCCGGGAAGAAGCGACCCATTTCCGGGATGTTGGGGATGGGTTCGCCCGCTCTGGCGTTGGCCATGGTGGCGACGATGTTCGGATCGCTGCTGAGTTCCTGGTAATAGGCTTTGTTGGCCGGCGTCCCCAGGGGTACATCGGCACCGATCATCTTCAGGCTCTGCAGCGTCAGCAGATGATGCTCGATGAACTCGCGCGCCACGTCCTTGTGCTTGCTTGGCGCCGTGATCATGCAGCCGAGCACGCCGACAAAGGGCTTGGCCGGTTTGCCGGCGATGCCGGGAATCGGCGCCACACCGAAGTTGATGCCGACCTTGCGCACGTTGTCCCAGGCCCAGGGGCCATTGATCATCATGGCGACCTGGCCCCGCGCGAAAGCACCCTCCATTTCGGCATAGCGTGCGCCTCTGGGCATGTGGCCGTCACGGATCAGACGCTCGAGCATCTGGGCGCCCTGGTAGGCGCCGGCGTTGTTGACGCCGACTTTTTTGGGATCGAGCTCGCCCTGGCTATTGCGCTCGAAGACGAAGCCGCCCGGACCGGCCAGCAAGGGCCAACTGAAAAAGGAGTTGTTATAGGCCCACAGAATGGCGTGCTTGCCCTGCGTCGCGAGCTTGCGGTCGAGTTCGATTACCTCGTCAAAGCTGGCCGGCGGCGTGCTCACCAGTGCCTTGTTGTAGATCAGGCCGATGGCTTCGATCGCCAGCGGATAACCCCAGACCTGACCGCGGTAGGTAAAGGCGCGCCAGGCGCTCTCATCGATCTGGTCGCGAATCTGTTTGGCTGGACGAATCGGCACCACCAAGCCGGACTTGGCCCATTCGCCAACACGGTCATGCGCCCAGCACATGATGTCCGGTCCCTTGCCGGCGGCCGCCGCCGCGCTGAATTTATCCGGCGCGCCCTCGGGGTGCTGCACCACCACCTGCACGCCGCTGTGTTGCGTGAATTTGTCGCCGACCTTTTGCAGTCCGTTGTAGCCCTTGTCACCGTTGATCCAGACCAGCAGGCGCAACGGCGGACCGGCATGCACGCTGCCCGACAGCAGCAGCGCCAGCGCGGCGGCACTCAGGATGCGGGACTGCCCGCTGAAGCGTTTACGCAGCACGGCTTTGCTCCGCAGCGCTCCGACGGCGAAAGGCCTTGCCCTGGGCATCAAACAGATAGGCTGCTGCGCTCGGAATGCCCAGCGCCAGCGCCTGGCCGCTGCGCACCGGCGTTTGACGCTCGACGGCCGCGGTGAGTACCTCCGGGCTGGCCGGATTGCTGCAATAGGCATAGGTGATGCTGCCCAGGGATTCGACAAAAGTGACCTCGGTACGCAGTGCGTTGACAGTCTCTCCGACCCGGAAATCCTCCGGCCGCACGCCCAGGGTCACGGCATCGCCGGCGCGCGCGCGCGCGGCGTCAACCCGGCATTCGATCAGCTCGCCGCCGCTGAGCCGGACGCTGGCCACTTCGGCGCTGGCGGTCACGAGTTCACCCTCAACCAGGTTCATGCCCGGAGAACCGATGAAGCGCGCCACAAAGAGGTTGTCGGGGTGCTCGTACAGCGTTAATGGCGAGCCGACCTGCTCGATCCGACCCGCCGACAGCACCACGATGCGATCAGCCAGCGTCATGGCCTCGACCTGATCGTGCGTGACGTAAACCATGGTGGTCTTGAACTCTTCGTGCAGCTTGGCGAGTTCATAGCGCATGCGTACGCGCAAGGCGGTGTCAAGATTGGACAGCGGCTCATCAAACAGAAACACCTCTGGCTTGCGCACAATCGCCCGGCCAATGGCCACGCGCTGGCGCTGGCCGCCTGACAGGTCTTTCGGTTTGCGCAGCAGCAGATGATCGATGTTGAGAATCCTGGCGGCCTGGTGAACCGCGCGGTCGATCTCGTCTTTGGGCAGCTTTGCAAGCTTGAGTCCGAACGCCATGTTGTCATACAGGTTCATGTGCGGATACAGCGCATAGGACTGAAACACCATGGCAATGCCACGCTCGGCCGGCGCCACCTCATTGACGCGTTTGCCGCCGATACTCAGCTCGCCCTGCGTGACGTCTTCGAGTCCGGCAATGATGCGCAAGAGGGTGGATTTGCCGCAGCCCGAGGGTCCCACGAAAACCATGAACTCGCCGTCGTGAATTTCAAGGTCAATTTGCTGCAGGATGAGGTTGTCGCCAAAGGACTTGCTGACACTCGATAGTTTTACATCCGCCATGGAATACCTCAGCGCTGGCGCGCAGGAACCGCCCGACGCGCCGATCCCGGCGATGGCGCTGCAGGGTTTTGAGTATACCTTTAATAAATGTAGTTATACAACGGAGCATCTCAACCGATGTGAGCCGCAGCAACCCGTAAATTTGTTGGAAATATAGGAGTTCGGATTTCAAAAATGTAATTTAACTACAATCATCAAGGCCCTGTTTCCTGAATCCTGAACTCTCTCATCCACATGCTAGTTTTGTCAGAAGGTCGGTCTGAACCGATGGGCGCCGAGGTGCGCGACGGTGGCGTCAACTTTGCGGTCTTTTCGCTGCATGCGCAGCGCATCGAGCTGTGCCTGTTTGATGCCGACGGCCAAACCGAGATACAGCGCTACGAGCTGGCGGGTCCGGACCACGGTGTTTTTCACGGCTTTCTGGCTGGCGCCGGCCCTGGTCTGATTTACGGTTTGCGCGCGCACGGTGTTGACGATCCGCAGCAGGGTCAACGCTTCAACGCCAGGCACTTGCTGCTGGACCCGAACGCCCGCGAGATCGTTGGTCGCTATCAAGGCGACTCGCAGGAGAACGCCGCCACCGCACTCAAGGCACGCGTTGCCGCACCCCTCGGTATCGCGCCGGGTTACCTGAACGCACCGCGTCACGCGATGGCCGATCTGGTGCTCTATGAAGTCCACGTCAAGGGCTTCAGCAAAACCCATCCCGGTATTCCTGAAGCCCTGCAGGGAACTTATGCGGCGCTGGCGCATCCGGCGGCCGTGGCCCACTTCAAGTCGTTGGGGGTGACCACGCTGTCGCTGCTGCCGGTGCAGTATTGCCTGGATGAGCCGGCCCTGACGCAGCGCGGGCAAAGCAATTACTGGGGCTACAACACGCTGGGCTTTTGTTGCCCGGATCCGCGCCTGGCAACGCAGCCTGACGACCCTGCAGCCGTCACGGCCGAATTCCGTCAGATGGTCGCGGACCTGCATGCACAGGGACTGGAAGTGGTGCTGGACGTGGTCTACAACCACACGCCCGAAGGCAACGAGCATGGGCCAACACTGAGCTTTCGCGGTCTTGACAACGCCAGCTGGTACCGGCTCGACCCGGCGGACCGCAGCCGCTACGAAAACTACAGCGCCTGTGGCAATACCCTGAACGTGGCGCATCCCAAAGTGAGCCAGTTCGTGCTGGACTCGCTGCGCTACTGGGTGCTGCAGATGGGGGTCGACGGTTTTCGTTTTGACCTGGCAACCGTGCTCGGTCGCACCGAACAGGGCTTTGACCCCTGCGCGCCTTTCCTCGCCGCGCTGCAGCAGGACCCGATACTGGCGCGGGCTCATCTGATTGCAGAGCCTTGGGACAGCGGACCCCATGGCTATCAGGTGGGACGTTTCCCTGGGCGCTTTCTGGACTGGAACGACAAGTTCCGCGATGCGGTGCGTGGCTATTGGCTGCAGCGCGGCGTGGATCGCGCCGAGTTTGCCCGGCGCATGACGGCTTCGAGCGACCTGTTTCATCACGGGCAGCGTCGCCCCAGTGCCAGCGTCAATTTTCTTGCAGTGCATGACGGCTTTACGCTGCATGACGTGGTGAGCTACAAGCACAAACACAATCAGGCCAACGGTGAAGACAACCGCGACGGCCGGGACGGCGAGCTGAGCGAGAATTTTGGCGTTGAGGGTGAAACTGCGGATGCCGCCATCAACTCGCAGCGCCGGCGCGTGCGTCGCGCCATGCTGGCTTCGCTGTTGCTGGCGCAAGGCACACCGATGCTGTGTGCTGGCGATGAAATTGGCAAAACCCAACAGGGCAATAACAACGCTTATTGCCAGGACAACGCGCTGGGCTGGCTCGATTGGTCAAAGGCCGACGACGGTCTGCGCGACTATGTCGCTGACTTGCTGGCACTGAGGCGCTCCGAGCCGTCCTTGCACAGCGACCAGTGGTCGACGTCCATCCCAGGCGAACCGGGTGC
>CAITZZ010000390.1 GCA_903897005.1 uncultured beta proteobacterium | reverse complement strand
TTTCCTGGACTTTGAGGATCTCGATGCCGTACTCCTCCTTGCCCAGCGTAAAGGTCAGAAATTCCTGTGGCGCCGTGTCGGCGCTGGGCCCCTGTTTGGCCGAACTGGCCGATACCTGCATTGCTTCGCTCATGTCTGCTCCGTCCAAGGAAGGTCAATTGCCCGGAATGCCACCAAGCGGCCACGGAGTGTCCGCGGGCATCGTGGGTCAATATCCGGTACACATCATTACGACCACTTTGAGAACAACTGAATCTGTCGCCAGCCTCAATATGGTTACTACGATGATCTATTTCGGAAGTGCTGACCCAAGTCAAGTCAGGTCAAATTGGCTCCAACTCTGACAACCAAGGTAGTGACAAAGGGAGTAAAAGCGTGCGGCAGCGCCCTTGGTAGACATGGCGGCTCACGACGAAACAATCATGGCGAGTTCCGACGATACTGCTGTCGTTCCACAATGAGCTTCTTCAACCCAACCAGGCCCTTCCCATGACAGACCGCAAAGTTGCTCTCATCACCGGTTCGGGCACCGGCGTCGGCGCCGCCACTGCCCAGCTACTGGCCCAACAGGGCTACAACATCGTGATCAATTATTCGCGCAGCGAAGCCGAGGCCAGAGCGTCGCAAGCGGCCTGCGACGCCGCGGGTGCGGACACCCTGCTGCTGCAGGGCGATGTGGCCGACGATGCGGCCTGCAAGGCACTGGCCCAGGCGGCCATTGACCGCTGGGGCCGCCTGGATGCGCTGATCAACAACGCCGGCGTCAGTAGCTTCACCGGAGCGTCGAATTGGGACGTTCTGGACATGGAAACCTTTGCGCGCATCTATGCGGTCAACACCGTCGGTGCGTTCCAGATGGTGCGGGCCTGCGCACCGCATCTGAAAGCCGCCAAGGGTTCGGTGGTCAACGTATCGTCGATTGCGGGCTCGCTGGGCATTGGCTCTTCGGTTCCGTACATCGCGTCCAAGGGTGCCTTGAATTCCTTGACGCTGTATCTGGCGCGCGCGCTGGCACCGGACGTCCGGGTCAACGCTGTCTGCCCGGGCTTGATCACCTCACGCTGGTTTGTCGACGGCTTGGGACAGGCGGGTTTTGAGAAGGTGAAAGCGCTGACGGAGGCGAGTTCCCCGCTGGAGCGCGCCAGCTCTCCGCAAGACGTGGCCGAGGCGATCGTCTGGTTGACCACCGGTGCGCGCACCATGACCGGCGAATTGCTGCTGCTGGACGGCGGCATTCACCTGGGAGCGGGAAAAACCAGCGTACCGGGGCGAACTGCTTGACGACGCGATCGTTCAACTGACGATCAGAACAAGGCAAGCGGCGAGGAAGAACCATCGCTTTGGCCCCGGAAACAGGCCCCGTTGCGGAACAACCATATCTCGCCAGTTCCGCCCGATTGGAGATCCGCGTCGATGCCATGGACGCGACCGCTGTGGAAAGTTGAGATTCCGCGCCTGATCGTGGAATGCCCTACGACGATGGTGCGGACTCCGAAAGCCCACAGGATCTGCTCGATTTCCTCGGTGCTGGCATCCGGGCGTTTTGACTCTTTGCCGGGGATCAGTCCACGGTACCAGATTGGTGAGTCCCTTCCCAGAAGTCGCTGACTGCCCTCCAGATCAATCACCTTGCGGAATGCATCATTGAAAGCCGCGATCTCGCGTTCTTCCGACAGCATGGCCGGTGAAGGACCGCCATGCGCGAAAAGAAAGGAACCGATGCGCAGCAACACGGGTCTGCTTCGCAGCCAACGCCCCATTTCCGTAGCGGGACCGTAAAGCGCCTTCTGATCCGTCCGAAGAACCTTTTTTTGCAGGAAGACGTAATTGGGATGCAAGTAGCGCTCGTCCCCGCGCAACGCGGCGATCTCGTGGTTGCCGAGCAGGACATGGACTCTTCCCCCTGCAGACCGGGCTTGGGCTTCGAGTTGGCGCAACAGCCACAATACCTCGGTGACCTGTGAACCACGATCAAAGATGTCGCCAATGATCACCAGGTGGTTGTGGGCAAAGGACCAGTTCTTTTGCGCGTCGATGATGTGGTGAGCCTGGAGCAGCGCTACGAGACCACGAAAGTTGCCGTGGATATCGCTCACAGCGGCGATGCGATCAGGAGCGGAAATGTCTGAAACAGCGGCGGAGGGTGAGGCCGGATCGAGTCGTATCGGCGTCAGCCCAGGCAAGTCGAGTTCAAAAGGCTCCGTCAATCGGTATTCATGGCGGATCCCGTCGTGCACGGACAGCACCGTTGCCTGCCTCCCCTGCCAACGCACATAGGGCCCGTCTGACAGGGTTGCAGGCCCGGCTTTCGATTCCTCTGCCAGCAAATCGGGACCGACAAAGGTCCCCAGCAGCCCGAACAGCAAGAGCGCGATAAAGCGATGAAAGACAAGAGGCATAGGGTTCAGAATTTCAGCCCGCTTGACCTTGCGCCGGGTCAGGCGAGCAGGGGCAGGCAGAGCGAGGTTTCGCTGGTGTAGCTGCAATGAGTGCACTCGAAACGGGCGGTGAAGCGCTCGCACTTGACGCCCTTTTCGCGCTTGTGCGTCAGCGCGAGCGGATGGTCGCAATCCGGGCAGACGCGAAGCATGGCGATGTTGACTTCCATGCCATGCACGACCGCGCCGTCGCGGCTGCGGAAGTCCTCGTCCAGCACGATGGTGTGGCACTCAAACGAAGCGATGCCCCAGGTCTCAATCTGCTCGAGCAGATTGTCAAAAAATGCAATCGTCCTGGGTGCCTGCTCCAGAGCGAGTTTCTTGCCTGATGCGGTGAACATTGAGCGCGGAGCAGCCCGCGCGTACGTGAGTTCCCGGCTCAGCGTATGCACCAGCGCATCGACCAGTCCGCGTCCGCGCAAGGTGGCCTTGGTAAAGAAGGCGCCCACGCCGAGCGGCCCCAGCTTTTCGAGCCGGTCGGCATCCTGCACGATGCGTGACGGGCCGATGCACGGCAGACGCTCGTCGTAAAGGGCGCGCAGCGATTGCAGCACTGTCTCGATGGACGTGCGATCCAGGCCGAACGCCGTGAGCATTTTTTCCGCCAGCAGCGCCGCATGTTCTTCCTCTGGCAGGCGGTCCTGATGGTAAGCACCCTCATGAAACTTGCCTGCATCGTGGTACAGCGCCACCAGCACGGGGAGGAAGGGATCAACCCCTTCCATGGTGGCTAATCTGTGGGCAATGGCAGCCGTGCGTCTTGTGTGCTCGAGCAGGAATTCTGATGGCGCCTGGCCGCTCTGCGCGTTAAAGCGTGCCTCCGCCTCGATCAGCGTCTTTTCGATGTCGGCGTAAAGCCAGGGAAAACGGCCCTCGATCACATTGCGTACCTGTTTCATTGCTCTTTCTCCAACCGCATCTTCCGAATGCAGTTTCGCAGTTCCGTCACGAACAGTTCGGGCTGCTCGAATGCCGCAAAATGCCCGCCCTTGTCGGCTTCACTCCAATGCACGATATGGGCAAAGTGCTGCTGCGCCCAACGCCGCGATGGACGGGAAAATTCTTTCGGGTAAATGGTCACGCCAACCGGCAGGGCGATTTTCTGCGTCCTGAAGAAAGCCAGGCTCTCCCAGTAAAGTCGGGCCGATGACGCGGCCGTGCCGGGAAGCCAATAAAGCATGATGTTATCCAACATGGCATCACGGCTCAGGGCGCTCTCGGGCTCGCCGCGGTTATCGGTCCAGGCGTAGAACTTCTCGTAAATCCAGGCTGCCTGGCCAGCGGGTGAGTCGGTCAGGCCATAGCCGA
>CAITZZ010000389.1 GCA_903897005.1 uncultured beta proteobacterium | reverse complement strand
GACCAACTTCACCGCTGAAGGCGAAACCACGGCCCATGTGATCAGCGAGGGCCTGAAAGCCAAGGGCCTGCGCCTGACGCGGCTGGCGCGCGGCGTCCCCGTGGGTAGTGAACTGGAGTACGTTGATCTGGGCACCATTGCGCACGCACTGGTGGACCGGCGCTAGGCCTGCAGCGTTAGCTACCGTTTGACTGGCGACGCTGGCTTGGCCACTGCCTTGCTACGTGCGACCGGTGCGCGCGCCTTGGTCTTGCCTCGCACCGCCGGTTTTCGGCCCTTCGCCGCAGGACGTTTGGGTGCAGCCAGGGCTGCCAGTGATAACTGGCCGTTGTCTGCCAGATGCACCGCAACATCGGTTTCAAGATGGCTGGCACGCGCCACCAGCAGACTCGATCCGGCCTTGATCACGACCCCTCGGGGTGGAATGTTGTTGACACTGCGCAATGCCTGCTCGGTCATGCCGACACGCTTGGCGGCGTCGGCGGGTCGCATGGTGGTGGGCGCCAGCCAGACCGTCCAGCTCGCCAGTCGACCGCCACTGTAGGCTTCCAGATTACGCTGAAAGATCGCTGCGTTGTCCCAGGGCAGCAGTATCTGTGGTGTGCCGGCAGCCAGAATGACGGGGCGGCTCGCCGATGGATTGAGCGCCTTGAAGTCTTCCAGCGGTACTTCGGCCAGCTTGGCGGCGAGCGCGACGTCAATGTCGCGCTTGATATCCACGGTCTGGAAGTAGGGATGGTTGCCGATCTGCGGCAGACTCGAATTGAAGGCCTGCGGCTTGCCGACGATGTTCTTGATGGCCTGCAATTTGGGCACGTAAAAGCGGGTTTCCATTGGCATCGAGAGCTCGCCATAGCTGGTGCCCAATCCGGCGCGCTGGTTCTTGGCAATGGCCCGCCCGACGCTGCCCTCACCCCAGTTGTAGGCGGCCAGTGCGAGCTGCCAGTCACCGAACATGCCGTAAAGCTTTTGCAGGTAGTCGAGCGCCGCGCGGGTCGATGCCAGCACATCGCGCCGGTCGTCGCGAAAGGCGTTCTGCTTCAACTCAAAGTTCTTTCCGGTGGCCGGCATGAACTGCCACATACCGGCGGCCTTGGCGCTGGAAACGGCCTGCGGGTTGAAGGCACTCTCGACGAAGGGCAGCAGGGCCAACTCAGTTGGCATGTTGCGCCGTTCAAGTTCTTCAACGATGTGGAACAGGTACTTGCGTGAACGCTCGGTCATGCGCAGGATGTAGTCGTTGCGGCTGCTGTACCAGAGCTCGCGGTCGTGTACCAGCGGGCTCTCCAGATCGGGCATGGCGTAGCCGCGTCGGATGCGTTCCCATAAATCAGCCGGTGGCGCCAGCTGTGCGACCGCACTCGAAGCGGCCCGCGTGGCTGTGATCGGCAGCAGTTCACCGCTGACGCTGACGGCGGCTTGCTTGGTGCCGATCACCTCAGAGGTGGCGCTGCTGACGGGCGCTGCGGTGCCGCTGGCGCGGCTGCTCGAATCGGCGCCCGTGATGACGCCGGTGCTGGCGCAGCCTGTCAGCCAGAGCGTGGTGCACAGGCACACGATAGGGAGAAATTTCATTGAAATTGGTTTTTCCACTGACGAAGCGCGGCAAGAACGCTGACTTCGTCGTTGGCGCTCGCGTCGATCGCTTGTGCTGCCTGAACGACGGCGGCGCGCTGCGTACGCAAGAAGGGGTTGATCTGGCGTTCCAGAACAAGGGAAGAGGGCAGACTGGGTTGTTTGGCCGCGCGCAGTCCCTGCACACTGGCGAGATAAGCCTTCAGCGCGTCATTGTCGGGCTCGACCGCGCAGGCAAATTTCAGGTTGCTCAGCGTGTACTCGTGCGCGCAGCAGATCCGGGTGTTGTCTGGCAGTGCCGAGAGCCGCTTCAGCGAGGTCAGCATCTGTGCCGGCGTGCCCTCGAACAAACGACCGCAACCGCCGCTGAACAGCGTGTCGCCGGAAAAAAGAATCGGTGCCTGGTCCGGCACTTCGGCGTAATAGGCGATGTGACCCGAGGTGTGGCCCGGCACTTCGATCACCTCCAGGTTCAAACCGAGGCATTGCACTCGCGCGCCATCGCTGAGTCGGGTCAATGGCTCTGGCATGGCTTCGCGCTCCGGCCCAAACACCAGGGCGCCAGTGGCCTGGCGCAAGGCAGCGACGCCGCCGGTGTGGTCGGGGTGATGGTGCGTGACTAGAATGGCCTGCAACTGCAGATTGAATTTCTGCAGCGCAGCGAGTACGGGCTGGGCGTCGCCGGGGTCAACCACCAGCGCATGGCTTTGGTCGTGCAGCAGCCAGATGTAGTTGTCGCTGAAGGCGGGTAGTGGGATTAACTTCATGAACGATCAAATTATAGGTTTGCATGACTGGTTTGCGACGCCGCCCGGACGCTATCTGCTGGAGTGGGAGCGCGCGCAGCTCGATCTGGCGGTAGCCGACATTTTTGGTTATCACGCGCTGCAACTGGGTTTGAGCGAACTCGATGCCCTGCGTGCCAACCGCATGCCGCACCGCTGGCTGGCCAGTGCCACGCCGGCGCCGGGTGCGGCCATCTTGACGGATTTTGCAGCGCTGCCCTTCCCGGCCAGCAGTCTGGATCTGGTGGTGTTGCCCCATTCGCTGGAACTGGCCAGCGATCCACACGCCACGCTGCGCGAGGTGGAGCGCGTGCTGGTGCCCGAGGGGCGTGTCGTGATCTGCGGCTTGAACCCGGTATCACTATGGGGTTTCAGGCAGAAGCGCGCGCGGCTGTACCGCCGTCTGGGCTTCGGCAAGAAGTTCATGCCGCAGGAGGAGTGCATTGGCTACTGGCGCTTGCGTGACTGGCTGCGACTGCTCGGCTTTGAAGTGGAAGTGGGTCACTTCGGCTGTTACCGGCCGGCGCTGGCAAGTGACACCTGGTTGCGGCGCTTTGCCTGGATGGACTGGATCGGCCAGCGCTGGTGGCCGATTTTCGGCGCCGTCTATTTTCTGGTGGCCGTCAAGCGCGTGCGTGGTGTGACCCTGCTGAGCCCGGCCTGGCGGGCGTCGAGATCGGTGGCGGCAGCGCCGGTGTCGGTGGCCGGCAGCGCGACGCTCAATCGCTCTGAGACAATCATCGACGCAACGATGGGAAAGACCGATTGAATACGATAGAAATTTACACCGATGGCGCGTGCAAGGGCAATCCGGGCCCCGGTGGCTGGGGCGTGCTGCTGAAGTCAAAAGAGGCGGAGAAGGAATTGTGCGGCGGGGAGTTAGAGACAACGAACAACCGCATGGAGATGATGGCGGTGATCGAGGCCTTGTCGGCCTTGAAGCGTCCCTGTCATGTGAACCTGCACGTTGACAGCCAGTACGTGCTCAAGGGCACGACCGAGTGGCTCAACGGCTGGAAAGCCAGGGGCTGGAAGACCGCATCCAAACAGCCGGTCAAGAACGTCGACCTCTGGCAGCG
>CAITZZ010000388.1 GCA_903897005.1 uncultured beta proteobacterium | reverse complement strand
CGCACCTGAACAGCCGAATCGAGGAGTTGCTTCCGCATCGCTGGCAGCCTCTGGTCTGAGCGCAGTCAACGACCTCGCATATTGCCGGCCCCTGCGTCAAGGTGCCATGGCTAGCCGCTTACCCTGCAAGAACTGAAAATGACAACGTGGTAATTTGACACTGACACAAACGTGTCATATGCGGCGTGTAACTTCGGTTCAGAAATGTCACACACCATGCCACGCAAAGTCTCCTTCTCACATCTGTTGGCTATTCCCGCATGCATCCTCTGGGGCGTGCATGAACTGTTCGCCCTGCAGCGCTCACGCCTGCAAGTTCGCAGTCGCAGGCACTTGCCGCGTTTCTATTCCCGATAGATGGTCCCGTCTTCACTGGCGCAGCCAGTTCCAGCCGTCAAGGTCAGCCGCCATCGACGCGGCCTTACACAGTTCAAAATGCTCGCGCTCGTGCTTGAGCTGAGTCGCTTCACCCTGGTTTTGTGCTTGCGCTTTCCCAGACTTCAACCCGAGCAGAAACTCACAGAGATTCAGCGCTGGGCGTCCAAGGTATTGCAGATTCTGCAAGTGGAAGTTCGGGTGGAGGGAGCACCGCCACCACCGGGCGCCAGCCTGGTGGTCGCCAACCACGTGTCGTGGCTTGACATTCTGGTTCTTCAATCACTGCTGCCCGGTGTCTTTGTGGCAAAGGCTGAAGTGCGGCGCTGGCCATTGATAGGCACCATGGCGCAGCACTGCTCAACCATTTTTGTGGACCGTCGCTCACGCACCTCAGCTCGAGGCATGGTGGATGGCGCATTGAAAGCGTTTGATCAAGGCTATGCAGTGATCGCATTTCCTGAAGGCACCAGCACGGATGGCACAGGATTGAATCCGTTCCACGCCAATGTATTTGAGGGGGCAATCAGCGCACAGATTGCCGTCGTGCCGGTGGCTATGCGGTATATGGATGCCCAGACAGGATTACCTTGTCAGGCGGCACCCTTCACCGGTGAGATGTCGTTGGCGTTCTCGCTACGAAAGGTGATGGCAAAGTCAACGATTCAGGTGCGAGTGCATTTGGGCGATGTCATCCCGACAAAAGGGCAGACTCGCAAATCAGTGTCTATTCAGGCGCATCTACAGATTCGCACACGGTTGGAATCGTTCAATCGCACGAACTCACAGTCGTTCTGAGCCCAGCACCCAAGCAGCAGCTTGGGTGCTGAACCGGACGGTGATTCTTCCGATATCTAGACCGACACCAGGCCTTAGAACTCGTAACGCAGTGTGGCCTGTACTGCCCACTGCGATTCGCCTTTGGCTTGACGGATTGTCAGGTCGTCAATCGACGGTGCCACCTGGTAGATGTACTTGCCGTCCGCGCTCAGGCCTGCATAGCTGACGAACTTGCGAGTCTGCCCACCGCTCGATCCAAACGCCATTTCATTGGTACGGCCCCAGTTCTTGTTGATCAGGTTGCCCACGTTCAGGATGTCGAAGCTGAACACACCCTTGTGCTTGGCGGAAAAGCCCGGCACTTCCTGGCTGATGCGCACGTCAAAGGTGTTGACAAACTCCGAGAAGGCGTCGTTGCGCTTGACCACACCACCCTTGGCATCGCTCAGAGACTGATCGAGATTGACAATGCTCCAGAAGCGGTCTTCGTTCGGATGGTTGCTTGCCGTATCGCCCTGGAAGACGACCTGACCTGATTGCGGTCCGGACGGGACGTACATCAAGTCATTGCCCGAGACGCCATCGCCGTTGATGTCATTGCGATAGGTCCAGCTGTAGGGCTTGCCGGAGCGGCCTTCGTAGAACAGGCCAAACGTGGTCTTGTACTTGCCCGCCAGGAGCTTGGGCGCCCAGTTCAGGGCCGCTGTGACCCGGTCCTTGACCAGGTAGGCCGAGTTGGCGCTGACGTCTTCATTCGAGTTGAAGATGGAGCGTGAGTTGAAGTTGGAGTTGGCAACCGATGAGGTCAGTGGGCTGACCTCGGTGGCCAGGGTCCGCGTGTAAGCCACTTGCCAGCCGACAACCTTGCTGTTCGGATCCGACAGGGACAGGGTGATCGCGTTGCCGCCGCCCTGGTCGCTTGTCGTCGCCAGCAGCACGTTGTTGAAGAGCGGGTTGCTCAAGGCCTTCGCGCGACCGCCACTGCACCCGGTGGGGTTGGTCGTGAAGCTGCCAGTGGAGGTCCAGCAGGCCGGGTTATAGCCCTGCGGCGTGTAATACATCTCACGACCATCCGGGCCACTGCGCGTGGCGCCACCCAGGTTGAGGTGCTGGTAGTAAATGCCCGACTGGTTCTTGGTGTACATCCATTCGGCACCAAACACCAGACCACCAAACGGGAGCACGCCGTCATAGGCGAGATTCATCTTCCAGACGGCCGGTTGCTTCAGGCTTGGGTCGACAAAGTCCACATTGGCGGCCGGTATGGCACCGACGAAATTGGTTGGCTGCTGGGTTGGGTCGGCACTGAAGAGTCCACCCGTGCCCGGGCAAGCCGAGAAGCCGCTGATGCCGCAACCGATGATGCGCGTGGCCAGACCGGTATTGGAGTAGGGGTTGGACAGCCACACATTGGCGGCTGCCCCCTGGAACAGGCCGAAACCACCGCGCAGTTGCGCCCTCTGCTTGTCGCTCGGGTCAAGCACGTAATTCAGGCCAACGCGCGGCTGGACCAAGGTCTGCCCATTCACCGTCACCGAGTTGTCGAGTCCAAACCCGCCACTGTTGCGCACCACGGTTGTACCCGTCACGCTGCCAGCGACTCTTGGAGCGGCAGCAGCGGCGTTGAAGGCCGGCTTGTCGCTGGTCGAGAGCGAGTCAAAGCGCACACCGGCGGAAACGGTCAGGCGATTGTTGACGGTCCAGGTGTCTTGCACAAACACGCCGGTATTGGCCAAAGCCCACTGGGCAATGCCGTCGTCGAGCGTCTTGCCCGGCGCAGCTACCTGGACTTGATACGAGGAGGGCCGTCCTTTGCTGAAGTTTTCCAACACTGCAGCTTCCACCTGCGCCGCGGTGGCCGTGCCGCAGTTGATCGCGCCGAAACTGTAGGTGAAGCTTGTTGTGCTGCTGGTGCAATTGAAGGTATAGCTGCCGTAAGTGCCTTGCAGGAAAGCGTTGTAAACCTTGTTGTTGGCAAGGTCGCCACCGAATTTCACTTCGTGGTTATCACGCACCCAGGTGGCACCAAAGTAGGCATCGGTGGTCTTGGTATCAAGAACGTTGAAATGGCGACTGAATTCGGTTCCGAAATTCAGGAAACGCGTTCCCGTGTTGACGCCAGCGGGTGAGTTGCTTGGCAGTGCGCCAGCGAAGGACAGTGCCATTGACGGCAGATAGGCGTTGTTGATCGGCACGCTGTTGTAATCGCGCTTGGATACTTTGAACTCGGTCGAGAAGTTCGGCGTCCAGTCGGCAAACCATTGCCCCACCATGGTGTCAATATTCTTCTTCTGCTTGTACCAGGACGAGGTCAGGGTCAGGGCTGAGGTGCTGAAGCTGCCAAAATTATTCTCTTCCTGCTTGGTGTTGGCGAAGCGGAAGTTGGCGCGGTGATTGCTGTTGATGTTCCAGTCCAGCTTGATCAGCGTGTCCTTCACATTGAGCGGGTTGTCGCCGTTGGTATCGCCAACATCAAATTTGTATTGGGTCTTGGCCATCGCGCTCAATGAGTCGATGACGGTCTGGGAAATGCCGACATTGGTGAGCGCACTGCCGACCGGGCCGAACTGGGGCTGTGCGCGGTTGCTCTTGAGCTCTTCGTAGCTGGCAAAGAAGAACAACTTGTCCATGACCAGCGGGCCACCCAGCGTAAAGCCTTTGGTTTCTTCCTTGAATGGCAGGGGCCTGAAGTAGCTGTCATCGGCGCGGTTGTATCGATCACCGACGAGGCTCTCATTGCGGAACACGTAGTAAACGCTGCCCTTGAACTCATTCGTGCCGGACTTGGTGACCGCGTTGATATTGGCGCCGGTATAACCTTTTTGCGTCACATCGTAGTTCGAGAGGTTGACCTGCACCGACTGGATGGCGTCGATCGAGATCGGCTGCTTGGCGGTCGGCAGATTGTTCGATTCCAGACCGAAGGTGTCGCTGGTTGTGACGCCGTCGATGGTGATCGAGTTGTAGCGCGAATTCTGGCCGCCGGCCGAGATTTCACCGCGCTCCTTGTCGGTTTGCGACAGGCGCGGGTCCATCCGGGCATAGTCCTGCAGGCTGCGCTGGATCGAGGCATAGGCATCGATCTCCTTGCGTCCCAACTGGGTTCCGGCACCCATTGCGTTGCTGCTAAAGACACTGGAGGCGCCAGCGGTCCCGGTGACGGTGACAGCAGCCAGCGTGGTTGCGGCGCCAGCGAGCTGCGCATCCATGGTGGCTGTCTCCGCCAATTGCAGGTAAACGCCTTCACGCTTTTCTACCTTGCCATCCTTGGTAATCGTCACGGTGTAGGGACCGCCGACGCGCAAGCCCCGCGCACCATAGCGACCATCTGCATCGGTCACCAGGTTGTTCACCGAACCTGATTCGTCGTGCTTGATGCTGACCGTCGCGCCACTAAGGGCCTTGCCGTCAGCACCCGTGATGCGGCCAGCAATACCGGAGGTGGTGTTCTGTGCGAATGCGGGGATGGCGAGCATGGCGATGGCCAGGCTGATGGCGGTGGGCGCATGGCCGAACCAGGATTTGCGTGACTTCATTGTGCTGATCCAATTCAGGAGTTGGGTTGAAAAAATTGGGGATGAACATGGGCCAACTGCGCCCCTCCACGAAGCTGCCAGCTGGCATCTGATCCTGCACAGAGTTTATTTAAATGGGATGACAGTCGTGACCCAATTCATGGGTCTGTTGTAAAAATGTAACGACCTGTAACAAACTCAGTTGACCCGCACAATCCGGCCCAGTTCCGGCGGTTTGATCACACCCTGGCGCTCGAAATAGCGCTTGACCGTAATCAAGTCGATCTCGCCGTCCTGCCGGCTCAAGCCCTTCAGCAGGATCGAATAATTGTCGCCGCCGACTGACATGAAATGGTTGACCGTGACCCGATAAACGCGCTCCATGTCGATGGGTTCACCGTTGAGCTTCATGGAGCCCGGGACAACGCGTTGCCCGCTGCCGCTGGGTGCGCGCTCGGGCGCGCTGGCATCCCAACTGTAGGTGAAACCATTGGAGACGGACATGATTCGTCCACCCGCGGGTTGCGGGCTCTCCCATTGCTGCTCGAGCAAGCGCAACAACTGCTGGCCGGTCAGGTCCATCGCAACCATGGCGTCATTGAATGGCAGGACATTGAACAGATGGCCGTAGGTAACGCTGAGACTGGTGCTGAGGTCGCTGCGCAGACCACCGCGGTTGATGAAAGCGATCTGCGAGGGCTTGCCACCGTACGCGGCGTCATACGTGCTCGCCAAAAACGCATCCGCGAGAAAGTCGCCAAGCGTGCTTTCGCCAGCGCTATTGGCGCGACGGTCCAGCGGGGCCGACAGGCGACCCACCACGACTTCGGTCATGGCAGCGGCCAGCGCACCGTAGCGCTGCACCAGCTTGTTGGTTGCCGGGTCGGGCTGCAGTGCGCTGTAACCAGCAGGCAGGGGAATCGGTTT